>JAFPZD010000191.1 GCA_017417465.1 Prevotella sp. | reverse complement strand
GGGTAAAGACACAGTAACAGAATAACAGAAGATAGTAACAAAAGGTTTCGCAAGCGAAGCGGGGGAGACAGAGTAAGGGGGTAAAGACACAGTAACAGAATAACAGAAGATAGTAACAAAAGGTTTCGCAAAGTGAAGAAGGGGGAGACAGAGTAAGGGGGTAAAGACACAGTAACAGAACAACAGAAGATAGTAACAAAAGGTTTCGCAAGCGAAGCGGGGGAGACAGAGTAAAGGGTTTAAAGACACAGTAACAGAATAACAGAAGATAGTAACAAAAGGGTTCGCAAAGTGAAACCCCTCCCGTCCTCCCCGAAGGGGAGGAGATAGAGTAAGGGGGAAGGTAACAGAGTAACAGAAGGAAGTAACAGGTAGCGAGAGGTAGTTCTTGCGTCCCTTTGGTAGCAAGCGAGCAGAGCTCGAGCGAGAAGACATTAGTAAAGCCCTATCAGGTGGATCGTAGCGTCAAGTCTATCCTACTTTACCTCCTCACCTCCTTACTCCTCACCTCCTTACTCAAACAGAGAAAGGCCTCCCGTTGGGGAGGCCTTTTTGTGTTACCGGATGAAGACCTTGTGGCTATTGCCGGAGTTGTCGGGATCGCGGAGGATGTAGAGTCCGCTGTTGACTTGGGATTTGAGGTTGGCGGACTGGGTGTTGATGCGGCGTCCCATCAGGTCGTAGCACTGGGTGGGGGTGTTGGCAGTGGATGCTGGAGGGGTGATGGCGGCAGCCTCGCCAAAGAGGGGCACCTCGGCCTCGGTGGAGGGACGCATGCCCTGGATCTGTGGCCATCCGCCTGTTCCCCAGCGTATACGGTCGAGATAGGTGACGCGACCGGCATCTACGTCGTCGGCCATGAAGCCGTGGTAGAGCACCCATGTCTGTCCGGCATCGTCAGTGACGAACTGTGAGCAATGGCCAGGGCCGTAGACCTGTGGGCTCTTGTTGAGCAGCGGCGAGAAGTTGTCGCCGATGGCCGACCTGCCATTACGGTCGACGTAAGGACCAAGGAGGTTACGCGAGCGGGTCATGACAAGGCGGTAGGTGCTGTTGGCACCCTCGCAGCAGGTGCCTGTGGAGCCGATGAGATACCAGTAGCCGTCGTGCTTGACAATCATGGTGGCCTCGATGAGTCCTCCGGCAATCTTGGTGGGTACGGCACCCTCCATGACATTGAGACCGTCGGCGGTGAGCTCGATGCCGTAGATGTCGTGGAAGGAGCCGAAGAAGAGGTAGTTACGGCCGTCGTCGTCCTGTACGAAGCAGGGGTCGATGCAGTTCTCGATGCCTATCTCATTGCTGACGAAGAGCTTGTGGGCATCGCGGAAGTTGCCATTGGGACGGTCGGACCATGCCACACCGATGCCTGCCTCCCAGGAGCCGCCCCACTCAGACTTGGAATAGTAGAGGACGTAGCGGCCATCGATGTAGTTGATCTCTGGAGCCCAGATGCCTCCGTTGGGTACCATGTCCATGGGACGTGTCTTGTCGGTGAATGCTGTACCGGCATAGCGCCATGTGACGAGGTCTTTGGAGCGGTAGATGGGCACGTTGTGCGTGTCCTCGGTGGCGTAGAGGTAGAAGTAGCCGTCGTGCGCCTTGATGACCGTGGGGTCGGGGAGGCTGCGCTTGATGACGGGGTTCTGGTATGTCGGCACGTCGCCTTCGGCACAGGCCACGAAGGGCAGCAACATGAGAAGGGTTAGGAGGTATTTCACGATTTGATGATTTGACGATTTGACTATTTCACTATTTACTAGTTGGCGGGTTCGAATGAGATGTGCATGTCGGAGGCCAAGAGGCAGAGCGTTAAGGTGTAGCGGCCACTGACGGAGGGCACCCACTTGAGGTCGCCGCCATCGTCCTGGAGGCGGTACATGGGCAGGCGGTGGTCAGTGAGGGGGTCGGCATTAGCCTCGGGGGCATAGAAGAACTGGTCGCCCCAGCCATTGCCCAGTCCGATCTTTATCTCGCCACCGGCAGTGAACTCACCCGTCCAGGCGTAGTAGTAAGGCTCTCGTGCAGAGCCTACCATCTCAAGGCGTCCGGCCGTGGTGTTGGTGTTCCAGCCGATGGAGCAGCCATTGCCACAGATCCAGATTTGTCCGGGCACGGGCAGCTGTACGATGTCAAGGACACGGCAGTCGTTGTAGGGCTGGTTGGTGTCGACGATGATGGTGCGCTGGCCAATGACGTTGTTGGTGAACTCGGTGACATTACCTTCGGTGACATACTCCATCTTCTCAGCTTCAGAGCCCATGCCGTAGGCGGGGTAGGGTTCCTCGGTGGTGGTGAAGTGGTAGGTGCAAGGCACCATGTTGAGTGTTGTCTCATAGATGCCGGTGCCCAGCTGGCGCTGCTCCAGGCGCTGGCTGGTCTGCTGGCCATCAGCGTTGGTCATGATCATATAGAGATAGGTGGGGTACTTCTCGTAGCCTGTTGCAAGGAACTCAACGGTCGATACCTCAGGGCGTACGTAGCGTGTCTCGTTCTCGACGATGCTGAGTACCTGGGCCGTTAGCTTGATCTGCTCACCAGGGAGTGCCCAGCGTGCAACCATCGAGTTAAGCTGGTCGTGGGTGAGCGTCAGTGAGGTCTCGTCGGTGGCGATGTATTCAGACTTCTGGTCCTTTGTGGCCGTGGGATAGAGGCAGAGCTTGTAGCTCACCTTGTCGGCGGTAGAGACAGGGCTGGTGGCCTTGTCCCAGCTGAAGGTGACGGCCGCCTGGTCGGCGATGCCCTTGTTGAGCACAATCTGCTCCACGGAGCTGCGGATGTGCATCTCGTCGGGATAGGTGGGCAGCTCGAAGTATTCTGGATCCTCGTTGCAAGAGGTGAGCGCTACTGCAAGGCAGCACACGCAGCCTGCGAGCAGGAGACAGGAAATGCTATTCTTTTTCATGATGCTTTCTGTTATTCAAGTTTCTCAAGTTCTTTGTTAACCACAGATGTCACGGATTTAACAGATTGGCTGCGCAAGGTTGATAAATCTGCGTCATCTGTGGTTGTTTACATATATGCGAAAGTTGCGTTATTAAACGGTTAGTACGTTAGGGACTATTCCCCCTCCTCGGTGCTGCCACCCTGTTTCGGGTCGGGCCAGAAAGGAGCCTCGCGCAGGTTGGGGTTCTTCTCGTACTCGTCGATGTAGATGGGCATCCAGTAGTACTGGCGCTTCCAGACGCGGGTGTCGAAGACGGTGCGCTTGAAGAACTCGTTCTGGTTGCGTCCCTGGAAGTTCATGCCGTAGCAGTCGCCACACATCTCAGGCAGGCTCTCAGCCTGCATCCAGCGGCGGATGTCGTACCAGCGGTTGTTCTCGCAGCAGAGCTCCACACGGCGCTCCATACGGATGATGCGTCGAACATCCTCCTGCGTGTTCTGCACCTGGATGAAGTCAGGATCGTCGACGCCGACAGCATCGAAGGTGTACTGGCGTACGCCGGCACGCTCACGAATACGGTTCAGATACTTCAAGGCATCGCTGCGGTGTGAGGCGTCGTTATAAGCCTCGTTGACAGCCTCGGCATAGTCCAGATAGGTGAATGCCAGACGGTAGGTGAAGCCCTGGCGGTCGGTGATGGCACCAGTGAGGTAGTTGTCCATCACGTTCAGGCTCTTGCGTGCCAGATAGCCGTTCTGCGGAGCATCGTGGGGTGACGACGTCTGCACATTGTCACGGCCGTTCATGAAGAAGTTGAACTTACGGTTGCCGACAGCAAGCCATGCACCATGGAAGGAGACAGCATTGTAGAAGCGCGGCTCGCGGTTGCAGTACATGTTGTAAGTGCCGCGGGCGGTCACTTCGCCGGGGTTACCCGTGCCATACTCCCATGAGGTGACGTCTGCGCGATTCTCGACGACCGTGGAGAAGCCCTCCTCGACATAGCCCGAGTTAGGATCGTCGATGGGCAGACCATTCTTGGTGAAAAAAGCGTCGACCAGACCCTGGTAGACACCCAGGCCGTTACCACCACCATACTCGCGTACAGACGTCGTGCGAAGGTACGTGTCGCGATAGGAGTTGCCCTTCGTGACGGGGAAGGTGATCTCGTGGTTACCCTCGCTCCAGCGCTTGATGTGCACGTTGTAGGTTGACATGAAGGGGTCGATGTTGCCATTGGGGCCAGCCTCAGTATAGAGGGCGTAGCCGGCACGCTCAGCCTCGTCGATGACGAGCTTGCAAGCCTCGGCAGCCTTGATCCACTTGTTGTGGTCGTAGGTGGGGTTGAAGATCTGCTCGCCCTTGTCGTTCACGTAGTTGGTGTACCAGGGGTTGCCGTTGACCAGAGGGCTGGCAGCAAAGAGCAGCATGCGCGAGCGGACGGTGAGTGCCATGACGCGGTTGATGCGGCCATACTTCGACGGGTCGTCGTAGACAGCGGGCAGAGCCATGGCGGCGTCGTACATCTGCTTGTCGCAGTAGTCGACGACATCGTCGAACTTCGACTGTCCGACCATCAGTTCAGATAGCGTGAAGTCGGTCGGCGCGATATAGTCGGGCTTGAAGGGGATGCCGCCGTAGTTCTCGGCCATCTGCCACCAGCCGTAAGCCGTGAGGAACTTGATCTCGTTCTTCATGTTGTCGATTTCCGACTGTGGCAGGTCATGGTCGGGCATGGCCTTCACCATATTATTAAAGATGTAGCCGTGGCGGATGTAGCGCGGCATCATGTGCCACAGGTTACCGCCCCAGGTGGAGTTGATGGTCCACTGGCCGTGGATCTTGGGGATGACGCCGCCCCAGTCCCACTGCTGCCAGCGCACAGAGGCTGTGATGTCGTCGGCGAACACCTCGTAGCCATCGGCAGTCAGTGCCCACTTGTCGGGGTTGTGGATGATGTTGTAGACGTAGCCGAGCCACGAGTAGACCTTGTCGCGGTTCTCGAATACCATCTCAGTCGTCAGCTCGGTGTCGGGCTCCTTGTCAAGGTAGTCAGAGCAGGATGAGAGCAGCGGGGTGGCTGCTGCGATACAGCAGCATACGGAACCTGCGGCGATGATATGTTTTATGTTGTTGATTTTCATAATTGTATCTATAATTAAAATCTCAATACTCAATTCTCAACTCTCAGATCAAAGGTTAGAAGTTGACATCGATACCGAACATGATGGAGCGGTTCATCGGGTACTTCAGACCGTCGTTGGTGCCCAGCTCGGGATCCCACATCTTGAATGAGGTGAGGCAGAACAGGTTGTTACCACTGACGAAGACGCGGCAGCTCTTCACGTAGAAGGCTTCGAACCACGACTTGGGGAAGGTGTAGCCCACCTCGATGGTCTTACAGCGCAGGAAGCTCATGTCCTTCTTCCACCATGTGGAGCGGCGGTAGTTGTTCACGTTGGGACCGTATGACAGGCGTGGCCAGAAGGCGTAGGGATCCTGGTTGCTGTCAGTCCAGCGGTCGTCGATGTTAGTAGCGTAGGCGTTACCCTCGGTGGTGGTGCCACCGCCCGGGAGGAAGTAAGGCTGCTGGCCGATGACGCGGTAGAGGTCGCCTGAACCCTGGAAGAAGAAGTTGAAGTCGACGTTCTTGTAGCTTACGACACCGCCGAAGCCATAGACGATGCGCGGGTCCTCAGTGCCACCGATGTAGCCCTCGTCCTGCTCAGTGATGGCACCATCGCCATTGACATCGATATACTTGATGTCACCAGGATGGAGCGTCACGGCGCCCACACCCTCCTGCGAGGGGATGCCAGCCTTGAGTGTGCCGTCGGCATTGAAGTCGTCGGGCATGAAGAGGCGCTCGGCCACCAGGCCCCACAGCTCGTTCATCGAGCGGCCTGTCTGTGAGCGGTGTGTGCCCTTCAGCACTTCAGGCTCGTCCTTCTCGTCGACGCGGTTCTTGGCGTAGGTGAAGTTGCCGTAGGCCGATGTGAACCAGTCCTTGTTCCACTGCTTGTGGAAGTTGAGGGTCATCTCGACGCCCTTGTTGGTCACCTGTCCGAAGTTAGCCCAGGGCGCCTGTACGAAACCACTCTGTGTGGGGACGATGGAGCGCTGCATGAAGATGTCCTTACGTTTCTCCTGGAAGATGTCGAAGTTGAAGTCGAGCATGTTCCACAGACCCAGCTCGAAGCCGAGGTTCTTCTTTGTCACGGTCTCCCATGTCAGGTTGCTCACGCCGATGTCACCCTCAGTGATACCACTGTAAGAGCGCTGACCGGTGGTGCCCCAGGTGTAGCCCTCCTGGTCGGTGTAGAGCGTGCCGAGGTAGGCAAAGCGGCGTCCACCGATGTTGTCGTCACCAGCCTGACCAATAGAGGCGCGGAACTTAATCTTATTGAAAGTCTTCTTCATCGAAGCCATGAACGGCTCCTCACTGAGCAGCCAACCGATGGCGAACGAGGGGAAGAAGCCGAAGCGCTTACCCTTGGCGAAGTTCTCAGAGCCGTTGTAACCGAAGTTGAACTCAGCGACATAGCGGTCGTCGTAGGTGGCTGAGAGTCGGCCGGCGATACCCTGCTTACGGTAGTCCTGGATACTGCCATCGTCGTAGGCCTGCTGGTTGTAGAGGAACAGGGCGTCGATGTCGGCCTTGCCGAAGCGGCGGTTGTACATCAGGTCGGCCTCGAGGTAGACGCGTGAGTTGCCATATTCAAGACCCTGCTCCGAGCCCATTGACTCGTCGCCCGTCTCAAACTGAGCGTAGATGAGGTTGCCCTCCTCGTCGCGACCCGTAGCAGGGAAGACGGTGCCAGGGTTGGCTGTGCGGCTACGGCGTGAGCGGTTCCAGCGGTCGAAGCTGAACAGCGCCTTAGCCTTCAGTCCGGGTGTCAGGGCCTTCAGGTCCTGCTCGACGCTGAAGAGCGTCTGGATCTTTGAGGACGTAGAGAAGTCGTAGCCCTGCTGGGTGACCGTCTGCCAGGGGTTGGCACGGTTAGAAATCTTAGGAATAGCGCCGTCGCTATAGCGTGCGGGGTGTACGAAGGGCAGTGTGCGGAATGCCTGTCCGAAAGCATCGTCGGTGTTACAGCGCTGCTTCTTGAAGCGGTTCAGGTAACCACCAATGTTTACACGGAGGAGCGTGGTCTTCGTCACGTCCATGTCGATGTTGGTGCGCAGGTTGAACTGCTGGTTGTTCGTGGCGTTGTCGACGATGAGGTTCTTGTCCTGCTCCAGGATGCCGCCCTCCTTGAAGTAGCTGGCCACGATGGAGTAGCGCAGGAAGTCGGAACCACCGCTGATGTCAAGGTTGCCACGGGTGGTGTAGGCATAGTCCTTGGTGATGGCATCGACCCAGTTCACGTTGGGGTAGAGGTCGGGGTCGTAGCCAGAGCGTGTGCGGTCGATCTGCTGCTGGGTGAAGGGCTGTGCCGTGCCGTCCTGCAGTGCCAGCTCGTTGAGCAGCGTCATGTAGTCGGGGGCGTTGAGGAACTCAGGCAGCTGCGTCGGCTCGTTGATGGAGTGCTCGACGTGGAAGCGCACCTGGGGTGCACCAATCTTACCACGCTTGGTGGTGATGACGATGACACCGTTAGCACCACGCACACCGTACATGGCTGAGGCCGAAGCATCCTTCAGCACCGAGAACGACTCGATTTCGGCTACGTCGACGTTGTCGAGGTCGCGCTCCACACCATCGATAAGGATGAGGGGCTTGTTGCTGCCCGAGAAGGTCGAGATACCGCGAATCCAGAAGTTGGAGTCGTCGTAGCCAGGCTCACCTGAGCGCTGGATACCGATGACGCCCGAGAGCTTACCAGCCAGGTTATTAGATAATGTACGCGTAGTACCGAACTGCAGTTCGGCGGGCTGGATGGTCTCAATAGAACCAATGATCGAGGCTTTCTTCTGCGAGCTATAACCCGTGACGATGACCTCTTGGAACTCGTTGGTGTCCTCGTCCATCTGTACGTTGAGCAACTTGGCGCCGTTCACGCGTACCACTTTTTTCTTAAATCCCATGTACGAGAACTCAAGTTCGGTGGTGCTCTTCGTGGGAGCCATGATCTTGAACATACCGTCGACGTCGGTGATGGCACGTGTCTCAGTGCCTACCACGGTGACGGTGACACCGATGAGCGGCTGTTTCTCATGGTCGGTGACCAGACCCGTCACCTGTGTCTCTTTTGCTGCCTGTTGAATGGCAGCAGTGACCGGCGGCTGCAGGCAGGGCAGGGTGAGCATCGTTGTGGTGCAAGTCACAACAAGACTCCCGCACAGCCAGCGCCGGAAGAAATCGGATAATTGTTTTTTTGTCATATTACTATAGTTTTGGTTATGGTTCGAAACCTGGGTGCAAAGTTACGGCAAATTCCTTGGACAGGGGCAGAGAATGTTGTTTGTATTACGGGGATTGTTCGTCGTTTGATGTCTGTCAGTCTGATTATCAGCCGTTTGTAAACTGTCTGTTGATACTGGTGTATAACGGAAATATGCCGCTTATTTTAGGAAGTCAGACGTGCGCGTTGGCGAATAGAGCTCCCACAGTGAGGCCGTGGTCCATGCGGGGGCGAAGATGTCGTTGTAGAATCCCTTGCCATTGCGACCGTAGTCCCAGTTGGTGTGCTGGACGACCTCGGGGTTGAAGCCTGCCACACCGATGCCGCAGAGACGCTCAGGCGTGGGTAGCAGCTGGCAGAGCGATGAGTCGATGACGTCGCAGATCTGCTGGAAGCGCTGTTCGCCGGTCTGTGTGGCGAGCCAGCGTACGATGTGAGGCAGCTCGAAGACGAAGACGTCGATGTGGTTGTTCTCTACCGAGACATTTCCCCAGCCACGGCTCTTGAAGTCCAGCTCGCCGAGCATCTGTCCCTGGGCGAAAGGCACGTCCCACAGGTAGTACCACGAGAGTGCGAAGTAGGTAGCCTGACGGCAGAGGTCGATGTAGTGCTGGCGTTCGGACTTCTTGGTTACCATAGCCAGATAGTAGGTGGCGGTGACGGCGCTGATGGCAGCCTCCTTGTCCTCGCAGTTGGCATCGAGGGTGCTCGAGAAGTAGTCGCTCTTGCGGATGATGTTCTCCTCGAGGTAGTCGACGCTGCGCTTGGCAGCCTGCAGGTAGCGCTTGTCGCCGAAGTACTTGTAGCCCATGACAAGCGTCGAGGTGGCACTGGGCGTGGAGCCACCAGAGGGGTCGACGTCGCTGTGGTCGTCACGATACTTGCGGGGGAAGTGGCCATCGTCCTTCTGGAGCAGCAGCATCCGGTTGAGAAGCGTGCGCACCTTCAGTTCCCAGTCTTTGTGCTGGCGACCGTGCTGCTTCTCGTACTTCAGGTAGTGGAACACGGCATAGACAGCCTCTGACTGCTGGCGGATGCTGTGTACGACGTCCTTGTCGGCGGGTATAGGCTCGTGGTAGCGTACCTCGTCCTTGAAGTAGCCGCCCTCGGTGAAACCCTCACGCAGGTAGCTGTCGAAGATGGCCTGTCCCATGTCAATCAGCAGCTGTTCGCCGGTCAGCTCACCATGCTCCAAGGAGTTGAAGCCGTTGAGCAGCACGCGTCCGCAGAAGCCAAGCTGTGCAGCAGGGTAGGGCTTGCAGTCGTCGCAGCGCAGGGTGTGGCCTGAGTGGTATTTCAGGGGGTAGTCGTTGACGTACGACTTACGGAAGTAGTTGGCCAGCTGTGCCTTTGCCTCATTGGGGGTGAAGAGCGGTGTCAGCGGCTGGGGATTCATCTCGTCCATGCAGTATTCCCAGGTCTTGGCAACGAACTGTCCGAAGTCGTCGGTCTTACTTTCGCGGATGAGCCAGCTGAGGGTGATGCGCTCGCCCTTGTCGAGGCGGGCAAAGGTGGTGATGGGGGCGGTGAGCGTCAGCTTACGGATGTAGCGGCGTGGCGTCTCGACGTAGGGGTAGCCGAAGGTCAGCTTGGCACGTCCGTCCTCGTTGTCGAAGCCGAGATAGCCGATGGAGCTCTCGCCTCCCAGGATGACCTCGCCCTCAAGATGGGTGGTGAGGGCATCCTTCAGGTTCGTGACTTGTGCTTTGGCGTGTGAAGGGTCAAACTGGCGCAGCACGGTCATGGCCGTATGCGACGTGTTGTCGTAGACACCTGTTAAGGGTGACGACAGACGATCCTCGCGGAAGTTCCAGCTCTTCGAGGTGTGGAACGACGGTGCCGATGAT
This sequence comes from Prevotella sp., assembly GCA_017417465.1. GTDB lineage: Bacteria > Bacteroidota > Bacteroidia > Bacteroidales > Bacteroidaceae > Prevotella. The sequence continues at coordinate 4,936 of JAFPZD010000191.1, read as the reverse complement.
GGTGAGCGCAGGTTCTTGTGATACCAGAAGCCAGGCAGATAGAAGTCACAGTCGTCGGTGACGAATGTGGTGGGCAGTGTCGCACCCACATTGAAGTAGGTGCGCTCCTTGGCGGTGAGCGTCACTGTCAGGCGCTGGTTGTCGCCCTCAGTCGTTGCGGTGCAGGCGATGGTGAGTGGCAGCGGCTTGTTGGCCACCAGCTGGTTGCCATCCTGGCGTAGCTGATAGGCTACGGATGAATTGCCGGGCTGTTTCAGACGAAGGGTGAACTGCAGATTGACGGCCGTTGCCTCTGTGCAGAATGCGGACAACAGCAGTGCCGATAAGGCCATTTGTCTTAGGTTTGTTCTCATGATGCTTTATGTTTTTACTTTATTACCTTTTTTCCTTTCCAGATATAGATGCCCTTCTTCATCTGACCGTTTGACTCTTTTACCATTTGACCATTTACCTTGCGGCCCTGGAGGTCGTAGACGGAATTGTCAAATCGTAAATCGTAAATCGGTGAATCGTAAATCTCTTCGATGTCCGACTGGTCGCCCTCGGGTAGCGGATAGCCACAGGCAGCCGTCAGAGCCGTTGAAGCGCCAAAGGCAGAGCCCGGCAGGCTATAGTCGACGTTGTTGTAGAGCAGGCTCTCGTCGGCCTTTGTCAGCCATGCCGAGTGTCCGAACGAGCGCGAGTTCATGTTGTTATAGGCGTGCCAGCCGTTGGCCAGCACCCATGCGCCGTAGTCGTCATCGTTAAACTCACGTGCGTAGAGTCCGGCATAGCGCATCAGGATACCCTTGAAGCCCTGGAAGTCGCCATCGGCATTCTGGCAGACGCTGACAATGCCGTGCTCGTTGCACAGCTCCTTTTTGGCAAAGGCGATGATGCGGTCGGCATCGTCCTTATACTGCGCCTCGCCATAGTGGCGGTAGAGCAGTGTGGCGGCACCGAGCATCGTGCCCTGGTTGTAGGTCGAGGCCCATGGGTTACTACTGGTGATGCTCAAGTCGTCGGGGTTGAAGACGACGCTGTCGTACACATGTCCCGTAGCTGGCTCATAGAGGTACTTCCGCTGGTTGGCATACAGCTCACGGGCTTTCTCGTAGTAGCTCTCGTCGTTCAGTCCTGCTGCAATGTAGCAGGCAGCCACCTCGGCAGGTCCGTTGACACAGGAGTTGGCGCCATTGCGGTCGCCACTACTCTCAGCCCATCGCAGCAGCCCGACATAGCCTAGATAGGCACGCCGCCAGATGCGGTCGAAGTTGTTACGGGCATCGGTCAGGTAACGCTGGTTGCCAGTGAGGTGGTAGGCACGGGCGGCAGCGATGATGAGCCACATCACGTCATCGTTGAAGTCGTAGCCGAACCAGTGGTAGCTGCTGCTGGCCGCACCGCCTGTCCAGACGGTGCCAACGCTGTAGCGCAGGTAGCCGTAGCACTGTTCGAAGACGTTCAGGAGCTCAGCGTCGCCTGTCGCCTCGTAGCAGTCGAGCAGGGCCTCAAGAATCTCAGCCTCGCCCCAGCCGCCATCCATGAACGTGCAGTAGTTGCGCACCCGCTCTTGCTTGTATTGCGCCAGGTAGCCATCAATCATGCGCTGGCGGGCTGCTGTGTCGAAGGTTGCCTGTGGCCTGACTTCCACAAAGCGCCACGACAGGTTCGAGGTGGCGCTCATCACTGGCTGCCAGCCGTCGTTGGTGTTGGTGGTGCGCAGGTAGCGTTCCTGCTTCATCTTGTATTCGTTGGCCTCCTCGTTGGTCGCCTCAAGTGTCCACGACGCAGGTGCTGCACTCTGCACCAAGCGCATCTTCGGGGCGTCGAGATACTTGCCGGTGAAGAGGTTGCGCAGGGTGACAGTGCCGTCGTCGGCAACCTCTGCTCGCCACTGTTGGGCAGGCACGTCGGTCTCTGTCCAGATCACCACAGGGGCCTCGTCGGCTTCTGAGGCGTTGCCCACGAACAGCGACTTGCCCTGCACTTCGGCAGGCTCAATACGATAGGTCTTTCCGCTCTCAATGGCGGCGTCTATGTGCAGCGTGGCGGCCAGTGCCACCAGTGTGATGATACGATGTTTCATCATGACAACTTACTTGTTTTTCTGGTGCAAAGTTACTAAGAATCGCCCGATGAGCGGCAACAAATGTGAAATGTATAACCGTATAACACTGCCTCAAAAACTATTACTATTGATTATCAATTGCTTACGGCAGTCGCTGCACTACCTTTGTATAACTGTAATATCACCGTCAAACCCTGCTTCTCCCTTCGCTTCTTCCCTGTTTTATCCCTCCTTTTTCATCGATTCACCCGTCTCTTTTCACTTTTCACACCCAAAGTTTGGCTGTCTCAAAATTATTCATTATCTTTGCAAGCTGAAAGGAAAACCTTCTACGGAGAAAGGTTTTTACCGAAACAAACAAAGCCTAAACCCATAACACAAAACGATATGAACATCAAAGTGACAAAAACAATCAGGCAGTTCGCAACGGGAGTGTTGCGGCAGTCCGTTCACAACCGTTATTCCCTCCTCCTCCTCCTTTTTGCCCTCATGGCGGGACAGTCCCTTTATGCCCACGACTTTGAGGTGGATGGGATTTACTATGGCAATAAGAAGATAGAGGTGGTTAATCCTGTTGTGGGCGATGTCAATGCCGACGGCTCAGTGGGTATTGGCGACATTGTGGCTGTGACAAATGTCATGGCAGGTATTACGACCGACGCTGCTACGAAGAGTCGTGCCGACGTGAACGGCGACGGCTCGGTGGGTATCGGCGACATCGTGGCCATCACGAATATAATGGCCGGAATAGTAGTGTATGCTGATTTGGCGTTAGAGAGCACAGCGCCTATCAGCCTCAAGGTTGGTCAACTCACAAGTGTCAACATCATTTCGGGTAGTGGCAGCTACACCGCAACGAGCAGCAATGCGAATGTGGTGACGGCTGACATTTCGGATTGGACCAGCGTGACAACGCAGGAAAAGGGCAAGTGTGTCAACATAAAGGCAACAGGCGTAGGCACGGCCAGTGTCTCTGTCAGCGACTCAAAGAGCGGGCAGAACGTGACAATCAGCGTTACGGTTACGGCTCCCGCGCCTCCTGCCGGCGTAAAGGCTGTCGACCTCGGCCTGCCCAGTGGAACGCTGTGGGCTAACATGAATGTCGGTGCCACGTCGCTACAGGAGAACGGCCTCTACTTTGCATGGGGTGAAACAACCGGCTACACTGGTGACGCCTCCGACGGGCGCTCGTTCGACTGGGCTAGCTATAAGTGGATGACGCCAGGGCAGGCATCTCCGTTGTATATCACCAAATATCAAATTGCTAATGGAAATACCAACGCTTGCTGGTATCAGTTCAACTGGGACATCTTGGACTATGAGTTCATTGGTGACGCGCTGACAGAACTCCTTCCGGAAGATGACGCGGCCCATGCCAACTGGGGTGGCGAATGGTATATGCCTACCGAAGAGGATTTTCAGGAATTGAACGATAATACCACTTTTGAATGGATTACAGTAGGAAATGTCAGTGGCGGTAAGTTCACGAGCAAGGTCAACGGCAACGTCATCTTCCTGCCCGCAGCAGGCCTCAGTGTAAACGGTGTACTCAATGACGTTGGCAAATGTGGTTATTTCTGGTCGTCTACGCTCAACGGGAGCAACACGAACTTTGCAACCAGCCTGTATTTCAATTCTGGGAATGCATACTGGCGTAGCAATTTCCGCTACCGCGGTTACACGGTGCGTCCCGTTCTTCCTGGCAAGCATACGCCTGATAACGTTGAGGCTGTTGACTTGGGTCTGCCGTCAGGCACTAAGTGGGCCAACATGAACATTGGCGCCTCCTCGCCTGAAGACTACGGCGACTACTTTGCATGGGGCGAGACGGAGCCGAAAGACACCTACAGCTGGGATACTTATACCCATTGCGATGGTAGTCGGGAAACCTGTCATGACATTGGTACCGATATTGCAGGTACAGAATATGATGCCGCGACGGCCCAATGGGGAAAGTTTTGGCACATGCCAACACTGGATCAGATAAAGGAGTTGGTGAATAACTGTAATCACGAGTGGACTACAGAAAATGGCATCCTTGGGCGAAAGTTCACCAGCAAGATTAATGGTAAGACTATCTTCCTTCCCGCCGCTGGCTACCGCTGGGGCGGAGAGCTCCGCCGCGCTGGCTCGTACGGCTACTACTGGTCGTCGACGCCTCTCGACGAGAACCTCGGGTACTTCCTCGGCTTCGATTCGAGCCGCGCGTACTCGTACTACGACGACTACCGCTACTACGGGTTTACGGTGCGCCCTGTGCGATAGAACTGAGCGCATCCTTTCCCAACGCAACCTCGCCTCGCACGCCGAAATCATTTTTCATTCTCGGCGGCGGGGCGGGCCCCCCAAGGGGCCCATCGGCCCCGTCGTGGAGAATGAAAAATGATTTCGGCTTTCAGTCTCAGTATCTATAAATATTGGTGTCCGCTAAACTTATAAATAGCATCTTCTCATACCCGTCTACAAAGGCTTGTCGTTGATGCCATTGATAGGAGGCTTGGAGAAACGGCCTGCACATCTATAGTTTTTAAAAACTAATATCACTAATATCACCATTTTTATAACCAGCTGATTTCCTGACCTGTATGTGTGATATTAGGTGTGATGTTAATGGTGATATTGTGATATCAAAATATCCAAAATTGGGGAATTTCACTACTTTTTTGCTGCTTTTTCATCATAGATACCCAGTGCCTGGTGGCTACGATGGTAGACAAGGTGCCTGGACTGCTGCAGACTGCCTGCGCATTTTGTCTTATACGGAAATCGCTTGACACTGTTTTCGCCATAACTAAAGTAACGAGTTATGACAAATGATGATCAAATGAAGCATGATGACAATTTCAAGCTTCAAGTGTTAAGTGACTACTACAGTAGTGGGAAGTC
>JAFPZD010000190.1 GCA_017417465.1 Prevotella sp. | reverse complement strand
CAGGGTAATGTGGACTTCAGCAACATGGACAAAATCATGGTGAACCTCCGCATGAGGGCCAAGAACTTCCAACTGGTGGGTGCCAAGGAGCATGCCAAGAGCGTGGCCTACGGCAAGGCCTTCGTCGACATCTTCGCCACCCTGAAGGGTGCCCTCGACGACTTGAACATGCGTGGTCGCCTCAGCGTGCTGGGAACAACAGACGTCGGCTACATCCTGCGCGACACCCCGCTGACCACCGATAATCAGCTGAACAGTCTCGTCAAGTTCACCGACTTTGCCGACACCACCCAGACGGTGGTGACACGTCCGTCGCTCAACGGTTTCCGCATGGATATGACGGTAGACATCTCCAATGGCGCCCACGTCATGGCCTACCTCAATGCCGACCACTCCAACTACATCGACCTGATGGGTGGCGGCACACTGCGTATGCTTTACAGCCCTGCCGACAACCTGCAGCTGACAGGACGCTACACACTGTCGAACGGTGAGATGAAATATGCCCTGCCCATCATTCCGCTGAAGACCTTCACCATCCAGGACGGCTCGTATGTGGAGTTTACCGGCGAACCCATGAATCCCACGCTCAACATCAGTGCCACCGAGCGCATGAAGGCCAGCGTGACAGGCAGCAATGGCGTTGGACGCAGCGTAGACTTCGACTGCGGCGTAAAGATAACCCAGACGCTCAACAACATGGGTCTGCAGTTTACCCTCGATGCCCCCGAGGACATGCAGCTGCATAGCGAGCTGCAGGCTATGGGTGTCGAACAGCGTGGCAAGCTGGCCGTCACCATGCTGACGACGGGCATGTATCTCGCTGATGGCAATACCGGCTCGTTCTCCATGAACAACGCCCTCAGCTCGTTCCTCAGCTCGGAAATCAGCAACCTGACGGGTAATGCTCTGCGCACCGTTGACCTCTCGTTCGGCATGGACAACACGACAGACGCCACAGGAAAAACCCACACCGACTACTCCTTCAAGTTTGCCAAGCGATTCCTCAACAACCGCCTGAAGGTCGCCGTGGGTGGTAAGGTCACGTCGGGTGCCGAAATGCCGGGCAACCGCAACAGGTCGTTCTTCGAGAACGTCTCTATGGAGTATCGTCTCGACGACACGGCCAACAAGTACCTCAACCTCTTCTTCGACAACAACAGCTACGACTGGCTCGACGGCTATACGCAGAAGTATGGCGGCGGCTTCATCTGGCGCCGTAGGCTCCAGCACTTCACCGACATCTTCCGATTCAAAGATCCCAAACCCACCATGCCGTCACGTGCTGCTGGCACCATGCCTAGCCGCGTGGTTCCCGCTGACACCATCCGCGTGGCTCCCACTGACTCCCTAAACACCGACCGCCATGACACGAAATAGCCACTTCCCCCACTCCCGATGCGTCAGCATCGGGCTCCACCTCGGGCTCCTCCTCGCCGCCTGCCTCCTCTTGGCAGCCTGCTCCATGACTAAGGACATTCCCGAGGGCGAGCAGCTCTTCACCGGACTGAAGCCCATCGTCTTTGAGGATGCCGAGCCATGCGACAACCTCATCGCCACACAGGAAGAGGTAGAGGCAGCCCTCGCCACGGCACCCAACGGCTCGCTCTTCGGCAGCAGCTACCATCGCATGCCATTCTCGCTGGGCGTCAGCATCTGGAACAAATATGCCGACAAGCCGTCAGGCTTTGCCAAGTGGATGACCAAGTCGTTTGGCAAGCAGCCTGTCCTCATGTCGTGGGTCAACCCCACCCTGCGTGCCAGTGTCGCCGAGAACGTGCTGCGCAACCACGGCTACTTCAACGGTCACGTCAGCTATCAGGTCGTCACCCAGAAAAATCCCAAAGAGGCCAAGATACAGTATACCGTCCGTCCCGGGCGTCTCTACACCATCGACAGCATTGCCTACGTGGGTTTCCCAACCCAGGCCGACAGCATGAT
>JAFPZD010000189.1 GCA_017417465.1 Prevotella sp. | reverse complement strand
TATCGTGGTGGCAGCCCTCGTAGTGCAAATCGTCTGCGCACTCATCAACGTATGGTGGAAAATCTCCGAACACACCGCAGCCATCGGCGGCATGGGAGGAGCACTCTTCGCCTTTGCCGAGTACCTCAACTTCAACCCCGTTTGGTGGATGTGTCTCATCTTCATCGTCGGTGGCATGCTGGGCACCAGTCGTATGATTCTGCGCCAGCACACCCTCGGTCAGGTCGTAGGCGGCTTCTGGATAGGCTTCGTCTGCGCCGCCCTCTCCATCTTCTTCCTATAATGCCCATTATTCCCATAATTCCCATCAATTCTCATAAAATAAACAACAATGACCCCATTAGTTAGCATTATCATGGGCAGCACGAGCGACCTGCCCGTCATGGAGAAAGCTTGTCAGCTGCTCGACCAGTTACAAATACCCTTTGAAGTCAATGCCCTCTCGGCACACCGCACACCTAGCGAGGTAGAAGACTTCGCCCAAGATGCCGAGCCGCGCGGAATCAAGGTCATCATCGCTGCTGCCGGCATGGCTGCCGCTCTGCCTGGCGTCATCGCCGCCAACACCACCCTACCCGTCATCGGTGTACCCATCAAGGGCATGCTCGACGGCCTCGACGCCATGCTCTCTATCATCCAGATGCCCCCGGGCATCCCCGTAGCTACCGTCGGCGTCAATGCCGCGCAGAATGCCGCTATCCTGGCTGTCCAGATGCTGGCACTAAGCGATGAAGCCATTGCCGACCGCCTCTGGAACTACAAGGACGGCCTCCGCGCAAAGATAGAGAAGGCTAATCAGGACCTCGCCGCCCTGCACTACGACTTCAAGACCAACTAACTATCACTCCTGCGGAATGCCGGGATACTGCACGGCCAGGGGCAGGTCCTTCTGAGAGATAGTACATTCATCTTGCTTTTTCTGTCTCTGTCACGAAACAGGCCACGAGGCCGTAGGTGATGGTGGGACGGATCCATATCTCCGTCAGCATATAGTTGGTATATTCGTTGATGGGCTCGAGATAGATGTCGTAGTTGTAGAGGGCGGCAATAATCATGTCGATGACGCAGATGGCCCACAGGTTGCGCTTGGTGTAGCTCTGCCAGTTCTTTCGCGCATAGAAGAAGGTGAGCATGCAGAGCAGCAGCACCGATAGCGTGAGGCAGGACAGATGCAGGGCGTAATAGGCCAAGGGCGGCGCAAAGAGGATGTCGCGCAGCAGCACCGTCGCGCCCACGGAGATGGAACACCAGTAGTTGAACCGCTGGGTGTCCATCCGATTGAAAAAGTACATTCCTATCATCACCAGACAGGCTATGTAGAACACGTTAAGCACCAGTTCGGGCCACGCCTCCTGCAATCCGAAATGGCCCACGCCATAAAGCATCACGCCCACCGACACCATGCCCGCCACGGCAGTGATGACAATATCGAATATCTTGGCATTCTTCTTAAATCTTGTCTTCATTGTCTTATTGATTGAAATTTATTCGCCTGCAAAGTTACACCTTTTTCTGCGAACAGCCAAAGAATTGAATGAAAAAGCCATCATTTAGGAAAAAGCCCGTATTTAATAGCTATCGCATCAACTTGGGTTGTTCGGAGCTGATGGGACAGGGAATCTGCTGGCCGGCGATGTTGAAGGTCAGGACGGCCTTATCCATAGTCACGTCAAGAGCGCAGGGGGCGCCTTCTATCAACGGCAGGCAGCTGTTGCTGCCCACGGGGAAACCACAGCAGACAGGGATGTCGAAATCGTGGAGGTGGGCTATCAGCATCTGCTCCACACTGCCAAACTGCAGGTCGTACTTGATGGAGGAGAAATTGCCGAGGATAATGCCTTTCACGCGCTCGAAATTGTGTTGCAGTCTGAGCATATAGAACAGGCGGTCAATGGTGTGCAGCGATTCTTCCACTTCCTCGATGAAGAGGATGACATCTTGCTTGGGCGGCAACTGGAACTTAGTGCCCGAAATGGTAGAATAGCACGAGAGATTACCACCAAAAAGGATGCCTTCAGCATGACCAGGGCGGTTGTAGGTGTTACCGGATATCTGGTATTGGGGGATATTTCCAAAGAGAATGTCGCGGGTGATGCTGGTGGCTGGCTCCTGCTGACCGGCTATCTGGAAGGCCATAGGTCCATGCATGCACATCACG
>JAFPZD010000188.1 GCA_017417465.1 Prevotella sp. | reverse complement strand
GATGCCCTTACCCACGAGTAGCGGTGCCTCATGGCCGGCATTACAATACAGCAGATTGCCATCGGCCAGGTTCAACACACCAACAAAGAACGTGACGAACATATTGGTCTCATTTCCCTCGCTCAACGCCTTATTCAGAGCCGTGGCTATCTGGCCGGGTTCAGAAGAATGAGATGAAACATTGCGGAAGAGAGAACGCGTGACCGCCATCACCAACGATGCCGGAACACCTTTTCCTGACACGTCGCCGATGCAGAAGAACAGCTTTTCGTCGCGGATGTAGAAGTCAAACAAGTCGCCGCCAACGGCCTTGGCTGGTGTAAGCATGCCGTAGATATCGATGTCGTTGCGGTTAGGGTAGGGTGGGAATATCTTCGGCAGCATCGCCATCTGGATGTTGTGGGCGATGGTCAGTTCGTTTTCTATGGCTGCCTTCGAGGCTGTCGTCGCCTTCAGGTCTTCCATGTATTTCGTCAGCGAATGCTGCATGTCCTCGAAGGAGTCGCGCAGCAGGCGAATCTCGTCATTGTGCTTAACCTCCGGCAACACCGTGTCGAAGTTTCCTTTCGCCACCTCGTCGGCCGACACAGCCAACTGCTTCAGGGGCTTGGTGGCCCGACGGATGGAGTGCGAGCTGACCAGCCACACCAGCAGCACGGCCAGCAGGATGAGGAACACCAGCATGCCACCCACGACGTAGGCTATGAGGTCAATGACCAAATTGGGCACGACCAGTCCCACCGACCACCCTATGGGCCAGACGGGTGTGTAGAAGACGTAGGAGTCGCGGCCTTCAATGTCGAGGTTGGTTGTTTCCTCATCGACATCCATGCCATGGCTCCTCTTGCCAGCCATCATGTTTCGGCCCAGTGCGGCCACGGCAGCCGTGTCGGCAGAAGCCTTCACCACGCTCTGGAAGTTGTCCTTGATGATGCGCTGCTTGTCGGGATGGACGATGAAGGTGCCTCTCTGGGAGATGAGGAAACTGTAGGGCACGAGGTCTAAATCATTCTTATCGCGATGCTTGGGGTCGCCAGTAGAGGTCCACTCTTGGATGTAGATTTCCTCGTCGACCTCTTCCATCTTCTTTTGCAGCCAACTGATTGATACGTCGATTCCCAGCACGGCCACCGTTCGCCCTTGCTTGTTGCGAATGGGCTGCACATAGGCCACCAGCGGCTGCTGCGCCGTGTCGTTGTACTCGAAGAACGGCTCCGACCAGAAGCCATCCTCTGTCTGCAGCGCCTGCAGGAACCATTCTTCCTGCAGGTAGTTCTCCAGGCTGTCGGCATGGCTGACGATCTCTATGTGGGTGCTGTCGTGCCGAATGGCATAGGGCACGTAGCAGCGTCCCTTCTGCGGATAGTAGTTCTCGACGAAACTGATGCCGCAGCTGCGGATGAGCGAATCCTGCTTCAGGGCGCGCTCCAGCAGCATGGGCAGCTGGTCGGGGCGGTCGAGGCGTTCCTCTACCAGAGGGACGAGGTCGTGCGCGTTGGCACTGATGTTGGAAGTGACAAGGCTGATGTAGGCTGAAACGGTTTCGAGCATGGCCCCGTGGCGTTGCTGCTCGTTTTCAACGATGAAGGCGCCGCCAATGATGAAAACCAAAAAGGAGGCGATGCTCATCACGATGAGTAGTGTGAGCACCAACCTCCTTGAAAGCCTTCGTGAAAAGGATTTGAACTTGCGGTTGCGCATTGTTTACAGTTTCTGTTCAATCTCAATCTCGGTGAAGGTCTCGATGATGTCGCCTTCCTGAATATCGTTGAAGTTGACGAGCGAAAGTCCGCACTCGAAGCCCGAGGCCACTTCCTTCACATCGTCCTTGTAGCGCTTCAGCGCATCGATGGGAGCGGTATGGATGACGATACCGTCGCGCACCACGCGGGCCTTGTCCTTGTTGTGCACCTTGCCTTCGGTGACGAGACCACCGGCAACGGTACCCACCTTCGAAATGTGGAACACCTGCTTCACCTCTACCTGACCGGTCACCTGTTCCTTGATGACCTTGTCGAGCATACCCACCATCGTCGACTTGATATCGTCGATAGCGTCGTAGATGATGCTATAGGTATTGATTTCAACACCTTCGCGGTCGGCAGCCTTACGGGCATCGGCCGACGGACGCACCTGGAAGCCCACGATGATGGCATCGGAAGCCGAGGCGAGCATGACGTCGTTTTCAGAAATCTGACCGACAGCCTTTGCGATGACGTTCACTTGTACCTTCTCTGTGGAGAGCTTGATGAACGAGTCGGAGAGGGCCTCGATACTACCGTCTGTATCACCCTTCACGATGATGTTCAGCTCATGGAACTCACCCAGAGCGATGCGGTGCGAGATGTCGTCGAGCGTGAACTTCTTCTGCGTGCGCAGACCTTGTTCGCGCTGCAGCTGCAGACGCTTGTTGGCAATCTCACGAGCCTCCTGTTCGGTCTCGAGCACGTGGAATGTGTCGCCGGCAGTCGGGGCTCCGTTCAAGCCGAGGATGATGCACGGCTCGGCGGGCTTAGCCTCCAGGATGCGCTGGTTACGCTCGTTGAACATAGCCTTGATGCGTCCCCACGCAGTACCGGCGATGATGTTATCACCAACCTTCAGCGTACCGTTCGACACAAGGACTGTCGACACATAGCCGCGACCCTTGTCGAGCGAGCTTTCGATGATAGAACCCGTAGCCTTGCGATTCGGATTGGCCTTCAGGTCGAGCATCTCGGCCTCCAGGAGCACTTTCTCCAGCAGGTCGTTCACACCCATACCCTTCTTGGCCGAAATCTCCTGGCACTGGTACTT
>JAFPZD010000187.1 GCA_017417465.1 Prevotella sp. | reverse complement strand
GGACCATCGTGACTATTATCCCACCGATTTCGTAGCCTCGCCGACGCTGGCTTCTACCTGGGACCGCGAGGCTGCATTCAAGATTGGACAGGGCATCGGCAACGAGGTTCGCGAATTCGGCCTCGACTGGATTCTCTCTCCGGCGATGAACCTAATTCGTAATCCGTTGTGCGGACGTAACCACGAATACTACTCGGAGGATCCTTACCTCTCCGGCACCATCGCTGCAGGCTATGTGCGTGGTGTGCAGAGCGAAGGCACTGCCGCTTGTCCCAAGCATTTCGTGGCAAACAATCAGGAGACGAACCGCAACAACAACATCTCGCAGGTGTCACAGCGTGCACTGCGCGAGATATACCTCAAAGCTTTCGAAATTATGGTGAAGGAGAGCGACCCGTGGACCATCATGACGTCGTATAACAAGCTGAACGGGCCGTATGCCGTGCAGAACTACGAACTGCTGACTACGATTGTTCGCGACGAGTGGGGCTGGAAGGGTATGTACGTCAGCGACTGGAATGCCGGTGACGATGCCGTAGCCGCTATGCTGGCTGGCAACGACATGCTGCAGCCCGGACAACCGAAGCAGTACGACGCCATTCTGGCCGCTGCCAAGAGCGGCGCGCTGCCGATGGAGGTGCTCGATGCTAACGTGAAGCGCATCTTAGAATATGTCGTCAAGACGAACAGTTTCAAGGGCTACAAATATAGCAACGAGCCTAATCTGAAGGCACACGCACAAGTAGTCCGCGAGGTTGGTGCCGATGGTATCGTACTGCTGAAGAACAACGGCATTCTGCCTCTTACCTCTCACCTCTCACCTCTCACCTCTAAATTGCGCGTGGCATTGTTCGGATGCACCAGCTACGACTGGATTTCTGGTGGTTCCGGCTTTGGTGGCACTAGCGTTGGTCACTACACCGTATCGCTGGTTGAAGGTATGCGCAGCGCAGGTTACGAAGTTTACAAGCCGCTCATTGCTACCTACACGCAGCACCTCGCTGCTGAGGAGAAGCGTCTGTTCCCTGACGGGCGTCCGCCCTTCTCACTGCTGCCCCCAGCCCGTGCTGACGAGAAGCTGTTTACGGTTGACGAACTCAATGCTGCCGTCAATGGTAGCGATGTTGCCATCATCTCACTAGGCCGCAAGAGTGGTGAGGCTGCCGACCGCAGCGAGGCCGACTTCTACCTGAAGGACGGTGAGAAGCAGCTCATCAAAGCCGTCAGCGAAGTTTATCATGCCAAAGGCAAGAAGGTCGTGGTGTTGCTCGACATCTGTAGTCCTATCGACGTGGCTTCGTGGCAGGATCAGATTGACGCACTCGTCTGCACATGGCAGGGCGGTCAGGAGAGCGGTTTTTCTGTTGCCGACGTGCTCAGCGGCCGTGTAAATCCTTCTGGCAAGCTGCCGATGACCTTCCAAATCAAATACGGTGATGCCTATGCCGACAAGAACTTCCCCGCCAACGTTGACGACAAGACCCTCGGCGCCATGTTTATGTGGGGCTACGACAAAGACAAGGCTCCCAAGGAACGTAAGCCCGAAACCAATATCGATTTCACCAACTACGATGAGGACATCTACGTCGGCTACCGCTACTTCAACTCATTCGGTAAACCTGTGGCATATCCTTTCGGCTTCGGCCTTTCATACACGACCTTTGCTTATTCTGACGCCACCACCACTGTAGACGGTGATTTGGTCACCGTCACCGTCAAGGTCACCAACACAGGCACCCGCGCTGGTCGTAACGTCGTGGAACTCTTCGTGGCTGCTCCCAACAGCAAGAAGCTGAACAAGCCCGAAAAGGAACTGCGCAACTATGCCAAGACCCGTCTGCTGAAACCCAGTGAGAGCGAGACCGTTACCATGCAGGTGAAGACCGAAGACCTCGCTTCGTTCAACGAGAAGGCTTCTGCCTGGAAGACCGATGCTGGTGTCTATACCTTTATGATCTGCTCTTCTGCCAACGACGTTGAGGCAACAGCCACCGCAAAGGTCAAGGCCTGGACCAAGAAGGTGAACAACGTCATGAAACCCAATGTAAAACTGAACTTACTGAAAAGATGAAAAAAACTATCATTACTTTGGCGCTTGCAGCCGTGTGCTGCCTGAGCGCCTCGGCACAGGAGAAACTCTTCAATAGTGCCAGCGTACAGTCACCCATTGTCAACCCTGATGGCACAGTGACATTTAATATCTTCGCGCCCAAGGCTATCAAAGTCGAGGTGACTGGCGACTTCCTGCCCACACATCAGATTGACGTGCCGGGCTATGGCAAGTACGATGCCCCGGGCGTTGCGGAGCTTGTAGAAGGCAAGAATGGCGTGTGGAGTTACACCAGCGACAAGCTGGCTCCAGAGATGTACAGCTACACCTTTAATATTGACGGCTTGACAGGCGTAAAAGACCCTGCCAACATCTACGTTAACCGCGACATCGTGTCGTTCACCAACATCTTCATCGTCAGCCGTGAGAAGGGCGATAAGGGTGACTTGTATAAGGTGAACGAGGTGCCTCACGGCAATCTTTCGAAAGTCTGGTACCCCAGCCCTACGCTGAAGATGCAGCGTCGTATGACTATCTATACACCCCCCGGCTACGACAAGGGCGGCAAATATCCCGTGATGTATCTGTTGCACGGTTCCGGTGGCGACGAGAATGCCTGGAGCGAACTCGGTCGAGCTGCGCAGATTCTGGATAACCTCATTGCTACCGGCAAGGCTAAGCCCATGATTGTCGTGATGCCAAATGGCAATCCCAACTGTCAGGCTGCGCCCGGTGAATGGTCGTTCGGTATGTACACACCTGGCTTCCGCGGCGGTGGTACAGGGCCTACGGCTCCTGCTGCTGCTACCATTCCTGCCAGCTTTATGGACATCGTAAACTACGTCGACGCCAACTATCGCACCATCAAGAAGCGTGAGGGTCGTGCAGTCTGCGGACTCTCGATGGGTGGCGGCCACACCTTCGCCATCAGTCTGCTCTACCCCACTACGTTCGACTACTACGGACTCTTCTCAGCAGGTCTGCATCTCGGCAAGGACTTCAACATGCAGCAGCCCTTCGCTGAGCAGATCAAGGCCGACCCCGATTTCGCTCAGCAGAGTGCCAAACTCTTCGACAGCAAGCCCAAGCTCTACTGGATGGGCATGGGTAACACCGACTTCCTCTATCAGAGCACCGTCGACCTGCGCAACTACTGGGATTCCAAAGGTTACAAGTACGAGTACGTCGAGACCGATGGTGGTCACATCTGGCGCAACTGGCGTATCTACCTCACCATGTTCGCCCAGAAGATTTTCAAGTAACGCTACACTTTGGCTAAGGACATCAGAAAGCCGACAGCGCATAACATAAAGCGACGCAGTCATTCACATGACTATAGTCGCAG
>JAFPZD010000186.1 GCA_017417465.1 Prevotella sp. | reverse complement strand
TGCTCCCAGCGACAAAAGCCCCGTGCTGACCATCGAGGGTGGTCAGGTGCAAGGTGTTCGTGCCGACAACGACGGCGTGTTCGTATTCCGTGGCATTCCCTATGCAGCACCGCCCATTGGCGACCTGCGCTGGAAGGAGCCACAACCCGTAGTAGCTTGGGAGGGCGTTCGCCTCTGCGACAAGTTCGGTCATCCCGGTTACCAGGCCGTACACTATCCGGGCTTCTATGCCTCCGAGTGGGGCTACGGCGACGAAGCACCCTATAGCGAGGACTGCCTCTATCTGAACGTATGGACAAAGGCACCCGGCGAGACTGCCAAGAAGCTGCCTGTTGCCTTGTGGATACATGGTGGCGGCTATCGTGAAGGCTGGGGCTCCGAACCCGAGTTCGACGGTCAGGAGTGGGCATCGAAGGATGTGGTGCTCGTGAGCATCAACTACCGCCTGGGCATCTTCGGCTTCATGACCTATCCCGAGCTGTCGGCTGAGAGCCCACACGGTGTATCGGGCAACTACGGAATCCTCGACCAGATACAATCGCTGAAGTGGATCAAGGAGAACATTGCACAGTTTGGCGGCGATCCCGACAACGTGACCATCTTCGGACAGAGTGCCGGAGCCGGCAGCGTGCGCACGCTCTGTGAGTCGCCGTTGGCACGCGGCCTCTTCCACAAGGCCGTGATCATGAGCGGTGGTGGCATCAACGTTCCTGCCAAGGACGGCGAGGAAGCCAAGCCCGCCACGCCTGTGAACCGCTTCTTCACCTACAACCCCACGCTGAAGGAAGCCGAGGCCGAGACGAAGAAGGTGATGGACTGGGCAGGACTCACCGACCTGCAAAAGCTTCGCGGTGCATCGACCGAGATTCTCTATACCGTCGGCCAGCTGTATAACATGGTCAACAAGAGCGATGTGATGCTGATGCACCGTCCCATCGTCGACGGCTACGTCTCACTGAAGAACTTCGACGAGGCCACACGCGACGGATCGATTGCCGATGTGCCCTACATGATTGGCTTTACCTTGAACGACATGGGCACGATGGGTGCCGGTATCGAGGAATTCTGCAAGGTGCGCCAGGAGAAAGGCGGCAAGGCCTGGGCTTATGAGTTTGCCCGCAAGTTGCCCGATGACGGC
The DNA here is from genome assembly GCA_017417465.1 of Prevotella sp. Classification (GTDB taxonomy): domain Bacteria; phylum Bacteroidota; class Bacteroidia; order Bacteroidales; family Bacteroidaceae; genus Prevotella. Next base: position 4,494 of record JAFPZD010000186.1, on the reverse strand, counting down.
AAGCATCCCGACATCACCGACCGCCTGAAGGGAGCGTTCCACTCGAGCGACCTCTGGTTTGTGTTCAAGTCGCTGAAGCATTGCTGGCGTCCCTGGACGCAAGGCGACTGGGATCTGGCCGAGAAGATGCTCACCGCCTGGACGAACTTCGCGAAGTTCAGCAATCCCAACGGTAAGGACGACGGCGCCTGGACGCCCTGCACCACCGAGAGTCCACAATTCATGCTCTTCAAGCTCGACGACAAGGATGCCGAGCATTCTGAGATGGGAGCATTCTTCTATGACGAGAACAAATGATGAAAAAGCTATTCATACTTTGCGCCTTGTTCACGGTGCTGTCGGCTCATGGCCAACAGCACCGATTGTGGTACAATCAGCCAGCACAACACTGGCTGGAGGCGCTGCCCATTGGCAACTCCGCACTCGGCGCCATGGTCTATGGCGGCACGGATGTGGAAGAGATTCAACTGAACGAAGAGACCTTCTGGAGTGGTTCACCACATAACAACAACAGCCTCACGGCTCGCGAACACCTGCAGGAGGTGCGCTCGCTCATCTTCGAAGGCAAGGAAGAAGAGGCCCATAAGGTCATGGACAAGTACTTCATTCCCGGCCCTCACGGCATGCGTTTTCTGCCCTTGGGCAGCGTGAAGCTGCAGCTGGGCCATCAGAACGTGAGCAACTACAGCCGCGAACTGAACCTCGGCAATGCCCTCGCGACGACGAGTTACGTCTGCGGAGGTGTGAAGTACGAACGCACCGTCTTTGCCTCGCTGGCCGACAAGGTGATTATTGTACGGCTGTCGGCCAGCAAGAAAGGTGCTCTGTCGTTCAAAGTGGGCTTCGACACGCAGCTCACGTCAAAAGTGTTCACCGTGTCGGCCCATGAGGGAGTGAAGTCGCCCGTCTATGAGCTGGCCGCCGTCGTCGACGGTGTGGAGCAAGAAGGCATCAAAGCCGGCATGAAAGCCGAGTGCCGCATCATGCTCCAGGCCGATGGCAAGTTGAGTAGATACGTGGAATCGCTCGGCGTTGACAACGCCACCACTGCCACCCTCTACATCACAGCCGCTACGAACTTCGTGAACTATCACGACGTGAGTGGCAGTCCGGTGAAGAAAAACAACGCGACGCTGGCCAGTGTCGCGAAGAAGTCGTACGACAAACTGCTGAAGGCGCACGTGCAGAAGTATCAAGAGCAATACAATCGCGTCACACTGAACCTGCCGAAGAACGCCAATTCCGCTCTGCCTACCGACAAGCGCCTCGTCGCCTTCGAACAGAGTGCCGGCCAGCTGGACAATCAAGGCTCCGCCAGCAACGCACCACTCGATCTCGACATGGTGTCGCTCATGATGCAGTATGGTCGCTACTTGCTCATCTCTTCGAGCCAGCCCGGCGGACAGCCCGCCAACCTGCAGGGTGTTTGGAACGACAAGATGAATGCACCGTGGGACTCGAAGTACACCATCAACATCAATGCCGAGATGAACTACTGGCCGTCGCTCGTGGGAAATCTTGCCGAGACGCAGCAACCGCTGTTCTCGATGATTCGCGACCTCAGCCAGACCGGAGCCCTCACCGCACAGCAGATGTATGGCTGCAACGGATGGGTGGCCCACCACAACACCGACCTCTGGCGCATTGCCGGACCTGTCGACGGCACCAGCTGGGGTATGTTCCCGACGGGTGGTGCCTGGCTCACCACACATCTCTGGCAGCACTATCTCTTCACCGGCGACAAGCAATTCCTCGCCGACTACTACCCCGTGATGAAGGGCGCTGCCGACTTCCTCATCGACTACATGCAGGAGCATCCGCAGTACGGATGGCTCGTCACCGTTCCGACGGTGTCGCCAGAGCACGGTCCCGTGGGTAAGCGCACCGAGGTGACCGCCGGTTCGACGATGGACAACCAAATCGTCTTCGACGTGCTCTCGCAAGTCATCAAAGCCGGCAAGGTTCTCGGTAAAGATAACTCTACACTCTCAACTCTAAACTCTAAACTCTCCAAGCTCCCTCCCATGCAGATTGGCCGCTATGGACAGCTGCAGGAGTGGCTCATCGACGGCGACAACCCAAAGGATGAGCATCGCCACATCTCACATCTCTACGGACTATACCCCTCGAATCAGATTTCTCCCTATAGCCATCCCGACCTCTACACCGCTGCCGCCAACACCCTTCAGCAGCGTGGCGACATGGCAACGGGTTGGAGCCTAGGCTGGAAGACGAACTTCTGGGCACGCATGCTCGACGGCAACCATGCCTTCAAGATTATCCGGAACATGCTGCATCTGCTGCCCAACGACAGGATGATGCGCCAGTATCCGTTGGGCCGCACCTATCCGAACCTCTTCGATGCACATCCACCGTTCCAGATCGACGGTAACTTCGGCGTGTCGGCAGGTGTCTGCGAGATGCTGCTGCAGAGCCACGACGGTGCCGTACATCTGCTGCCGGCACTCCCCGACACATGGCAGCAGGGCGAGGTGAATGGCTTGCGCGCACGTGGTGGATTCATCGTCAGTATGAAGTGGGAGAAGGGTGTGCTGCAAAGCGCTACCGTTCGTTCAACCATCGGCGGAACCCTGCGCCTGCGCTCGTATGTGCCGCTACAGGGAAAGGGTTTGAAAGAAGCGAAGGGCGACTGTCCGAACGACTTCCTTGCTCCTGCCGACATCCGCACCCCGCTGCATTCGCCCGAACTAAAGGAGTTCACCCTCCTCACCCCGCCGAAGGTCTACGAGTACGACCTCGAGACGCTTCCCAACAAAACCTACACCATTGTAAGTAAATAATCAATAACAATACTATTCAATGAAATCAAGAAAGATTCTTATCATTGCTGCCCTCTTTCAGGCGCTGACGGCAACAGCCCAGAATCCCTTCGTGCAGACATGGTTCACCAGCGACCCCGCACCGATGGTGTCGGGCGACCGCCTCTATGTCTACACGGGCCACGACGAGGACGGTGCCGACTTCTTCTGGATGCAGGAATGGCGAGTGTATTCCACCGAAGACATGGTGAACTGGACCGATCACGGCTCACCACTCGCCCTGGAGTCGTTCTCATGGGCCGACGACCGCGCCTGGGCCTCGCAATGCATCGAGCGCGACGGGAAGTTCTATTGGTACATCTGCGCTCACTCCAAACTCTCCAAGGGCATGGCCATCGGTGTTGCCGTGAGCGACTCGCCGACGGGTCCTTTCCGCGATGCACTGGGAAAGCCTCTGTTCGAGAATGGCTCCTGGGACCACATCGACCCAACGGTCTTGATCGACGACGACGACCAGGCATGGCTAATGTGGGGAAATCCACAATGCTACTACCTGAAGCTGAATCGCGACATGATCTCCTACAGTGGCGAGCTGGGCCGGTTGGACATGACCGAGGAGGCCTTCGGCAGTCCCGCCATGAACAAACGCGAAAAGGGCAAGAAGTACAAGGACTCATATGTGGAAGGCCCTTGGCTGATGAGAGCCCCCCATTCTGCCCCCGAGGGGGCTACAAATGCCAATAAACGCAAGAGTAAAGAAGCCCCTTCAGGGGCCGTAGGGAGAGCATATTACCTCCTCTACGCTGCCGGCGGTGTGCCTGAGCACATCAGCTATAGCACAGCACCCTCACCCGTGGGCCCTTGGACCTACGCCGGTGAGATTATGCCGCTTTGCGACACGAAGTCGTTCACCAACCACTGTGGTGTAGCCGACTTCAAAGGACATTCCTATTTCTTCTACCACACAGGCAAGCTGCCCGGCGGCGGTGGCTTCGGACGCAGCGTGGCGGTGGAGGAATTCAAGTACAATGCCGACGGTTCGTTCCCGACAATCATGCCTACCGACGAGGGTGTGAAGCCCGTCGCTACGTTCTGTCCCTACCGCCGCGTAGAGGCTGAGACGATGGCTTTCTCGAAAGGCGTGAAGACGGAGCAGAACGACCAAGTAGGAGTGTATGTGACTGATATCCACAACGGCGACTACATCAAGCTCCAGAACGTGTCGTTCGCTAAGAAATACCCGCGCACCTTCAAAGCCCGTGTGGCGAGCGGCCTGCGTGGAGGACAGATAGAGATACGCCTCGACAGCCTGAAGGGACGCCTTCTGGGTACGGTCGACGTGCCCGGCACCGGCGGATGGGAGCAGTGGCAGACCGTGAACCTCGACCTCGACTACTCGACGATTACAGACCTGAATGCCCCTTCACGCACCATCTCGGGTCTTGACCTGCCCGCCACGGCCGACCTCTACTTTGTCTTCAAGGGTCGCAAGGGCCCGAAGCTTTTCAACTTCGACTGGTGGGAGATGCAAGGACTGGAGCAGGTGAACATGCCGCTCTTCCAAACCAAGTATACCGCCGACCCTTCACCGCTGGTCGTTGGCGACACCTTATTCTTATATACGTCGCACGATGCCTCACCTGAGGACATCCCTGACCAGAATGAGCGCAACTCTGCCGGCTTCTTCATGTACGACTGGCTGCTCTGGTCGACC
>JAFPZD010000023.1 GCA_017417465.1 Prevotella sp. | reverse complement strand
TCATAATTCATAATTCATAATTCACAATTGACATGATGAAGAAGCGATTGTTAGTTTGTTTACTGCTGGCGACAAGCTGCGCGATGCTCAGCGCCGCCGACCGCTACCGCACGCTGCTGAACGCGAAGCACCTGACGCTGACGACGCAGCAGGGCAACACCTATTATTATATTATCAGTGCCGACGAGATGCCGATGATGAGGCTTGGCGGCGACCGTGTGGTGGTCGAGCGTGACACCTTCGCGGTGAGCGATATCCGTGGCATGCGCTTGAGGACTATTCCCCGCTTTGTGCTCGACGAGGATAGCTTGACCTTCGGTCGCGACTATGCCGTGGATCACGGTTTGCTGGCCCTGCGCCGTTCGCTGTTGCTGAACCGATGGAATGCCATCGTGCTGCCGGTGGAGCTGACGGGCAAACAGGTGCGCGAGGCCTTTGGCGACGATGCCCAGGTGGCCCAGGTGCGTGGTTTCCGTGAGGGCAGCAACACAACGGTCGACTACGAGTTGCTGTCGCTCGACACGCGTGAGCCGGTGATGCTGGCCAACTGCCACTACATCATCCGTCCCACCCGCGAACCCGACCTCGAGGAGGGTAAGACAGCACCGCTCTTCGGCAGCGTGCGCCCCGAGGGTCCGCTGTATCTGATTGCCGATGCCACGTTGGAGACCAAGCAGGCGCCCACCATCCAGACCCTTCGCTCGGACGATCGCTCGGCGAAGCTGGCCGTTCAGGGCACATACGTCGTGAGAGGCGGGCAGTCGTCGACGAACCTCAAGTTGCCCCCCGGCGTTTACAGTTTTGGTGACGACGGCACCATCAGCCAGTCGACCGACTCAGTAGCCGCCAAGGCATTCAGTTCGTGGTTTGTCGACACGAGCGATGAGCCGCATGCCTACAGCTTCTACATCGATGGCATCAACGAGAACCTCTCGACTATCGAGGGCATTCACAATTCACAATTCAGAATTCAGAATTCAGAATTTACAATTTACGACCTGAATGGTCGGAAGGTGTCAGGTCGGTTGCCAAATGGGCAGCTGAAGAAGGGTATCTATATTATTAACGGCAAAAAAGTGATTGTAAGATGAGGAATAAAGGACATAATAGCGTAAAGGGGCTGATAGGTTTATCACTTATCACTTTTTATTTTTCGTTTAGCCCTGCTATGGCGCAGGACACGCTTTGGGTGCGCTACGACAACCGCTTCAAAGCCAACCAGCGCGTGTTGCTGACCAACGTCGACTCGCTGAAGTTCCAGACGGGCTCGCTGCTGCTCCATAAAACCGACGGCACGATGACCACGCAGATGTATACGCTGATGCCCATCGACGAGTCGACCATGATGTTCGCCAATCCTGGGCGCTACCTGCTGAAGCCCAGCACTTATCGTGACACCGACTACGAGAACGCTGCCGCCACTACGGGCTACAACTTCGCCCACAGCATGGAGTCGGAGCACTTCGCTGTGTTCTGGGATGCCCGTTTTGGCAGCAATCCTGAGCGTATCAGGATCGGCAACTACACATGCAGCGCCAGCAGCGTGCTGAACATCGCTGAGCGGTGCTGGGATACTTACGTCGGACAGCTCGGCTTCCTTAGGGAGGGTCATTCGACAACCGACAAGTATAAGATACAGCTCTACATCCCCTACCAAACCGAATGGCGCGCCGATGCTTCGGGCACCGATGGAGCCAGTGGCGGCAAGACGGGCATTGGACACTTTAATCCGTGGGCAGCGACGGCTCGTGGCGGACATACCGTGGCACATGAGGTTGGCCACACGTTCCAGTATCTTGTATCAGCCGATCTCGGTATGTCGCACGGCTTTAACTATGGCTACGGCAGTGGCGCCAGTGGTGGCAATGGCTGGTGGGAGAGCTGTGCCGACTGGCAGGCCTATAAGGTGTTCCCCGAGCGGCAATTCACTGATGGCGAGTATTTCGAAGGTCACCTGCCGCTGTGCCACCTGAACCTGATGCACGAGAACTGGCGCTACGAGAACTGCTTCATTCAGGATTGGTGGTGCATGAAGCACGGCCAGGACTTCATCGGACGGCTATGGCGCGAGAGCCAGAAGCCCGAGGACCCCGTGGAGGCCTATCAGCGGCTGTGCGGCTTGACGCAGGAGCAGTTTAACGACGAGCAGATGGAGGGTTGCATGCGCATGGCCACCTGGGACATCGACGGCATCCGTGAGCGTGCCGCCCACCGCATCGGTCAGCACAAGACTTACCTCAGTCAGGTCAGCGGAACTACCGACACGTGGCGCAGCGACGTGGCACACTGCATTCAGAACTACGGCTACAGTATCATCAACATGCGGACAGCCAAAACAGGCACCACCGTCACTGCCCATTTCAAAGGCATCGTCGGCACAGCTGGCTGGCGTAGCATCTTCTCGCTGAGGGCTGGCTGGCGCTATGCTTTTGTCGCACTGATGAGCGACGGCACCCGCGTCTATGGCGATGTCGGGTCGGCCAAGGAGGGCACCGCCGAGCTGACCATTCCTGAGGGCACGTGCAGCCGCCTGTTCTTCGTTGTCATGGGTGCCCCGACGCAGCACTGGCGCCATGCCTGGGACGACGATGTCTCGAACGATGAGCAGTGGCCCTTCGAGGTGCGCTTCGAGAATACCAATCTGTTGGGAAGGTAGGAGGAGTTAGGAGTCAGGAGTTAGGAGTTAGGAGTGAGGAGTTAGGAGTTTGGAGTTAGGAGTTGAGGAGTGTTTATAACCAACTAAAAAGCATAACGACTATGAAGAGAGTAATGACATTTCTGATGACGCTGCTTGGCTTGAACAGTGGCTGTGGTGGACAAACCTTTGTGAATGTGGACGTTGATGCGTTTGCGGAGCTTGTGAGTAAAAGCGGTGCGCAACTGCTCGATGTGCGCACGGCGAAAGAGTTTGCCGAGGGCCACCTCGAGGGCGCGGTGAACATCGACGTGAACGGCCAGAACTTCATACAAGAGGCCAAGGCGCAGCTCAACCCGTTGCTGCCGGTGGCCGTCTACTGCCGCAGCGGGCGCCGCTCAGCCAATGCTGCCGGCTTGTTGGAGGCTGAAGGCTTCAAGGCTGTCAACCTGAAAGGTGGCATCCTGGCGTGGAAAGAGAAAGGAATGCCGGTGACGACGTTCGAAGTCGACGTGTTCACTACACCGAGCGGCAAGCAGGTGAAGTTCTACGCACTGATGCATGCCTGCATCCGCATTGTGGCCGATGGGCGTGAGATTCAGATCGACCCCGTCGGACAGTTAGGCAATCGCCGCGTCGACTATACGCCGATGCCGAAGGCCGACTACATCCTTGTGACTCACGAGCACCGTGATCACTTCGACCCAGAGGTCATCAGCCTTTTGTCAGCCGAAGGCACGCAGCTTGTCACCAACCGGCGCTGTGCCGACATGTTGGGACGTGGGCAGGTGATGGCCAATGGCGACATGCTGATGCTTGGCGACGGTTTGACGCTGGAGGCAGTGCCTGCCTACAACATCACCGAGGGGCGCACCCAGTTCCACCCCAAAGGTCGTGACAACGGTTTCATCCTGACCTTCGACGGGTTGCGCATCTATATCGCCGGCGATACGGAGGACATCCCTGAGATGGCCGATATCAAGGACATCGACATCGCCTTCATGCCTTGCAACCAGCCTTACACCATGACGCCCGACCAGCTTATCCGAGCCGCGCGGACGGTGAAGCCGCGCGTGCTGTTCCCCTACCACTATGGCGACACAAACGTCGACACCCTGCCCGCAGCATTACAGGCAGATGGTATCGACGTCAGGATAAGGCACTATGAATGACGAGCAACTTAGACGAGTGACAGCGCCACTTCCATCATCTTGGTGAAGGTGGTTTGCCGTTGCTCGGCGGTGGTGGCTTCGCCAGTGATGATGTGGTCGGAGATGGTCATGATGCCCAGTGCACGGTTGCCTGAGCGGGCGGCGTTCATGTAGAGCGCTGCCACCTCCATCTCTACAGCCATGACGCCCAGCTGCATCCACTTGTCGTTGTGGGCGTTCTCGTTGTAGAACGTGTCCGACGAGAGCACGTTGCCCACCCGGTAGCGGTAACCCATGCGGTCGCAGCTGTCGGCAGCAGCGCGCAGCAGGTCGAAGTCGGCAATAGGAGCGTAGATGCCAGGAACCTCAAACTGCCGACCGTAGCTGCTGTTCGTGCAGGCACCCATGGCGATGATAAGGTCGCCCAGGTGCAGATCCTCGTGCAGCGAGCCAGCGGAGCCGACGCGGATGATGGTTTTCACGTCGTAGAAGTTGTAAAGCTCGTAAGTGTAGATGCCGATGGAAGCCATGCCCATGCCGTGGCCCATCATGCTCACGCGTTTGCCTTTGTAGGTGCCGGTGTACCCCAGCATGCCACGCACGTTGTTAAAGAGCACCGGGTTCTCCAGGAACTTCTCGGCCATAAATTTGACGCGCAGCGGGTCGCCCGCCATGATAACGGTTTCGGCGATTTCGCCGTATTGTGCCCCAATGTGGGGCGTAGGAGTCTTTGCCATAAGAGGTTTGAGATTTGAGGTTTGAGGTTTGAGATTTGAGGTTTTTGAATTCTCATTTTCCCAGTTTCTAAGTCTAAATCACCACGGCAGTGCCGCTGGTGGCCACCATCAGCATAGCGTTAGCTTCGCCGATGGTTTCGTAGTCGATGTCGATGCCGACGACGGCGTTGGCGCCCATGGCCTCTGCACGCTCCTGCATCTCCCTCATCGAGGTCTCCTTCGCTTTGATCAGCACTTTCTCGTAGCTGCCCGAGCGCCCACCGACGATGTCGCGGATGCCAGCCATGAAGTCCTTGAAGATGTTTGCACCGATAATGGTTTCGCCGGTCACGATGCCCTTGTATTCCTTGATTTCGTGACCTTCAATCTGTGGGGTGGTTGTCAGTATCATATTGGTTTGAGATTTGAGTTTTGAGGTTTGAGATTTTAAATGTTAGTTTTGAGGTTTATAAATAATGCGTTATGAATTATTTGTTGCAAAGGTAAGCAAAAAAGTTGGAATTGCAACATGAAAGGGTGTTAAAAATTGCATTTTGTGTTTTCAACGTGCTACTTTTTCAACTAAAAAGCGTATCTTTGCATTCAAATAGCAAGTCAGATGAAGAAACTACTGTTAATTGTAATGGTGTGCCTGCTCGCCTTCGGATGCGTCACCCAGCAGGAGCGGCAGCAGCGGCAGGCGCAGGTGCGCGCTGCCGTACAGGAAGCGGTGGCTCAGCGCCACCTGTGCATCGAGGTCAACACGATGAGTACCCAGCGCTACGGGACGCGCCATGTGACACCCGACTTCTTCCTGAAGTTGCGGGGCGACACGCTGCAGAGCTATCTGCCCTATCTGGGGCAGGCTTACCAGGCACCGATGATGTCGCCATCGCAGGGCCTTAACTTCGAGGAGCCGTATAGCGACTACGTGGAGCGTCATCCGAAGTCGGACGTGTCGGTGCTCGAACTCTCAGTGCGCACCCGTGAGGATCTCTACCACTATGTCATCGAGGTTTATACCTCGGGGCGTGCCTTCATCCATGTGCGCTCGCAGCACCGCGACCCCATTAGCTTCAGTGGCGATTGCGCGTTTTAACAATCTCTGCGCAGCATGAAACAGTGGATCATAGGCATCGTGATGCAATTGGCGGTTCTGCCGTTGACGGCACAGCCACTCAGCTCTGCCGAGGTGATGCGTACGGCCGAATCAGTCGCCACCTACTTCATGGGCAGTTGTCCTGACGTGGGTGCCGACAGCTACGTCGGTGGCAAGCGGCGCAACAGCCGCATCTGGACGAGGAGCGTGTTCTACGAGGGGCTGCTGAACATCTACCGCGAGCAACCCCACGACGAGTGGTTGCGCTATGCCCTCGACTGGGGCGACTTTCATCAGTGGTACAGCTGCACCGACTCACAGCGTCGGCATGCCGACTTCCAGTGCTGTGGGCAGGCCTATCTGCAGCTCTACATGATGGACCCGTCGCAGCAGCAGCGCATGGCGCACATCAAGATGCGCATCGACGACATGCTGGCAACCGACAAAATCGACGACTGGTACTGGATCGATGCCATTCAGATGGCCATGCCCGTCTTTGCCATGCTGGGTAGCATCACGGGCGATGACAGCTATTTCGAGCGGATGTTCGACATGTACACCTACACCCGCAATCAGCATGGCGGCACGAAGAAGGGTGGGGGACAGCCCCTCTTCAACGAGTCGACAGGCCTATGGTACCGCGACTATCAGTTCGACCCGCCCTACCGCGACCTAAAGGAGCCCGACAAAGATTGCTACTGGAGCCGTGGCAACGGATGGGTGCTGATGGCACTGACGCGTATCCTGCAGTTCACACCTGACGATGAGGCGCACCGTGGTGACTACCTGAACGACTTCCGGCTGATGTGCCAAGCGCTGGCCAAGTGTCAGCGCGCTGACGGATCGTGGAACGTGAGTCTTGCCGCACCGTCGAACTACGGTGCTGAAGGCAGCCAAGGCCCTGAGATGACGGGCACGTCGCTCTTTGTGGGTGGCATGGCCTATGGCATTAGGACAGGCGTGCTCGATGCTGACACCTTCCGACCAGTCGTTGAACGCGGATGGGCAGCCATGCGGCGCGCCGTCCACGATGACACGGGCTTCGTGGGCTACATGCAGGGCACGGGTTCGAAACCTGAGGATGGCGGCGTCATCACTTTCGATGCTGTGCCCGACTTTGAGGACTTCGGTATTGGCTGTTGGCTATGGGGTGCTGCCGAGGTGCATGCCTTGGCCGTGCAACAGGAGAACGAGGCGGAAGCCATCCGTCAGGTGGCTGCTGACGACCGTCGCCCGCACCACCTCTACGACTTGGTGGGACGTCGCGTAGCCACGCCTTCCAAGCGTCACCTGTATGTTGATGCCGAGCGTGGAAAGAAGGTCTTCCGATTGGAGTAGCGTGGGAGTAGAGTGGGCCCGACGGAAAACCGTCGGGAACGGCGGCTCGGAGAAATGTGGCAGAGTTCTCGGAGAAGGGTGGCAGAGTTCTCGGAGAAAGGTGGCAGAGTTCTCGGAGCGAAACTAAAGCGACTCCAAGAGCTCTATCTCGACGATGCGGAGCTCGCTTTTCGTGTCACCCCCGTTCTTTGCCTTAAAGAGGTCGAGCTCGCCGGCGGCAGGTTCGGCCACCTCGACGATGCCACCGAAGGCATCCTTGTCCTTGCCGGCACCACGCAGGCGGATGGTGATCTCGTCGGTTGCTACGCGTTTAGTGGGCGTCAGGTGTACATAGCCAAGGCTGCGCTCCGTGTCGCCACTCCAGATGAGCTCCTTGCCGGCATAGACGTCGAGCGGGTAGCTGCGAAGGCGCCACCCCGTGAGTTTCAGACAGATGTCGTCGATGACGGTTTTCCGCTCGAGCCGGTAAGTAATCCATGCGGTCGAGAGCCGTCCGTCGTTCTTCCACTCCGACAACTCGTTGTCGTCGAAGCTGTACACGGCATGCTCGCTGTCGTAACCCGCCTTGGCCGAGACGATGTTCACCCCACGTGCCTTTTCAGCATACGACGGCGTGAGCGGTGTCTCGCCACGGTTCAGGCGGCCTTCGAGCGTGAGTGATGGCTGACGCGCTTCAACATCGACGTTCGCACTGTTCACAACGATGTAGGCGGGCTTCACGCCTTCAGCGTAAGCCGAAAGACAGATGTCGCCGGCATGGGCGCTTGTACGAACGAGGACGCGGTTGACGCCGCACTCAACGGGTAGCGACATCGCACCGACATAGTTGTCGGAAACGTTCTTCGTAGCGGCAGCATCGAGCAACCCTTCCTTGCGGTTGTCGTCGGGCAGCTGCAGTGCCTGATTGTTGCGGGTTGCAATACCCCCGACCCAGGTTGCCTCGCCTGACAAACCGAAATGAATGGTGCGGTCGTCGAGCGGACAGCGGCGCCCCTGCTTGTCGAGCACCTCCACTTCGAACAGCACCATGTCGGCACCGTCGGCCTTTGTACCCTCTGGGTTTTCGATGGCTGTGAGCTTCAGCTGATAAGGCTCGCCGGCGGTCTCCAACTTGTAGCGGCTGCCATCGGAAGCCACCGCCTCGAGCACACCCGGTTCGAAGGGCACGTCGTCGAAAGTAAAGAGGTAGCGGTAGCTCTGATGCCCCTTGCCCAGCGAGCGTCCGTTGAGGAACAGCTCAACGGAGTCGGCGGTGGAGACGACAAAAACAGGAAGAGCCCCCCTTTCGCCCCCCGAGGGAGGCACGATAGTTTCTGCCCTCAAATCTACAGGAGCCCCCTCGGGGGACGTGGGGGAGACGTTGCGGGCTTTATTCCAATGCCCGATGATATACGTGCAGGGCGTCTCTGGCTCCACCCATCCGTTCCACATCACCTGGTGCACGAAGAAGGCATCCTTAGGAATGCGCATGGCATCGACAACACCGCTGGTGCGGTAGTTCGACTCGCCGCGATGGTGGGTGTTCGTGTCGCTGAACACAATCTTCGCGCCGCCTGACGAGACGCGCGTGCCGGTGCCTGGACGTTCGCGCCAGTAGTCGTACCAGCGGCGCACCATCTCGATGGCCAGCTGATCCATGTTGTGGTTGTACTCCAAGGCGGGCTTTCCACGGTAGAGGGGACCATCGCCCTCACGGTGGTAGGGGTAGCTCCACTCGTTCCAGTACTTACGGAGACCCTCGTCGCGACAGTACTCCATGGCCCACATGGGGCGCTTCTTCGACTTGTTGATGTAGAGCATCTCGCCGCCATATTCCGCCTCGTCGATGTCGAGCATCTCACGGCTGCCGATGGCCCGTCCGCCGTAAGGGTCGTACTTGTCGCGGATGGCCTTCATTTCGAGCATGTGCTCGCGGCTGATGCTCTCGTTGCCACTCTCGTAGAACAGGATTGAGGGGTTGTTGCGGTTGTAGATGATGGCATCGCGCATCAGTGCCGTGCGCTGCTGCCAGCGTTCGCCCTCGACGTCCTTCTCGGCATCGCCGGCGGGCATCGCCTGTGGTAAGCCCACACGGTCGCACGACTCGATGTCCTGCTTCCACGGCGTGACGTGCATCCAGCGCACCATGTTGGCACCCGACTCAACCATCAGGTCGTTCGAGTAGTCGCTCAGCCAGGCAGGCACCGAGATGCCCACGCCCGGCCACTCGTTCGAGGTGCGCTGGGCATAGCCGTGCACCATCATGACGCGGTCGTTAAGCCATATCTTGCCGTCCCTGAACTCCGTCTTACGGAAGCCGGTGCGGGTGACGACCACATCGCTCATCATAGGGAAGTCATGAACAAGCGAGGTCTCCACGGTGTACAGGTAGCCGTAGCCCCACGACCAGAAGTGCAGGTCGTGAACCCTGTGACTCGCCTCAGCGACGCCGCCCTGTCGTGGAATGAGCGTGATGGGTTCGCCCTTAAACTGGGCAACCTGCTGGCCGTCGGCATCGCGGATGACGACATTCAGGCGGAACGTGTGGGTGTCAGCCGTCTCATTGATGACCTGCGACTTCACGTTAATCAGCGCGCGGCGGTTCTCAACGTCGATGTTGGTGGCATAGACGTAGACGCCCGTCGTGCCGAGGTTGGAGTAGAGGGGCAACGTCTGGTAGAGTTTGCCCGTCTTGTGCAGCCACACGTTCTTAGGCAGGCCGCCGTAGTTGGCGTTGAAGTTGCGATCGTTCCACTGGTAGCGGCTGTTCAGCGTGCGGTCGCGATAGGTCCATGAGTTGTCGCAGCGCACAGCCAGCAGGTTCTCACCCGTCTTAACGTAAGGTGTAAGGTCGAAGCCGAAGGCCATCACACCATTGTCCGAGAAGCCCACCTTCTGACCGTTCAGCCACACGTCGGCACCCTGTCGGGCACCCTCGAACTCGATGAACACCTTGCCCTTCACGTCTTCGGCAGAAAGCACAAACGTCTTGCGATACCAGCAGACGGTGTCCGTCAGGTCGACGATGTCCTTGCGGAACGCCTCGTCGCCGTTGAAGGCGTAGGGCAGTGTCACCTGTTGCCAGCGGCTGTCGTCGAACGTCGTCTCGATGGCCTCCGCCACATCGCCGACATGCAATCGCCAGTCGGCGTTGAAGTTGAGCTTCATGCGCTCTGCTGCCTGTGTGCCCATTGCCAGGGCGAGCATCAGTAACAGCAACATGTTGTGTGTCATGCCGTTTCGGCGTAAAATTCTATCCATTGTCATCATTTGATTTGTCTTAGCTTTGCAAAGATAATACATATTTCTGAAAACACCACGTAAAACGGCAAAAAAATGCCATTCTTGCGATATTTTTGGGGTTCTTGGCGCCGATTTGTCCCTTTTTCGTTACTTTAACGCCGTCATTGCTTGGCGTGTTCGTAATAATTTGTACCTTTGCAAGCAAAAAGAAGCGCAATGTCATTCCTCACCCGAAAATATCCGTTTCCCGAGGGCGACCACCAGCTGAGGGACAGCTTGGTGTATGCCGGCATCGTCTTCGCGATTCTCTACCTGCTGCAGCCCTTTGGTTTCAGCATGTACCAAGGCAATAAGCTGCTGGTGTCGATGCTGTTTGGCGTGGTGACCTTCGGGTGCTGCTGTGTATACGGGTTTGTGGCGAAGCCTCTGCATGCGCGGGTCGTGCCCTGGCGCATCTGGCATGCGGTGCTGTCGGTGCTGGCGATGGTGCTGTGGATAGGCGTCTGCAACTTCTTCGTATTCTCGTGGGTGTTCCATTACGCCATCACGCTCGGCATGTTTCTGCAGTTCGTCTACTGGACGCTGATTGTCGGCGTCATCATTACCGCCTTCTCGGTGAGTATGAACTATCAACGTCACCTGCGCAGCCAGTTGGAGACGCTGCTCAACAAGACGACCGACGAGCAGAGAGACGTCGTGGTGACCATTCGCGACACATCGGTCAGGGGCAACGACCTGCAACTGCCCATCAACGACCTGCTATTCGTCGAGGCACAGAAGAACAACGTGGCGGTGAACTACATGCAGGAGGGGAAACTGCGCACCGTCGAGCTGCACACCACGCTCACGGCCGTGCTCGACGACCTGCAGGCCTATGAGAACATCTTCCAGTGCCACCGCTCGTTTGTGGTGAACCTGAACAATATTACCTCGGCGCAGGGCAACTCCAACGGCTACCAGCTGAGACTCGGAGGATGCCCGACGACGGTGCCCGTATCGCGCACCTACGTGCCCAAACTGCGCTCGTTTATCGCTTAGTCACTCGTCATTTTTCGTAGTCACTCGTCCGCCGGCATAGTTTTCCGTCAGCGCTTTTAGCCGTCTGTCAGCGAAATTTGGCGGTGTCGGTTTCATGTCGTACCTTTGCGGCATGAAACAAAGGCTCACAATCATCATCATCGCGCTGCTCGTCACCTGCCGGACGATGAGCCAGACAACCATCAAGGGCACTGTCACCGACGGGCGGAAACCGCTGGCGGGCGCCAATGTGTTTATAATAGGTACGGTGGACGGCTGCCTTACGGATTCGCTTGGATGCTTCGCGTTCACGACCGGCATGACCGGCGAGCTGACGCTGCGCACCACGTTTATGGGGTTCGACGACCACACCTTGCGTGTCACACCCCACGGTGGTCAGGTTACCGACCTGCTCATCACGATGCACGAGCGACCGACGAGCATCGACGAGGTGGTGGTGACAGCCAGCACCTACAGCTTTGGCAAGAGCGACCACTTCAAGACGATGGACGCACTCGACGTGGTGATGGCGGGCAACTCGTGCGGCGACATCGTGGCTGCCCTGCAGGCGTTGCCTGGCACGCAGAAGGTGGGCGAGGACGGCAAGCTCTACGTGCGTGGCGGCGAGAGCGACGAGTGCCAGACGTTCGTCAACGGGATGCACGTGCTCGTGCCCTACACCACGAATGTCGAGAACAATGCCGTGCGCGGACGCTTCTCGCCGTTCCTGTTCAAGGGCATCAACTTCTCGCTGGGCGGCTATGGCGGCGAATATGGCCAGGCGCTGTCGTCAGTGCTGCCGATGGAAACGACCGACGTGTCGGCGGGCGACAAGCTGGGTGTGAGCGCCTCGCTCGTCAACTGGAACATCGGAGGCACAAAGAGTTTCGCGGCCAGCAGCCTCTCGTTCAATGCCGACTACACCAGCATGGGGTTTTACAACAAGCTGTCGCCTGACCGCCATGACTGGACGCGTCCCTACCGCAAACTCTCAGGCGAGGCCCAGTACAAGGCCGACCTCTCGTCATCGGTCGTGCTGAAGACCTACGTGGGTTACGACCTGACTTGGGTCGGCCAACACATCGACGGTCGGCGGTTGTCGCTCAGCGAGCACAACATATACGCCAACGCCACCATCCGAACCAACATCGGGCGGGGGTACAGCGTCTTTGCGGGCATCGCCAACTCATCGGTTGTCAGCCGTATCGACGATGCACTGGCCCTTGGCGATCATTATCGCAACGCCCGCAACGAAGTGCATCTGAAGGCCGAGGTGCGTAAAGTCTACTCACCAGTGCTGAAAATGTCGGTAGGTGTTGAGGACTACCTGCGCCACAGCGCGAAGCACTACGACACGAGCCACTACCGTCTCGACTATCATCTGCCGGCTGCACATGCCGACGCTCAGCTGCGTGTCGTGCCACGACTGTTTGTCAACCTCGCGGCGCGTGTGGAGCATGCGAACCACGATGGCTGGCTGCTGATGCCGCGTGCCACGCTGAGCTATGTGCCCAACAAGCGTTTCCAACTGTCGGCCATGGCAGGGCGCTACAGCCAGGCGGCAGCCGACGACTACCTTGCCATGAGTGCGAAGCGATTGGCTCAGGGCACGGCCGACCATGTTGTCGTGAGCATGCAGTACGGCACCCCCGAAATGCTGCTGCGCGTCGAGCCCTACTGTAAGCGCTATCACCATTTGCCACTGCTTGTCAACGAACGCTATACGGCCGACGGCTACGGCTCGAGCCGTGGGATGGACGTCTTCTTCGAGTGCCACTCGCTAGTGAGGAATCTCACCGCCACGATGTCCTACTCGTTCAACGACTCCCGAAGGCGCTACCTCGACTACGCTGCCCTGCGCACTCCCGATTTTGCCTCCCGTCACAACCTCCGCCTGACACTGAAGTACGCCTTGGGCAAAACCATCGTCGGGGTGGCTGAGTCGTATGCCAGCGCACGTCACTATCCCGTTGGCGACACCCCTCACTATAACAGCCTCGACGCGAACATCACTTGGCTCGTAAGCCCGAAAATCATCGCATATACGTCTCTTAGCAATATCCTCGGTCGTACGAACATCTTCCGTTACAGTGCTGACGGCACCCCTGTCACCGCCAGCCGCGACCGCTTCTTCTATATAGGCATTTTTGTTTCACTTAAAAGTAATAAAGCGTATGACATCTCATGTTTCTAAACTTCGTGTGTTTGCCGTTCTTCTCATGATGGCGGCAACAGTAAGCGCCAGCGCCCAGGAGCCCGTCTCAATGCAGGCGCTCATCGGTCAGTCACTCAGCAAGATTGAGCAAGGTGAGGCGAAAGGGCTGCTCACCTGTATCGCTGAACTGAAGCGCATCGACGCCATGTTCCCCGACAGCATCGCACCTAAGTTTCAGCTGGCCCTGCAAAGCCTGAACTACTCAGTGACGAACCCTCACGCCGAGCAAACCGAGAACCTGCTGGCGGAGGCTGAGCAAACCATCAGCCAGATGGAGCGGATGAAGGGCGCTGACCGCTCGGACGTCTGTACACTGCGTGGATTCCTCTACATGGTGCGTATAGTACAAAACCCAGCCAAGAACGGGCAGCGCTACTATCTCGATGTGATGCAGAACTACGAGAAGGCGCTAAAGCTGAACCCTGAGAATGTGCTTGCACGGCAGCTGCAGCAGAAGTTCTTCGAGGGCATGAAGCAGGCCACGGGCGGACGATGACGGGACCTCTGCGTTCGTTGCTTTCATGGTTTTTCATGAGCATTCCGTTTGTGTGTTTCAAGATTTTCATGAGCGTTTCCGTTTGCTTTTACATGGACGTCTCTTCGCGCGTTGAGAAGCGCCATATAGGGCATCGGGAAGTGTCGCTCAGCGGGTCAGGAAACGTCGCGTGCGGTGGGGGCGGGCGTCTTTTTTATCTCTCATTTTCGTCTCTAATCTTAAAAATATCCTAAAAAATGCCTGAGGCGATGCGCCGTAAGCATTATTTTTAGTAAATTTGTACGCAAATTAGACACAATTATCACGCTTTTCCGACCATGAACAAGATTCTTTTCACGATGGCGCTTGCTGCCACCATTTGCCAGACAGCAGCCGCACAAGGGCCGCGCCGAGGCTTCCAGCGCGAGGCATTCACTACCGAGACGCCGATGGCTCACGACCCCGTGATGGCCAAGGAGGGCGACACGTATTACGTCTTTGCTACGGGTATGGGCATCCAACAGATGACCTCGAAGGATTGCAAAACGTGGACGGTGCTGCCACAACCCGTGATGACTGTCATCCCTGGCTGGACGACCGACTCGGTGCCTGGCTTTGGTCAGCATGTGTGGGCACCCGACGTCATCCAATGGCACGGTCGGTGGTGGCTGGCTTACAGCTGCTCGACGTTTGGCAAGAATGGCTCGGCCATCGGCTTGCTCAGCAGTCGACGGCTGGGGGCAAATCTGTGGAAGGACGAGGGGTGCATCGTCGCTTCGCAGCCGAAGCGTGATAACTGGAACGCTATCGATCCGAACTTCGTCATCGACGACGATGACACGCCGTGGCTCGTCTGGGGATCGTTTTGGGACGGCATTCAGCTGGCACGCCTCGACAGCACCATGCATCTTGACCGCACGCTGCCCCTAAAAACCATCGCCCGTCGCTATGACCCTAACTACAAGCCCACAGAGCCAAACCCCACGTCGAAATATGCTGGCACGAACGCCATCGAGGCGCCGTTCATCTTTAAGCATGGCGGCTACTACTATCTGTTTGTGTCGTGGGATTATTGCTGTCGTGGTGCCAAGAGCAACTACCGTGTGGCCGTAGGGCGCAGTAAGAGCGTCGAGGGACCTTATCTCGACCGTGAGGGTAAGGACATGGCCATGGGTGGCGGCACGCTCGTGCTGGAAGGCGACAAGAAGGAGTGGGAAGCTGCCGGCCACTGTGCTGTCTACACGTTCGACGGCGAGGACATCTTCGTTTGCCACGGTTACAGCACCACGCAGAATGGCGCAGCCATGCTCATCAGGCGGCCCCTCTCGTGGACAGCCGATGGCTGGCCGCAGCTGCTGCCGTAGGGCACTGCTGCTGCCGCAGGGCATGGGCGTGTGAACGTGGCGACTACTGCTTGTCGCGATCGTAGTGAGGCATGTCGTCGGGCAGCACGAACGAGAACTCCACAAGGCCGCACACCTTGCCGTCCTGATGCCAGGGCGTCTGGAAAATCAGCTTCTTGCGCCCATTCTTGGTAATGGTGTAGCAGTGGCTCTCGTCCGAAGTCAGCATGTGGTTGATGATGGCTCTTGAGCGTTCGTTGTGGCAGGACATCATGCTCTTTCCGACCATCGACTGCCCTTCTTTGTTGAATGTCTCTTGCGAACGTTTGTTCATGTACAACACGGTGCCTTCGGTGTCGCAGACGGTGATGGCGCCATCGATATCGTCTGCCCAATTCATATCGTCCATTTTATTTCACTATTTGACTATTTCACTATTTGACTATTCACTTTTCACTTTTCACTATTCACTATCCTTTCCACCACCTGCTCCAGCGTGCCGTCCTTGACGAGCACCCGCTTCTGGCTGTCGAGTAAGTAGAGCGACGGCAGTGCTGGCAGTGCGTAGATTTGCTTCTTCATCATCTCGCCCTCAGGGCTTCGGCCTTCGCGCCAGTTGGCAGGCAGTGCCTTGACGTCCTGCTCCCACGCCTTGCGGTTGTCGTCGGGGTAGATGTTGAGCACCGTCAGTCGTGGGTCGCTCTGCAGCGTCGTGTTGCTGATGATGCGTGGCATGATTTCGTGGCAGTGCTCACACTCAGGGTCGCTGAAGACAATGAGTGTCAGGGGACTTTCGATGTCGTAGAGACGGTGGTGGTGCCCTTGGCGGTCAATGTAGTCGAAGTCGGCAGCCAGCATGCCCGGCTGGTTTCTCACCACCAGCGCAAGGCGGAAGGCCAAGCGGCTCTTCACGGCATGACCGTCGGGCAGTCGCTGGGTGACGGCGCGCAGCAGGTGGGCGTAGGTGACGTCGTTCTTCATAGGCGAGTCGGGGTTGCCTAGGTAGTGGTCGATGATGCCGTCGAAATGCTGCAGGCGTGGCTCGGTGCTAGTGATGCTGTCGGCCAGTGTTTGTGCGGCGAAGGCACAGGTGAGCGAGTCGGCATACTGCATCAGGTTGATGAAGTCGACGAATCCCTGCTCGCCAGTGTCGCGGTTGAGCTGTGACAAGTCGTCGAAGTGGTAGTTGTCCCAGAAGTGCTCGAGGACGTAAGCCAACCGCGCTTGCTCGTCGACGATAACGTCGGGGATAGCAGGGTAGGGGAACGACACTTGCGCCTGTGCAACGAACGGCCAGACGGCGGCAACGAGAAGCGTAGCAATCAGTTTCTTCATAATCGAGATGGTCGTGGTGACGGTGCAAAGGTAACGGAAAAATGCGATATGGCCAAAAGGTTTGTGGGAAAGGTTTGCGGGAATGAATAATTTTTAGTAACTTTGCACCCGTTTTTAAGACTTGTAAGCAGATGAAGAAAGCAATATGGCTGATGCTCGCCCTGACCGTGGCAATGGCGGGGTGCAGGAATGAGAAGCGAATCGACGGGTTTGTTCGTCAGGCAAGCACTGTGGCAAAGCCCGCTGGAGAAAAGGCAAACACTGTGGCAAAGCCCGCTCAAGAGACGGCAGGCACGGTGAACCTGCTGCGGCAGTGGGTGAAGGACGGCGTGCCTCACAAGCTCATCGCCCGCAAAGGTTACACCACCAGCTACAACAAGGAGACGCGCACACCAAACTGGGTGGCGTGGACGCTGACGAAGGAGCACACCAAAGGGCGGCTGTTGCGCGAGAACGAGCGCTTCGAAGAGGATCCTGCAGTGCCGACGCCGCGTGCCACCTTCCAGGATTACTACAGCTCGCGCTACGACCGTGGCCACATGTGCCCTGCGGGCGACAACAAGTGGGATCAGGAGGCCATGACCCAGTCGTTCCTGATGACCAACATCTGTCCGCAGAACCATGGGCTTAACAAGGAAGACTGGAACGACCTTGAGATGCAGTGCCGCACGTGGGCACGCCGTTTTGGCGAGGTGACGGTGGTTTGTGGCCCCCTGTACGATGAGGGAGCCGCAGTGAAAACCATCGGGCGTAACAAAGTGCGCGTGCCCGACGCCTTCTTCAAGGTCGTCTACTGTCCACGTCCGCAGCCACGCACGTTGGCCTTCGTCTTCCGTAACCACGGCCAGCGGCAACCATGGCGTGAGCAGCTCTGCACCGTCGACGATGTGGAGCAGCTGTCGGGCATTAACTTCTTCTTCCAGTTGGCCGACGACGTTGAGGACACCATCGAAGCCGTCAGCGATCTCAGCGCGTGGTAAGCTTCTCTATATCCTAATTTTGCCTCCTCATCTCCTCACCTCTATCCTACTTTACCTCCTCATCTCCTCATCTCCTCATCTCTATCCTACTTTACCTCCTCATCTCCTCACCTCCTCATCTCCTCACCTCCTCATCTCCTCATCTCCTCATCTCCTCATCTATCCTACTTTACCTCCACATCTCCTCACCTCCTCATCTCCTTTTAGTTAAATATCCTTTAAAAACAGGGCGGGGTAGGGGCGTTTTGCGAAAAAAGCCGTACCTTTGCAGTTCAAAACATTACGAAGCGTGAAGATAAAGCAAGTGCTGAGCGCCCTTGAGAGATTCGCGCCTCTGCCGCTGCAGGAAAGCTGGGACAACGCTGGCTTGCAGATAGGATTGACAGAGGCGGAGGTTTCAGGGGCATTATTGTGTTTAGACGTCACTGAAGACATCATCGACGAAGCCGTAGCCAAAGGCTGCAACCTCGTGGTGAGCCACCATCCGCTGCTGTTTCGTGGCTTGAAGCAGATCACTGGCGCCACCGACGTGCAGCGCACGGTGGTGAAGGCCATCAAGGCAGATGTCTGCGTGGTGTCGATGCATACGAATTTGGACAACGCCCTGGGTGGCGTGAACTTCAAGATTGCTGAGCGGTTAGGACTTCGCGACATCACATTCTTCGCCGGAAAGACCGTCGAGGGCGTGGAGTGTGGCAGTGGCGTCGTTGGCACACTGGAAAGCCCGATGGCAGCAGACGCATTCATCGCCCATGTGAAGCGGCAAATGGAGGCACCCTGCGCCCTGTGTAACGCGCTGCTGCAGCGTCCCATCAGCCGTGTGGCCATCTGTGGCGGCGCTGGTGACTTCCTGCTCGACGATGCCGTGCGTGCAGGTGCCGATGCGTTTATCACTGGCGAGATGCACTACCATCAGTATTTCGGCCATGAGCAGCAGGTGCAAATCTGCGTCATCGGCCACTATGAGAGCGAGCACTTCACCGCCGAGCTGTTTCGCGATGTTATCGCCCGCGAGTGCCCTGGCGTTCGCTGCGAGATTGCCGCGACGAACACCAACCCGATTGTGTACATGTGACACCATCGGCCCTGAGATACATCAAACAAAAGAAATAACGATAAACAACCAAGAAAATGGCAAAGAAAGACCCTACAGACCTCTCCGTAGAAGAGAAACTGAAAACACTGTTCCAACTGCAGTCGGCACTGACCTCAATCGACGAGAAGAAAGCCCTGCGTGGCGAGCTGCCACTTGAGGTGGAAGACCTTGAGGCAGAGATTGAAGGCCTCTCGACACGTATCGAACGCATCAAGAACGAGATTGGCGAGTTCGACCGTGCCATCTCGCAGAAACGCGGCGAGATTATCGAGGCAGAGGCCAGCGTGGCTCGCTACAAGCAGCAGATCAACGATGTGCGCAACAATCGCGAGTACGACACACTGTCGAAGGAAATCGAGTTCCAATCGCTCGAGATTGAGCTCTGCAACAAGAAAATCAGCGAGGCACAGAAGCGCATCGCCGACAAGAACGCAGAGCTGGAAGCCAGCGAGGAGGCACTCAAGGAGAAACAGGGCGACCTGGACATCAAGCAGGGCGAGCTCGACGATATTATCGAGGAGACACGCGCCGAGGAAGAGAAACTCAAGAGCAAGGCCCACGACTTGGAGTCGAAGATCGAGCCGCGACTGCTCACGTCGTTCAAGCGCATCCGTAAGAACGCACGCAACGGTTTGGGCATCGTCTACGTGCAGCGTGACGCCTGTGGCGGCTGCTTCAACAAGATTCCGCCTCAGCGACAGCTCGACATCAAGATGCACAAGAAAATCATCGTCTGCGAGTACTGTGGCCGCATCCTCATCGACCCCGAACTGGCAGGCGTCAAGATTGAGAAGGCTGTCAGCGATCAGAAGAAGACGCGCCGCCGCGCTTCGACTGCCCGCAAGTCGGCATCGTCGAAAAGAGCCACCGATGCCAACGATATGGAGTAAGCTGGCGTTGCCGTAGGGCGACAGCCAACTGATGCCGTACATCCGAAGAGACCTCCCCTAACCTCTCCTGCAGGAGGAGTTAGGGGAGGCTTCTTATGTATATTTAGGGGAAGCCATTTACGGATTTTGTACCTAACGACCGATTATCTCTACAAATAGAAGCCTTCCGCCACCCTAGCTTCACTCTTCAGCTTCTTCCTCCTCAACGACATCGGGCATTGTGTCGCCGATAAGTTCAGTGATGTAGGCACGTATCTCTCCGAGACCATCGTCCTTAGGGCCAGCATTGTAGCCGCAAGAGGAGATGCAGCTGCCGTCGTCGAATTCGGCGTAGAAATGCCACGAATAGCCGTCGTACACCTGCACGGAAGGACGGTAATCCTCCTTGTAGGCGTACATCCGGTTTCGCTCAATGATGTCGCGTATCCTTTTCAGGGCTTCGGCATCAACGGTTTTCGTCACCAACGGCCCATAGTTCTCGCGCATGGCCTTCAGCACCACTTCGCCGTTCTCCTGGCGGTCGACGTGCCCTTCGTAGATATAGCCAGCCATAGTGCCGCTTTTTGTGAGTTCCACGCTCACCAGCTCTCCTGCCGGCATAACCTTTTTGGGAGAGCATCCCACGAGCATCGCCATGATGCCGCTAAGCAAGCACGTTTTCATAATCTTCATCATCTGCATGGTGTTTTTTGAGTAGTTGAGGAGGTGAGTAGTTGAGTAGTTGAGGAGGTAAGTAGTTGAGGAGGTGAGGAGGTAAAGGTCGGATAGACTTTCCCCATCTACGCGCTCCTTTTGCAGGTTCTCAGAGCAGTAGAGGTATTCTACTTTACCTCCACAACTCCTCAACTCCTCATCTCCTTCACTCCTCCTTTATGGCCTCTATGACGTCCTTCCAATCGTGTTCAGCATCGAAGCCGAACTTGTCGTCGATGCCCACGTTGAAATAGAGTTTTGCCTCGAAGTTCTGGAAACTCGTGTTCACCACTTCGGGATTCTCGTTGAGGTAGTCGAACCAGATGTCGTCGGCGGCGAATCGCTGGCGGTAGGCCTCCATCGTCGCCTCGTAGCAGCCACTCCACAGTATCAGGCACACGTCGTCCCTGAACGACAGCAGCTGCAGGGCCTCCTTCGCCAGCGGCAGGTACTCATAGGTCTCCGCATCGCCATAGGTGGCGTGGAGGATGGTGTCGTGGATGTCCACGAGCACGTAGATCTTCTCCCAGTTCTTCTCGCGTTTCCGTTTGAACGCGGCCTCAAATGCCTTCTTGATGCTCATCGCCTGTTACGTTTTTGATTCAAAGACGGTGCAAAAGTAAGCATTTTTTTCCATTCAGCCAAACAAATGCTCCATTTTCGCACTTTTTCCCCCTTTTCGGCTCCCCTCCTCAAAGTGCGCTGTAGTCAGGGATGTCGCTGAGAAACGCGTACGTGGCGTTGTCGTAATCCATGCGGCAGCAGTAGTGCTGCAGGCCGTTTGAGACAATGAGGTAGGGGACGCGGAGCAGCATGTTGTAGACAGTAATCTGGTCGAACACATGCTGCGTGATGCCGATTTCGGGCGCTTTGTACTCGATAATCATCTGGGGCTCCAGCCCTTTATTATATAATAAGGTGTCGCAACGTAGGCGCTTCTCGCCGGCTTTCAGCTCCACCTCGTTGGCAAGAAGGCCCTTGGGGTAGCCCTTGTGCTCGACGAGGTAGTGGGTGAAGTGTTGGCGCACCCATTCCTCGGGCGTCAGCGTGACGTATTTTCGACGCAGAAAATCGAAAATTTCGTGCTTTGAGCCATTCTCACGCAATTTTATTGCGTACGATGGTAGGTTTATTCGATTCATTTTTGTATCTTTGCAGCCGCAAAGGTACGAATAAGCAAGCGAAAAACCAAATTTATTTGGATTTTTCCGAGCGAGAGTACCTTTGAGCGAAGCAAAAACAGTTGGATAATCTATGGCAGAACCCAAGAATGTCACTTTTAAAAGCATCATGAGCGACCTGAAGGCGCAAAAATACGCGCCCGTCTACTACCTCATGGGCGAGGAGGGTTACTACATCGACCAGCTCAGCGACTACATCGCTGAGCATGCACTGGCACCCGAGGAGCGCGACTTCAACCAGACGGTGCTCTTTGGCAGCGACGTGACGGCCTCACAGGTGGCCGACGCTGCCCGTCGCTACCCCATGATGGCCAAGCGCCAGGTGGTCATCGTCAAGGAAGCACAAAACATCAAGAACACGGATGCGCTTGAGAAGTACATGAAGCAGCCGCTGAAGAGCACCGTCCTCGTCATCTGTCACAAGAACGGGAAAATCGACGGCCGCAAGCGCGAGTATGTCAAAACCATCCAGCAGGCGGGCGTGCTCTTCGAGAGTAAGAAACTCTCCGACCGCGACCTGCTGCCCTTCATCGACGACTACCTCAGCCAGCGCCAGGTGAGCATCGACATGAAGTCGACGCAGCTCATCGCCGAGGCCATCGGCTCCGACCTGAGTCGCCTCACCAGTGAGCTCGACAAACTGCTCATCTCACTGCCCGAAAACGACCGCCGCGTGACGCCCCAGGTGGTGGAAGACCAGATAGGGGTGAGCAAGGATTTCAACGGCTTCGAGCTGCGCGCCGCCATCGTAAATCGCGATATCTACAAGGCAAATCAGATAATCAATTATTTTGACAAGAATCCGAAGGCAGGAAGCATCTACTCCTTTCTCCCGTTGCTCTTCAACTTCTTTCAAAATCTGATGCTCGCCTATTATTGCCCACAAAGGCAGAGTCAGGAGGCTGTAGCAGGGTGGCTCGAGATGCGATCGCCATGGGCAGCGAAGGAGTATATGACGGGCATGAGAAACTATACCGGACGGAAGGTGCTCGAGATAATCAGCAAACTACGCGAGATAGATGCCAAAAGTAAAGGCCTTGACAATGCCAACACCCCTCCTGGGGAGTTGATGAAGGAACTAATTTACTACATTTTGCACTGAAAAGCCGCTTTTTCAACCCTCTTTTCATCCAGAACGAGCACTCTTCAGGAGTGCTCTTTTTTAGCCTAAGTGCCTACAAAATCAGGTGGTTGGCTCTAAATGACCCCCTTCAAAACTCGCTCATTTCGGCCTTTTCGGAGTGTCGTTCGAAATATTTTAGTAATGGCGTTTTTGAGTTTCGGAGAAAAACTCCGATTTAAAATTAGGATTTGTTTAGCTTTAAGGATGTAAAGCTTTTAAATCTTGAATGGTTTAAAAAGTTAAATATTCATGTCTGAAAAGCAGGTTTTAGGAATTTAAATAACCGGATTCGCAAACTTAAAATTTAGTATAAAGATTTTAAATTCACCAATTCAAAACTTTGAATCTATAAATATACAGGCACTGTTTTGTTTAGATAATACACTAAAACCCAATAAGTTATACTATTTTATACACGTTTTGACTTAAAAAAGCCTCACTATTAAAGTTAAATGAATGCATATCCCCCAATATGCGCGCTTATTCGTTAAAATAACTCATATAAAGCCAGTTAGTTGACCGTTTTTGTTACGGAAAACCATCGAATCGACTTTAGAGGTTCAAATTTAAATTTGCAAATCTAAAGCACACTGTGCGCTTATCTTACCCTTTGAATTTATGAATTTAAAAATATCAATTTAAACTTTTATAACGTAAATTTCTCTTTGATTTTGTTGCGTATGTCATTTTTTTGCTTTACCTTTGTAAACTCTAAGAAAACCCTCCGAAAGGAGCCAAAATAAGACGTATCACAGTATGAAGGACAGAATCAAACAGATCATGGAGTCGCTGCACATGAGCCAGCAGGTGTTCGCTGACTTCATCGGGGCGAACCCTGCAACCCTGAGTGGCATCTTCAACGATCGCACCCGCCCTACCCTTAACATCGTTGAAGCTATCAAAAAGAAAATTCCCGACATCAATACCGATTGGCTGATGTTTGGAACTGGCAATATGTATGGTGTGGCGTCTGGTCAGGGCGCGGGCGCTGAAACGCCTGAAAGAGCGCTAACTACGCCTGTTTCGAATGATCATGGTCATGAGGGTCGTCTTGACTTTGAAGCGCCATCCTCTTCTACCCTTCCAAACATGTCAGGCAGCACAGTAGCGCACGTTAGTGTAAGAAATACACGCACGGATATGATGCGAGAAACGGTAAAATTCGTTGACAAACCTCCTCGCCACGTCACTGAGATTAGGGTTTACTACGATGACCAAACCTGGGAGAGTTTTGTGCCTTCGAAGAAGTAATCTGACCCCAGTTTTGGGGGTGGCCACAGTGCAAGTTTTGGGGTGCTTGTGATAGCGTTGTCACCCCAAGGTTGAGGCAAGGTTGGCCCTAAGGTTGGCCTATACCAGCTACGCCGTGCAGGATTCCGTCACTCTGGCAAGATGCTTAAGGTTGCCTTTCAAAATTGATAAACCCTAATCGGTCGTTGGCATAGACCTCCCCTCCCTCGGCCTTGTCGCTTCGCTGCGAAGTGGCAAAGTCGAGCGGGGGGTGTTCATTGGGTTAACTGGCAAAAAAAATGATTTCTGATTTGACGGGAGCGAAAAAATGGCGTGATTTGCACGTAATTCATGGAAAATGATTACCTTTGCAGACGAGAATGCAACAAAAAACACGAAGATTATGGAAACAACGATACACAAAACGCAATTGGAGATACTGGATATGACCGTGAACTCGGTTGATGCAGTGAGCCAGCGATGCATACTGATCAAGCTGACGCACGACAAGCCGCTCAACGAAGGCATCGCGCCAGGGCAGTTTGTGCAGGTGCGCATCGACGGCGTGCCCTCGGTGTTCCTCCGCCGCCCTATCTCCATCTGCATGGTTGACTACGTGAATAACGAGCTATGGCTGCTGGTGGCTTGCGTGGGCGATGGCACACGGCATCTGGCACAGCTGAAGCGTGGCGACCGCCTGAACTGCGTCTTGCCGCTGGGCAACAAGTTCTATTGGGACTTCCTGTTCGACAAGAAAGTGCTGCTCATTGGTGGTGGCGTGGGTGTTGCACCTCTATTATATATGGGCGAGGAGCTGCGGCTGCCTGGCGTTGAGGCAACATTCCTGCTTGGTGCACGCACGAAGGACGACCTGCTGCTGCTGGACGAGTTTCGCAAGCGTGGCCGCGTGCTGGTGACCACTGAGGATGGCTCCTGTGGCGAGCGTGGCTTCGTGACCGATCACAGTGTGCTGAAGCAGGAGAAGTTCGACCGCATCCTGAGCTGTGGCCCTACGCCGATGATGAAGGCCGTGGTACGCTATGCCCGTGCGCATGACATCGACTGCCAGGTGTCGCTTGAGAACTTGATGGCTTGTGGCTTGGGCGCCTGTCTCTGCTGTGTGGAGAAGGTGAAGACGCCCAATAAGCCATTCTCGCCGTTAGGCGGTCCTTCCGGCTGGTGGGACGATCCTGAGCAATACGACGTCCACAACCTCTGCGTCTGCAAGGACGGCCCTGTGTTCGACACGAGGGTGCTGCTGTGGGGTTAATAGTTGGAATAGTTGGAATAGTTGGAATAGTTGGAATAGTTACTATAGTTGAAATAGTTGAAATAGTCGCTATAGTTGAAATAGTAAAGATGGCACGATTAGACGTAAATATCGGTGCGCTGCACCTTAAGAATCCCGTGATGACGGCCTCCGGCACGTTTGGCTACGGGCTAGAGTTTCAGGACTTTGTCAACCTCGAGGAGCTTGGTGGCATCATTGTGAAAGGCACCACACTGCGTCCTCGCGAGGGCAACGACTATCCGCGCATGGCCGAGACGCCGATGGGCATGCTCAACTGCGTGGGCTTGCAGAACAAGGGCGTTGATTACTTCTGCGAGCATATCTATCCGCAGCTGAAGGACATCGACACCTGCTGGATTGTGAACGTCAGCGGTTCGTCGCCCGACGACTATGCCGAGTGCGCTGCACGCATCGACGCGCTTGAGCGAGTGCCCGCCATCGAGCTGAACATCTCGTGTCCCAACGTCCACGACGGCGGCATGGCCTTTGGCGTCAGTTGCGCAGGAGCCGAGAGCGTGGTGCGTGCCGTTCGTGAGCGCTACCACAAGACGCTCATCGTGAAGCTGTCGCCTAACGTGACCGATATCAGTGAGATAGCACGGGCGGTGGAGGCGGCAGGAGCCGATGCCGTGTCGCTCATCAACACGCTGATGGGCACGGCCGTCGACATCGAGCGGCGGCGGCGTGTGCTCAGCATTGGCACTGGCGGGCTTAGCGGCCCTTGCATCAAGCCTGTCGCCTTGCGTATGGTACTGCAGGTGCGAAAGGCGGTCAGCATCCCCATCGTCGGCCTTGGAGGCATTATGACGGCTCGCGACGCCCTGGAGTTCATCATGTGTGGCGCCACGGCCATCGAGGTGGGCACGGCGAATTTCATCGACCCTGCCGTGACGATGAAGATCCGCGATGGCATTGACCAGTGGCTCGACGCGCACGGCGTGGCTGACGTTAACGACATCGTCGGGTGTATTGAGTGAGGGAAAGTGGGGGCCGCGTTAACAACGCGGCATACAGGGCGGCGCCAGTGTCAGGGCCGCGAGGGGCAGGGCCGCGAGGGGCAGGGCCACCAGTGTCAGGGCCACCAGTGTCAGGGCCGCGTTAACAACGCGGCATACAGGACGCCGCCAGTGTCAGGGCCGCGAGTGTGTGTGGGCAGGTGTCACTGCCAAGGCTACCACGCTGGGGGCGTTACGCCAAGGAGATGCCTGACGAAGAAGTCGTAGCGCTTGTGCTCGCCGTAGGCTTCGCCCATGGTGTGGTGTGCGCCAGGAATGACCACCAGCTCGAAGTCCTTGCCGGCTTTGACGAGGGCGTCGACCACCTGCATGGTGGAGGCAGGGTCGACATTATCGTCGAGCTCACCGACGAGCAGCATCAGCGGGCGGTTCAGGCGATGGGCGTTCTCGACGTTCGAGCAGGCGACGTAGCTGCTGTCGATGGGATAGCCCATCCACTGCTCGTTCCACCATATCTTGTCCATACGGTTATCGTGGCATCCGCAGGCAGCGTATGCCGCCTTGTAGAAGTCGCCATGGAAGAGCACTGCTGCCAGTGCGTTCTGCCCCCCTGCCGAGCATCCGTAGATGCCCACGCGGTCGATGTCGATGTAAGGGTATCGCTCTGCGGCTGCACGAATCCACGCAATGCGGTCGGGCAATCCTGCGTCTGCCAGGTTCTTGTAGCACACCTCCTCGAACACCCGTGAGCGGAACGAGGTGGTCATGGCGTCGAGCTGCACGACGATGAACCCCAGCTCGGCGAGGCCCGAGAGCCAGCTCACCCCAGCATTGAACGACTTTGGCACGTACTGGTCGCCAGGTCCTGAGTAGATGTACTCGATGACGGGGTACTTCTTCGTCGGGTCGAAGTTCGTGGGTCGCTGGATGAGCCCCCACATGTCGGTGACGCCGTCGCGGCCCTTTGCCACGAACACCTCAGGCGCGTGCCAGCCGGCGGCCTCCAGGGCGCTGATGTCGGCCGTCTCGAGGGTGCGCATGATGCGGCCGTCCTTGCCCGATCGCAGCACGGTGACGGGTGGTGTGGTGACCGTCGAGTAGGTGTCGATGAGATACTGCATGTCGTCGGTGTAGGTGGCGCTGTGGTGGCCCTCCTCAGGCGTGAGGCATCTCAGGCCTTTGCCGTCGAGCCCTATCTTGTAGTAATGGATATGGTAGGGATCCTCCTCCTTGTTCATGCCGTTGGCTGAGAAGTAGACGATGCCGCGCTTCTCGTCGATGTGCTGAATGTCACGGACGTAGAACTCGCCACGTGTCACCTGGCGCACGAGCTGTGCCTTCTGGCGGTCGTAGAGGTAGATGTGGTGGTAGCCGTCGCGCTCGCTTGTCCAGACGATGCGTCGTCCGTCGCTCAGGTCGTGGCGCTGCTGACGGTTGTAGTTCACGTACTTGTCGTTGTGCTCCTCGATAAGCGTGCGCACCTGGCCAGTGACGGCCGACAGCTCGAGCACGCGGAACGTCTTGTGGCCACGCTCGTTGAACTCGAAGGTGACCGTCTCGCTGTTGCCGTCCCATTGTGGTGCCGACACGTAGTACTGACGCTCGAAGAGCGCTGTCGACGGCTCTACCACGCGCCCTGTGGCCACCTCGACAATGACTGGCACACGGACGTTGAGCGAGTCGCCCGGCTTGGCATACTCCTGCTTGTGGAGCACGGGCTCCACGCCGTCTTTGGGCGACGACTCGACGTAGTAGACGTAGTGCTTGGGTGCTGGTTTGATGCGCACGGTGGCGAAGTAGAGGCCGTCAGGCGAGAACGACCCCCACGCCGAGTAGTAGTATGCCGAATCGCCGTCGGTGGTCAGTGGGCGCCCGTTCATCCAGAGGTTGTTGTCGTGGTGGTAGATGCTGTCGCGGCCGTCGGGCGAGCGTCGGAAGCCGTCCTTCTCGTCGGGCACCTCCATCCAGTGGCGTCGTGGGCCGTGCCACTCGTGGCGCCGTGGCCGCTCAGGGTTCTCAGGCAGCAGGCTGACTGTGTTGCTGTCGGCGTTCACCTCCTTGAACACCACTTTCTCGCCGTCGTACACGGCGTACCAGAACTTGTGCTCGCCTCGCCTTACATGCACACGGACGTCGCCGTTCTTCACCTTTCCTGCATATTTCCCACGCAGCTCGTTAGCGCGCTGGTAGTCGGCCTTTGTGCCCTGTGCCCATGCTGTAGCGCTGATTAGCAGTGCCAGCAGCAGCGTTATGCTTCCTTTCGTGTTCATATTTATAAATTTGGTCAGATATTCAAGTTACACATTCGCTTAACTCCCCCCTTATCGCTATGGTTGATTGTTGCGATGCAAAGGTAATACTTTTTCCTAAATCCTGCAAGAGATAGTGAGGAAAATAGTTTTCACTCAAAAAGTAGTCATTTTAGTCATTAGTCATTAGTCAAAATCGACTTCTCACCCCCTCCAAACCTCCACTATAGTAATACAAATAAATATTATTATAATAATATTTATTTGTATTACTATAGTGAACCCAAAAGCGGATGTGAAAACCGAAAATGACTAATGACTAATGACTAAATGACTGCGTTTGTTAGTTTATAGCTTATAGTGAATAGTGAATAGTTGGCTGCGCCGTACCTGCATTTCCGTTAAGGTACGGCGGTAGAAATACTCACTTCTCACTAAAAAGTTAAATAATGCTAACAGATTCGTAGGGCAGCAAACCTTTTTCGTAACTTTGCACCGTGGTTCAGAAAGCCAGTAGTGGCTTTTCACGTCGCGAAAAACGGCTGTTCCCGATGCACAAATCAACGCTTCTCTCGCGCGCACGAGGCGCATGATGACTGCAAAGGGCGGGAGGGCCCCCGAATCCGGCACGAAGGCCACGGCCAACACGGTGATAACTGAAAGTGATAGCCGACGTTTTTTGCCGATAAACCGACGACATTTGCTGATACAAACCCAATCAATAATAACAATGACAATGAAAACTACTCAGAAACTTCTACTTGGCATGCTGCTGCTGCTGGTTTGCGGCACCGCTGCCAACGCTCAGCAGCTGGCCTTCCCCGAGGCACAAGGCTGGGGTCGCTTTGCCACTGGCGGCCGTACGGGCACTGTCTACCACGTGACGAACCTTAACGACTCGGGCACTGGCTCGTTGCGCGATGCCGTCAGTCAGCCGAACCGCATCGTGGTGTTCGACGTGTCAGGTGTCATCCGCATCAACTCGCGCATGACGTTCGCCAAGAACCTCTACGTGGCCGGACAGACGGCTCCTGGCGAGGGTGTCACCGTCTATGGCGACGGCGTGAGCTTCTCAGGTGCCGACAACATCATCTTGCGCTACATGCGCTTCCGCATGGGCGCCGTGGGTACGAAAGACAAGGATTGCGCTGGCATTGCCAACGGCCAGAACATGATCTTCGACCACTGCTCGTTCGCCTGGGGACAGGACGAGAACTTCTCGATCAACTGGGACAACAAGGGCACGGCGCCGCAGAATATCACGCTGCAGAACTGCATCGTTGGTCAGGGCCTGATGACCCACTCTGCCGGCGGCTTGATGCAGGCCGACAACATCACGCTCTACCGCCTGCTGCTGGTCGACAACTCGACGCGTAACTTCAAGGTGAAGGGCATCAGCCAGTATGCCAACTGCCTGGTGTACAACTGGAAGAATGCCGCCTACAACATGGGTGGCGACTCTGAGGGCACCAGCTATGTGAACATCGAGTCGAACATGTTTATCAATGGCCCCGCCGTGGGTGGCGACGCCCTGACGGGTGGCAACGAGAAGTTCCACTTCTATGGAGTCGACAACTGGCAGGATAAGAACCGCGACGGCAAATACAACCCCACCGAGTTCACTGGCAACGGTGGTGGCGATCGCCAGTCGCAGCCTTACGACTACCCCGCCTTGGAGAAATGGTCGGCACGCGACCTGGTGACGAAGCTGCTGCCCGACGTGGGCGCCTCGCTGCCCTATCGCGACCTGGCCGACTGCTACATGGTCGACGAGGTGCTGTCGTTTGGCACGAAGGGTAAGCTCATCACCAACGAGAACGAGCTGCCCATCGGCGTGCCCACCACCTGGAGCTGGTTCAAGGGCCAGAAGGATCAGGACACCGACGGCGACGGCATGCCCGACTGGTGGGAGGAGGCCTACGGCACCGACATCAACAAGGACGACGCCATGACGATCGATGCCAGTGGCTATGCCAACATCGAGAACTACATCAACGGCCTGTCGAAGGCCGACCGCCAGTTCTTCCTGCGCGCACCGCAGCTGCTCGCGCTCGCCTCGTCGACCACCAGCAGCTTGGCGCTGCAGTGGGCCGACTATAGCGACAACGAGGACGGCTTCATCGTCGAGATGAAGCAGGGCACCACGTTCGTCGAGGTGGGTCGCACCAGCGATTCACAATTCACGATTGACAATTCACAATTGACAAATTCACAATCGTCCTTGGAGCCAGGCAAGGCTTACGTGGTGCGCGTATGTGCTTACAAAGGTAACCAGAAGTCGGAATACACCCCTGAGCTGACCGTTAAGACGCGCCCCGAGCAGGTCGACATCATCGACTGCGAGACGTTCACGGGCATGGGCGACGGCGAGTGGCTCATCAATCCGCTCGACGACGAGGTGATCACCCTCAGCGAGCCGACGCCTAAGACGGCCGTCGTCGTTTACAGCGACGCCCACGTCACCATCGGTGGCACGGGCTACGTCAGCGGCTCGGCCTCGATGAACAAGACGGGCCTTGGCACACTGACCATCCAGAGCGACCAGCGCTACGAGGGCGCCACCGTACTGCATCAGGGCACCTACGAGTTCTCGTCGTTGAAGAACGGCGGCGTGGCCAGCGGCCTTGGCATGAGCCAGGAGTTCGCCCAGAACTGGGTGATGGACGGCGGCACTTACCGCTACACGGGCGCCACCACGGCCACCAACCGCTCAGCACAACTCTACGGCGACACGGGCTTCGACATTGTCAACAGCAGCGCCGTGGTGACCATGAACGGCTCGTTCGAGGGCCAGGGCAACCTCACCATCGGTGGTGAGGGCACGATGGCCGTCAACACCGCCTCGTTCTTCAACTACGACGGCGACCTGCGCCTGGAGGGCGGCACCGTGAAGCTTAACAGCAAGGAAATCAGCGACGCCGGCATCGGTTCCGTCTCGCGCCTGGTCATGGCTGGTGGCACGTTCACCACCGTGGGCAAGAACGAATCCAGTGTCACCTACAACTTCCCCATCGTGGCTGAGGCAGGCACCACGTCGACCTTCGACTTCGACCGCTGGAACGTCAACAAGTGCAGCGTCAGCGGCACGGGCACCCTGCAGTGGGGCGTGAACTATCTGCGCGAATACATCGAGGGCAACTGGGATAACTTCACTGGTCAGCTCATCATTACCAGCACACGCAACTATGGCAACAACCGCCAGTTTGCCATCCGCAACGGCGTGGGCATTAGGAATGCCACCATCTACATGAAGTCGGGAACGGCCATCAACGGCGCCAAGAACGAGTCGACCTACTACCTGGGAGGCCTCTCGGGCGAAGCCGGCGCGAAGCTCTCGGGCTTCAACGTGAAGGCCAAGGGTAGTGGCACGTGGGTCGTCGGCGGTGCCAACACCAACGAGACGTTCCGCGGCGTCATCGACAACAACGACCAAGCCGGCTCGCATCCTGGCACCACTAACATCGAGAAGCAGGGCTCTGGCGACTGGCGCCTGACAGGTAGCAACGTCTACAGCGGCACCACCATCGTCACCAAGGGCCGTCTCATCGTCAACGGCAACCATACAGGCACAGGCGCTGTCACCGTGCGTACGGGTGCCACACTGGCTGGCACAGGCACGCTGGCCGCTAACACCACCGTCAACACGGGTGCCACCCTGCAGGCAGGCGACACGCTGGTCAACAGCCGTGGCCTCACCTTCAAGGGCACACTGAAGCTCAACGGCACGGCCACGCTCATCGTGCCCGCCAACCGCACGCAGAGCAACACCCTCACGCTGAACGGCACCACCACGCTGAGCGGCCAGAACGTGCTGAAGATTGAGTTCGACGAGGCACCCTACGACAAGACCCAGTATCAGGTGTTCAAACTTCAGGGCGGCACCATCAGCGGCACGTTTGCCAGCATCGAGCCCGCCACGCCTGGCGAGGGACAGACATGGGACACCTCGAAACTCTACTCCGAGGGCATCCTCACGGTGGTAGGCGGCGAGCAGAACCCTGACCAGGGCACCGTCGACCCGCAGCCAACCTACGAGACGAAGACGGCTCTGCTGGCATGGGGTAACATGATCAACCAGTCGTACGACAACTCGTCGTACAAGAACATGATGGTGGGTGCCGAGAACGACGAGGCCTACGGCTTCTCGTTGGTCGTCACTGGCAACCTGCAGAAGAACTACGCATCGGCTGGCACGCCAAAGCTCAAAGTCGAGTACAAAGGCGAGATCTTGGAGCGCACAGCCATCAAGATGTCGAACGGCGCACAGAACACCATCTTCATGCCCGAGGGCGCAAAGGCCACCAAGCTGCGCATCTACAGCGTTACGGGTAGCAACGCCTCAAGCCGCACCAGCTACTGGAAGGAGGTCGCTGGCGTCAGCTATACGCCTGAGACAACCACCGTGCTCGACCTTGACGCACCACGCGACAATCCCAACTGCGTGGACTTCACGCTCGACAACGTGCCCGACCGCGTGACCTTCACTAACACTGGCGAGCAGCAGTGCGTCATCCTCTATCTGGAGTACCACTTCGGCGACGATCCTGCCCCACTGGTGGGCGACGTCAACAACGACGGGCAGGTGGGCATTGGCGACATTGTGGCCATCACCAACATCATGGCAGGCCTCACCACTGACGAGGAAACCATCCAGCGCGCCGACGTCAACGGCGACGACGACATCGGCATCGGCGACATCGTGACCATTACGAACATCATGGCCGGATTAACTGAATAATTAGGAAGAGTAGGGGAGGCAGAGCTATCCTACTATACCTCCCCCGCTCGGCTTTGCCGCTTCGCTCTGCAAAGAACTCTTCACCTTCCCAACTATCGTCCCTTTAACTCCCCTTAAGTCCCCCTAACTACCCAACTCCTAACTCCTAATTCCTAACTCCAACTCCCCTTAACTCCCCCTTCTATGTTAAAAACAGCATTGACAGCCCTGCTCCTCGCGCTTGTGGGTACGCAAGCAATGAAGGCACAAGAAGCTTATGTGGTCTATCAAGAGACGGCCACCGACACCATCATGACGTTCTACTACGACAACGCCAAAAGTGAGAAAACCGACAAGGTGTTTAACATCACAAATAAAACGTACCCCGAATGGTATTCCGACGGCTCCAATGCCAAGGTTACCAAAGTCGTCTTCGACCCATCGTTTGCCGATGCACGCCCTACCTACTGCGAAAACTGGTTCCAGGCGATGGCACGGCTGACGAGCATTGAAGGCATCGAAAACCTGAACACCGAACGCGTGACGAGCATGTGGCGGATGTTCGAAGGGTGCAGCTCGCTCACCAGCCTCGACGTCTCACATTTCGACACGCGCAACGTGAAAAGCATGGCTTTCATGTTCTACGATTGCACCTCGCTGACGAGCCTCGACGTTTCACATTTCGACACCAGTAACGTGACAGACATGAGAAACATTTTCTGCGGTTGCAGCTCGCTGACGAGCCTCGACGTCACCAACTTCGACACCAGCAATGTGACAACCATGTCCTACATGTTCGCTCACTGCCCAGGGCTGACCACCCTCGACGTCACCCACTTCGATACGCGAAATGTGAAGTCCATGTTGGCCATGTTCCTCTACTGTTCAGGGCTGACGACCCTCGATGTCACCCACTTCGACACGCGCAACGTGACAGACATGGGCCTGATGTTCCAAGGGTGCAGCTCGCTGACCAGCCTCGACGTGCGTAACTTCGACACGAGCAACGTCAAAGCCATGACTTCTATGTTCAGGGATTGCAGCTCGCTGACCAGCCTCAACGTCCGTAACTTCGACACGCGCAACGTCGTAGCCATGAGTATGATGTTCTACAACTGTAGTAAGCTGTACTTCCTCGACCTAAGCAGCTTCGACACTGGCAACGTGACCACCATGTGGGCCATGTTCGACGATTGCAGCATGCTGTGGACCATCGACCTGAGCAACTTCGATACGAGCAACGTGACGGACATGGAAAACATGTTCGACGGATGCGGCGGGCTGACCACCCTCGACCTCAGCACTTTCGACACGCACAAGGTACAGAAAATGGGCCACATGTTCTGGGGCTGTGACGACCTGACCACCATCACCGTCAGCGACCTGTGGACGACCGCCGCCGTCACCAGCTCCGACTACATGTTCTTCAACGACGTAAAGCTTGTCGGAGGTGCTGGCACCAAGTACAGCTCGAATCATTACGATGCGGAATATGCCCGCATCGACGGCATCGACGGCAAGCCCGGCTACCTGACGGGCGTCGACGTGGAGCCATTGTCGTATGCCAATCTGGCCAACGGCCGCCTGACATTCTATTTCGACAGGAAGCACCACTCAAGGTACGGTCTCAACATGCCGCTCAACAAAGGCACGAACAGGCCCTTCTGGGCAGAGAAGGCTGTCGAGGTGACCGACGTCGTCTTCGACGTGTCGTTCGACAAGTATCTGCCGCCCACCACCATCGGCTGGTTCAGTGACATGACGAACCTGAAGTCCATCACGCACATCGACTATCTCCACACCGACACCGTGACCAACATGCGAGCCATGTTCTTCAACTGCAGCAGCTTGGAGTCGGTCGACCTGAGCACCCTGAACACGGAGCGAGTGACCAATATGCGCGACATGTTCAGCGGCTGCACCGCCATGAAGACCATCGACCTGAGCAACTTCGACACGAGGCAGGTGACCAACATGATGCAGATGTTCGGCTACTGCCCCAACCTGACCAGAATCAATGCTGGCGACAACTGGAGCACTGACAACGTGGAGCTGGGCATGCTGATGTTCGTCGGCTGCGAGAAGCTCCACGGTGGCAAGGGCACCAGGTACAGCCCTGACCATGTGGATTCTGACTATGCACGCATCGACGGAGGCCCTGACGCCCCCGGCTACCTCTCGCGCATCACTGATGTCATCGTTGGCGACGTGAACGACGACGGCGAGGTGGGCATCGGCGACATCGTGGCCATCACCAACGTCATGGCTGGCATCACCACCGATGCCGACATCGTGGCGCGCGCCGACGTCAACGGCGACGACGACATCGGCATCGGCGACATCGTCGCTATCACCAATATTATGGCGGGAGTTAATAACTAATCCATCGACAGCTACCGCATTGTGAAAGTGAAATAGAAATCAACACGATAACCGTTATGAAAAAGAGAATGATTGCTTTGGCAGCACTGGCACTCGCAATGACGGGTGCACAGGCCAGCGTTGTGATTAACAGCACAAACTTCCCTGACGAGAATTTCCGTGCACAGGTGAAAGAAGCTTTTGATAATATCGAGGAGGACGACATCATCAGTGATGAGGAGATGGAAGCCAACGGCGGACATCACAACTTCGACAGAGTCAGCAACCTGAAAGGCATCGAACTGCTGACATCCATTACAGAACTGTATCTTGTCAATTACCCGGATGAGCCTTGCCTGAGGACATTCGACTACGCCCTGCCGAACCTGAATACGCTGGATATCCAGGACCAGGTCGGTGAATTGACAACGGTCGATGCATCGAAGTGTACCAACCTGGAAACTTTCTTGGCAGGCGACAATCCCGCCAACCTCTCAACGTTGAAACTGCCCAACGGCATCAAGTATCTCTATCTGAATAACGCCCCCCTCATCAAGACCTTCGACCCGAAGCAGTTCTCAGACCTCCAGTCAGTCGCGTTTACGGGCACGACGGGTATCACCGACTTGGATTTCAGCGGCCACAAGTCGATACAGGAAATCGGTGTTGATGGTATATTTGATTATTATCAACTCAACTCGCTCATCATGGCGAACTGCCCAGAGTTGACGAACATTGACATCAAGTACAGCACCATCAAGTCGCTCACCTTCAAGAGCCTGCCCGAGGTGCTTAGCATCATCGTGGTGGAGAGCGACATCACCAGCATGCTCGTGGATGACCTGGCACAGCTCGGCTCCATCGAGGCTCACGATAACATCCTTGGCATACTGACATTGAACAACCTGCCCGCCATCGGCGGACTGGATTGCAGCGACAACAAACTCCAGACGCTCATCGTCGACAAGTGCCCAAACATCACAGCCATCTGGGCAGAGCACAACAAGCTGATATGGCTCGACCTGCAGGACGTGAAAAAGAATGAAACGGATGAGTACCAACTGTTGATTGACGACCAGCAGCCCGATGCCGTGGCATGGCGACTGTCGCCTACGGAAGTGGGGCTGAAAGTACACGACCGTATGGATCCCACTCGTATGAAGAACTTGAAGGTTGGCAGTAAGAGCGTTGCTGCGACAGAGACAACCATCGACGGCATACGCTATGTGGTGTTCTACGACGACGGTGTGAACGTGCAGAACGTGGTGGGCCGAAAGACTACTTACGAATATGAGACGAAGTGGCCCTACTCATGGGTAGAGGGCAACTCGAAGGACAACAACCTGCCCGTCGCCCTGAACATCACCCGTTGGGACAAGCCCGCGTCGTGGATCAAGCTCTCTGAAAACAGCGTCACCGCCCTCTGGAATGGCTCCGCTGGAGGGGATTTGCAATCTGTTGGAGGGGATTTGCAATCTGTTGGAGGGGATTTGCAATCTGTTGGAGGGGATTTGCAATCCCCGACCGTCACCCGCTCGCAGGACTACGACGGCAAGCTGACCTTCACGTCGAGCAATACTGACGTGGTGAGCGTCGACGCTGAGACCGGTGCGCTGACCGTCAACGGCATCGGCACGGCCACCATCACCGTCAGCGGCGCTGCAACCGACTACCGTCAGGCTCCGTCAGCCGTGAGCTACACCGTCACCATCCGTGCGAAGAAGGGCGACGTCAACGCCGACGGCGCTGTGGGTATCGGCGACATTGTGGCCATCACCAACGTCATGGCTGGTGTTGCCACTGATCCGGATATCGCTGCCCGTGCCGACGTCAATGCAGACGACGCAGTGGGCATCGGCGACATCGTGGCCATCACGAACATCATGGCAGGAGTGGAGTGATAAGTGATAAGTGTTGAGAGACTTTACTTCCGTCGCGAAAAAACTAACGTCTCTCAACTCTCAACACTTAACTCTCAACACCCAAATAAAAACCATACAAACATGAACATTGGAGACAAAGCGCCCGAACTGTTGGGCAAAGACGAACAGGGGCGTGAAATACGCCTGAGTGACTATCGTGGTAAGAAGCTGGTGCTCTACTTCTACCCCAAGGACCTGACGAGTGGCTGTACGGCCGAGGCCTGCAGCTTCCGCGACCATCGCGAGGACTTGCTCGCGGCGGGCATGGAGGTGGTCGGCGTCAGCGTCGACAGCGACGCGCAGCATCGTAAGTTCATCGAGAAGCACAACCTGAACTTCCCACTCATCGCCGACGTCGACAAGCAGCTGGTCGAGCAGTTCGGCGTGTGGCAGGAGAAGTCGATGTACGGCCGCAAGTACATGGGTACCGTCCGCACCACCTTTATTATTAATGAGGAGGGCATCGTCGAGCAAATCATCGGCCCCAAGCAGATCAAGACAAAGATCCACGCCGAGCAGCTGCTAAGCCGCTGAACACTCGGCTGAACACTAAATGCTTAAGTGCCAAACTTTTCTGCTGGAAAAGTTTGGCACTTTCATTTTTTTTGCTTAACTTTGCCGACGAATAGCATTGAAGCGTATGATAACTAGAGAAAAAATATTAAACATTATCAATAACTAAAAAACAACCAAAGATTATGAAAAAGCTTATTCTTACATTCGTTCTTGCCATCGTGGCAGGCGTGGCCGCAATGGCTCAGCAAATTTCAGTGGTGTCGGCTGGCGGCTCAACAAATCTTTACAGCACCCTGCAGGAAGCCATCGAGGGCGCCTCTGCAAACAGCGTCATCTACCTTCCTGGCGGCGGTTTCCCCATTGCCGACAGTGTGAAGATTACGAAGAAACTCACCATCATTGGCATTGGACATAAGATTAAGGGCGAGAATGCTGATGGATATACCACCATTACGGGCAACCTGTTCTTCAATGAGGGCAGCGACGGAAGTGCTGTGATGGGGGCGTATATAACGGGTGACGTTTATATTGCTAACG
Organism: Prevotella sp.; assembly: GCA_017417465.1. Taxonomy (GTDB): domain Bacteria; phylum Bacteroidota; class Bacteroidia; order Bacteroidales; family Bacteroidaceae; genus Prevotella. The sequence goes on along the minus strand of JAFPZD010000023.1, from coordinate 34,541 downwards.
ACAATAAGAAAGTGGATAATGTGCTGGTGCGCTATTGTAACTTGAACTCGGTACAAGTATATAATAACACTTGTATGGGAACGGTCGTAAACCAGAATTATATCCGCAATAACTCTCATTTCCGTAGTGCAAGATGTGAATTTACGAACAATATTGCCCATTCGATTTGTGATTTGGATAATGGATATATAGAGTATAATATTCTCATTGCTTATTATTATGGAAATGCAATGAATTCCTGTGATAACACTACGATAACAGGTAATGTAATATTGGATTGGTATGGTGGCCCTCTTTCTGGCGTTAACTGTCAAACCGAAATGAATATGGCTAAGAATGCTTGGGGACCATATGATATTAATGTGGGCGATGTAGATTGGGCAAATGTTTTCGTGAATCCTGCCGGTATAACCCCTAACAGCGACTACCACTTCAAGGGCGACTACCAGAAGTACAACAGCCAGGCGGGCATCTATGCTGGCACTGGCTTCAGCGACTCTGCTCTTCCTCCCGTGCCCTACATCGTTGCCAAGCAGATTCCCGAGCAGACAGACGCCGAGGGTAAGCTGAACATCAAGATCCGTGTTCGCGCAGGCGAGTAAACGCGTGAAGGAGAAGTAAAGTGTGCCACAAGAAAGCTTGTGGAAGTCGCCTCTGGAAAAAGGGCAAACATTGTCGCAGTTTCATCAAACACTGTCGCAGTTTCATCAAACAACGACGCAGTTTTATCAAACACTGTCGCAGTTTTAACTTTGTCCCCTCCCTCGCCACCTTTTCTAAGCTCCCTTCCACACCTTTTTCAAGGCGCGCAATATCCTTTATCTCCACGCTCGCTCGTAGAGCAAGTAACCACAGTTTGATTTAACTCCCTTTGATGTTACCTAACAATTCAACATTTATGAAACGACACCTATTCATAATACTCTGTCTGCTCTGCGCGCTTCATCTGCGGGCGAACCCTGTTACGGTTGACCAAGCCCGCCAGAAAGCCGCCGCGTTCTTCCAAGATCAGCAGACCTCTGGTGCTCGCCGCCGTGCACCTGCCGCCCGTCAGCTGCGATTGGCAGCTCAGGGACGCGACGCCACCTATTATATTTATAACGCTCCCAATGATGGCGACGGCTACGTCGTCGTCAGTGGCGACGACGCCACCACCGACATCCTCGGCTACTCGAACATTGGCACCATCAATCCTGATCACATGCCCTGCGGCTTGCGTGTTCTCCTCGACGGCTACGCTGACCAGATTGCCTTCTTGCGGAAGAAAGGAATAACAAGGGAGCAAAACAGTCCACGGAAAAATGCTCCAAAGAAAGAGCTTGGGATGCCAAAATATATTATTGATGAGGACAGGCGTTGCCACTTCGACCAGGATTCACCATACAATGATTCTTGCCTCATAGTAGACGGAAAACCTTCGATTACAGGATGCACTGCCACAGCATTGGCAAGTCTGATGTATGCTTATAAATGGCCGAAGGCTACCACAAATGAGATTCCAAGTTATCACAATAATATTTCTACACTGGAATCCCTAATCGATTCATCCATTTTTAGCTTTCTACAAAGTGATGACGTTGAGGCTATTCCTGCTTATACTCGTATTGACTGGTCAAATATATTGCCTCAATACGCCTATTACACATTAAACGAAGAAAACAAGCCCGAACAGTACATTATTTATAGCAAAATCAACGACAAACAGAAAGCAGCTGTGGCAACGTTGATGAAACTGGCAGGCAATTCGATAAAGACCACTTACACCCCAGAAGAATCAGAAGCATTCCTTTCCGATGTTCCTATAGCTCTTAAGTCTTATTTTGGTTATGATGATCATGTGTTCTCTGCTTATAGTGATAATTATTACAGGGAAACATGGCGAGGAATGTTGCGAGATGAAATACTTAATCGTGGGCCAGTGTTGTACCGTGGAACTAGAACATACGTAGATCCAAAAAGTGGAGAAACCAAACGTGCGGGACATGCCTTCCTTTTGGAGGGCTTCGAGGACCATTATTTTTATGTGAATTTCGGATGGAGTAGTTACTCTGACGGCAAATACCTTCTGGATGTCTTCGAAGGCGAAGGCGAGCTCCTCAAGTATAATGTAGATCAAGGTGCAGTATTCCAAGTCCGCCCCGTCCCCCATACAGAGTTGGAAGTAACTGACGTGTATCTGGATCAAGGTGATTTTACCGAGTTCACCATCACTGAGACCCTGTTGCAAGGTCGCATGACTTTCCACAACAAAGGTGAGGGACAAAGTATTAAACCCATCTTTGTGTTGCTGAAAGACATTGAGACAGAAAAAACGCAAATAAGAATCTTTTCCACCAATATCTCACCAGGCGAGTCAAGCACTTATAATTTCTCGTTCAACAATCTCATCATAGGGCATCATTATGTTTTGTTGGCAACGGATATCTTTGGCGAAGAGTTCTATCATTCTGCAGAACTGCAGTGTGTTGAAGCTCCTGCTTTTGCCGATGCCGAAAATGATAACGGCCCAATGAAGTTGACACGCTTTGAATACTGGTTTGACGATAATTTTAAAGATATTCGTACAGCCACGCTTACTAAGAGCGAGTCGGTGGTACGAGGTAATATCGCCACCGACAATCTCGAAGACGGCTTCCACCTGCTGCATTTCCGAGTGAAACGTAATGCTGGTGACTATCAATTCTCGTCTGTGAACACCACACCGTTCCTGAAGCTGACGAAGGAGCAGGAAGGCCATTTGGATTACTGGATTGACGACAACCGCGACGGGATGAAGACCCTGCCGCTGGCAGATACCGAGGACGAACAGCTGTTGGAGCTCGACCTCAGCGACGACGCCTTCTGCTCGCCAGGCTTCCATCGCCTGAACATTCAGGTGGCCACGAAGGGCAGCGTGATGGGCAGTGTGCAGTCGCAGGGTGTGCTGAAACTCGCAAAGGGCGTGGCTGGCGAGCTGGAATACTGGTTCGACAACGACGTGAAGCATTCTCAGAAGCTGATGGGCAAGCGCTCGTATGCTGACGACGGCTACATCTACATCAGTGAGCTCGACCTGAGTGGGCTGACGCCAGGTCAGCACCGCCTGAACTTCCGTGCCGTCAGTAGTACGGGCCTCACTGCTGGCAGCGTGCTCAGCTGCACGGTGATGAAGCTCTCAACGGGCAAGGCCACCCAGCTGGAGTATTGGTTTGACGACGACACCGCCAACCGCTATTTCCTTGATGGCACTGCCGATGGCGACTGCTACGTCTACGACTATATGCTCGACATGAGCGACTTGCCATTTGGCCTCCATCGCCTCAATATCCGTCCCACCAGCACTGACGGCTCGAACAAGGGCTCGCTCGTGACGAGCAATGTGCTGAAGGTAGGCACGGGGAGCGTCAAGACATTGGAATACTGGTTCGATGGCGACATCGCCCACAGCCGCACCCTTGGCGTCCAGAGTGGCGAGGGAGCGGACTTCGTCTTTGCCGATGACCTGAACCTCAACGGCATTGCGCCTGGCCACCACCGCCTCTACTGCCGTGCCATTGGCGATGACCCAACGACCACTACGGCTATCGTCTCCTATGCCGTCGTGGTGAAGTTGCGCTATGGTGCCGATGGCGATGCCACGATGGCTTCCTACAGCCTGACGCTTGACAACGACAGCGTGGTGGCCTATGGGCAACTTGGCGCCAAGTCAGAGGTGGTGTTCAACTACACACTCGACGCCAGCGAGCTCGCTGAGGGCACGCACACGCTGAAGGCCACGTTCTGGAACTCGTTTGGTGCCAGCGTCACTGACGTGACACCGTTCTGGGTGCGTGGCGCTCTCGATGGCGACGTGAATGCTGACGGCCAGGTGGGCATCGGCGACATTGTGGCTATCACAAACTACATGGCAGGCATGGCGAATGGCGTCACGCTGGAACAAGCCGACGTGAATGGCGACGGCGAGGTCGGCATTGGTGACATCGTGGCCATCACGAACATGATGGCGGGAATACAGTGAGACAGTGAATAGTTTATAGTGAATAGTTGCTGCCGCCAGAATGGACCGCCGGTGTGGACCTGCCTATGTGGGTCAGCCCCTACGTTCGTGTAATGAGGGGAAAGACAATCGGCGACGTTACGGCTGAGGCGCCTGACTGTCGTCGATGATTTTGCGGATGGCGGCCTTCAGCTGTTGGCTCTCAGGGTCGTTGGGGGCGTGCTTGGCGGCAGCTTCTAATAAGGGCATCGCCTGAAGGGCGTTGTCGACGGTGGGCTGCTTCTGGAGGGCCGTGAAGACCTGTGTCAGCAGGCGCGTGGCTAATGGCGCAAACGTGCGCCCCTCCTTGCTGGTGGTTGGCTGAAAGTCGCGCTCCGTCAGCTTTAGCAGGTTTGTAAAGTCAAGAAGGCTGAAGGCAGTGGTGGCTTCGCCTAGACGCAAAGCCAAATCGATGACAGTAGCGTGCACCATGCCGCTACTGTCATCGACGTTAGGTAGCATACGCACCAGTGCCTTGAAGATTTTCAGGGCCTCGTCGGTGCGCCCCTCTTTGAGACGCTTCTTCAGAATGTCGCTGGCCGTCCAGAACATGCAGAGTGAGGTGTAGTGACCTTTGTGAACGGCATACATCGGGCGGATGGCCTCGTAGGCCTCCTCGATGCGTCCTTGCCGACGCAACTCGAAAATCTCTTTGACGGTCATCTGCTTTGCTTCCACGATAATACCTCTGCTGCTCCGAGATCCTGCAAAAGAATCGGTTTGATATGGGAATAGGTCTATTCTACTTTACCTCCACATCTCCACATCTCCTCTACTCCTTTTCTCCTTTACTCCTGAAATACGAGCATATAATATAATAAGGTGTAAGCCTTAGAAGGGCAGGTCGTCGGCAGCATTCTCGCCGGCAGGCTCCTGGGCGGGTGGGAATGGTGCCTCGGCAGCGGTGTTGGCAGCAGGTGCAGCGGGAGCGACGCCTGGCTGTGCTGGGGCAGGCTGTCCAGCAAATGCCGTTGCGGCAGGCACGGTGCCGGCCATCTGTCCGCCACGGATGATGTTATAGGCGCGGATGTCGTTGAACCAGCGTCCATTGAACTCGTGGGCGTCGATGTCGAACTGGACGGTGAGCTCCTCACCAGCCTGAATACTGAACTGCTTGATGCGCTCTTCGCCAAAGATGCGGAACACCATACGACGTGGGAACTGTCCGGGCACCTCAATGACGTAGTCCTGACTCATCCAACTGTTACCTGTGCGGTTCGATATACCGCTCTGTGCCTCCATGATGGCAATGATTTTTCCTGTTAGATCCATACTGTTTCTTTGTTAGAATTGTTCTTATTTTTGCTAAATCGACTGCGAAATTACTGAAAAAGTTTGAAAACAAGCAATTTTTTCGCAATTATTTTGCTTGTAACACACTTTTTTTGTATTTTTGTAGGCCAAAAGCGTAAAAACAAGAAAGTATCAATATGAGATTCACCGTATCAAGCACTGCATTGAGCAGCCGCCTGGCCGCTCTGTCGAGAGTAATTAATAGTAAGAACTCGTTGCCCATCCTGGGTGACTTCCTGTTCGAAGTCAGCAATGGCATGCTCGACCTGACCGCTTCAGACAGTGAGGTCATGATGAAGACCTCGCTCGTGCTGAACGAGAACGACGGCGACGGCCGCTTCTGCGTGGGCAACCACGACCTGCTCGAGGCTGTCCGTGGCATTTCCGAGCAGCCTATTACGTTCGAGGTCGACCTGGGCACAAACCTTGCCAAGGTCAGCTATCAGAACGGTATGTTCTCGCTGCCCATCGAGAATGCCGAGGAATATCCGCAGCCGCAGCAGATAGGCGATGGTGCCATCACCATCACCATGCCCACCAGCGTGCTCGCCGAGAACATCAGCCGCACCCTCTTTGCCACTGCTCAGGACGAGCTGCGCCCTGTGATGAACGGCCTCTACTTCGACCTGCTGCCCGACCATCTGGCCATTGTTGCCAGCGACGGTCACAAGCTGGTTCGCAACAAGGTGCTTAACATTCAGAGTGCAGAGCCCGCCTCGTTCATTCTGGCTAAGAAGCCTGCCACGCTGCTCAAGAGCCTGTTAGGCAAGCAGGCAGGCGACACTGTCATTCGCTTCGACGACCGCAATGCTGAGATCAACTACGAGGAGGGCATCATTACTTGTCGCCTTATCGAGGGCCGTTACCCCAACTACAACTCCGTCATTCCGCAGGGTAACCCCAATCAGCTGACGGTCGACCGTCTGGGCTTGCTGGCCGCCCTGCGCCGTGTGCAGCCTTTCTCCAACGAGTCGAGCAACCTCATTCGCTTCCATGTCGAGAATGGCACGCTGCAGCTCGATGCCGAGGATTACGATTTCTCGAAGACGGCTACTGAGAAGATGTCGTGCGACTATAACGGCATGCCGCTGAGCATTGGCTTCAAGGGCTCGTCGTTCATCGAGGTGCTGAGCAACTTCGACTGCGAGCAGGTTATCATTCAGCTCGCCGACCCCAGCCGTGCTGGTCTTGTGGTGCCCTCTGAGCAGCCCGAGAATCAGGATGTGCTGATGCTGATGATGCCGATGCTGATTAACGACTGAAGAAATTGTGAGAATAAGAAAATGTGAGAATGAGAAAATGAGACATTACTGTTTGCAGGTACAACGCAGCAGCAATTCTCATTTTCTCATTTTCACATTTCTGCAATTTCTCGTTTCCTCAATTACTCTCATTGTCTCAATTTCTTAATTTCCATCATTTTTCCATGAAACTGAACCTTACGAAGCCGCTGGTCGTCTTTGACTTGGAGACGACCGGTCTTGATTTGGTCAACGACCGCATCATACAGATATCATATATTAAGGTGTACCCCAACGGCTTGGAGGAGCGAGGCGACCACCTTGTCAACCCCGAAGTGCCCATCAAGCCTGAGATTACCCAGCTGACGGGCATCTCCGACGAGAGCGTTAAGGACAAGCCCACCTTCAAACAGCTGGCCAAGCAGCTCTGTGACACCTTTACCGGCTGCGACTTTGCCGGTTTCAACTCCAACCATTTCGACATCCCTCTGCTGGCTGAAGAGTTCCTGCGTGCTGGCATCGACTTCGACTTCTCGAAGTGCCGTCTCATCGATGCGCAGACCATTTTCCACAAGCTGGAGCGTCGTAACCTCGCTGCTGCCTACAAGTTCTATTGTGGGCGGAAGATGGAGGACGACTTCGAGGCCCACCGTGCCGATCAGGACACCGAAGCCACCTACCGCATCCTGCAGGCCGAGCTCGACTACTACACTGAGGCGCACCAGCTGGAGCTGGGCGAAGACCCTGATGGCCGTGTGCTGCGCAACGACATGGACTGTCTGGCCGAAATCTCGAAGGTGAACAACAACGTCGACTTTGCCGGCCGCATTGTCTGGGGCGAGGCCAAGGATGCCAAAGGCCAGACGATCGTCGATGCCGACGGCAAGCCCGTGATGACCGAGTACTTCAACTTCGGCAAGCACAAGGGCAAGACCGTGGCCGACGTGCTGCGCTACGATCCTGGCTACTACGCCTGGATTCTTTCTGGAGACTTTACGTATAACACCAAGCAGGTGCTCACCCGCATCAGGCTGCGCCAGGCGCAGAGAAAGGCATGAAAATGTTGGAAGGCAAGCATATCGTATTAGGCATCACCGGCTCAATAGCCGCCTACAAGTCGTGCCTCATCATCCGCGAGCTGGTGAAACGGGGCGCCGAGGTGCAGGTGGTCATCACCCCTGCCGGCAAGGAGTTCATCACCCCCATCACGCTGTCGGCGCTGACACGAAACCCCGTCATCAGCGAATTCTTTGCGCAGCGCGACGGCACGTGGCACTCGCATGTGGCCCTCGGTCAGTGGGCCGACGCCATGCTCATCGCCCCCTGCACGGCCTCTACGCTGGGCAAGATGGCTCACGGCGTGGCCGACAACATGCTCGTAACCACCTACCTGTCGATGAAGGCCCCTGTGTTCATCGCCCCTGCCATGGACCTCGACATGTATGCCCATCCCACCACGCAGCAGAACCTCGAACACCTGCGCTCCTTCGGCAACATCATCATCGAGCCGCAGAGTGGCTTCCTCGCCAGCGGCCTCGAAGGCAAGGGCCGCATGGAAGAGCCTGAGATAATCGTGAAAAAGCTCGAAGCGTTTTTTCTAACTGAGAACGGAGAACGGAGAACGGAGAACGGAGAAGTGAGAACTGAGAACGGAGAACGCTCCACTCTCAACTCTCAGTTAGCGGGCAAGCACGTCCTCATCACCGCAGGCCCGACGTACGAGAAGATCGACCCTGTGCGCTTCATTGGCAACTACTCCAGTGGCAAGATGGGCTTCGCACTGGCCGAGGAGTGTGCCCGCCGTGGTGCGCGCGTGACGCTCATCGCTGGTCCTGTGTCGCTGTCGGTCAGCCATCCCAATATCCGCCGTGTCGATGTGGAGAGCTGTCTGCAGATGCATGACGCAGCCGTCGAGGCGTTTCCCGATGCCGATGCTGCCATCCTCTGCGCTGCCGTTGCCGACTTCCGACCCGCTACTGTTGCTGAGCAGAAGATCAAGCGGGTGGGGGAGAGCATGGACATTCACCTCGTGCCCAATCCCGACATTGCTGCCGAGCTGGGCCGTATGAAGCGCGATGGACAGCTGCTCGTGGGCTTCGCCCTGGAGACCAACGACGAGCAGCAGAACGCTGAGAAAAAGCTCGCGAAGAAGAATCTCGACTTCATCGTCCTTAACTCGTTGCGAAACGAGGGAACCTGCTTCCGTAGCGACGACAACCAAATCAGCATCATCGATGCCCACAGCCGCCACGACTACGACCGCAAGCCCAAGGGCGCCGTGGCCAGCGACATCATCGATGCCCTGCAGCAGCGGATGCAGGCCTGCTGACGCCAGCCGTCCCCATCATCCCCCAACACTTAGCAACCAATAACTCAAATAATTAATACAGAACTATGAAGCAAATCAGACTATTTGCGATGCTGCTGACGACAGTAGCCATCTCTTTCCTTGCCACTTCGTGCAGCAAGGACTTTCAGGACGATATTGACGACCTGAACACCAAGTACGACCAACTCGATCAGCGTGTGAAAGTCCTTGAGACGCAGGTCACTAAGATTAACGACGACCTCTCGACGCTATCGAAGCTGGCCGTCGCCATCGAGAACGGGTTCTACATCACGTCAGTGAAGACCACCGCCAACGGCTACGAGCTGACGCTGTCGAATGGCTCCGTCATCGTGCTGATGAACGGTCCGTCGAACACACTGATGCCCGCCCCCGCCATCAGTATGACTATCATCAACGGCATCTACTACTGGACGCTGAACGGCATGCTGCTCACTGACGACGACGGTCGCCCTCTCCCTGCCAACGGCCAGACGCCTGTGGTGAAGTACGACAGCATCACCCTGCAATGGCTCATCTCGTTCGATGGTGGTGTGACTTTTAAGTCGGTCAATGTCTATGCCTCCATCGTCATTAACGACGAAGTTTTGTTGCAGGTGCTGAATACTTATGTCAGCCAGCACAGCAGAACTGTTTTCAGCAGCGAGATTCTCTTCCAGATCATCTCGACCTACATTCAGCAGAACTACAGCAAACTGTTCAACATCGATGTGCTGAACCAGGTCATCGTCAACTACGTTGAGCGTCACTACACCGCCATTTTCGACTACAAGCTGCTCGAGCAAATCTTCAACCAGTACAACTTCGAGTATGCCGCTCGCCACATCGATGTCGACATCATTACTAATATTCTCGTCAACTTTATCCAGGAGCACAAGGAGATTTTCATCAACAACGAGGTGCTGTACGAGATCATCAAGAACTATGTTGAGGTTAACAAGACCGACATCTTCAGCAGCGAGATCATCGTCGAGGTCATCAACAACTTCATTCAGAACAACACCACCTTCATCGACGTCGACCTCATCAAGCGCATCGTCTATAACTACGTAGAGGAGCATCAGGACGTCATCGTCAACAACGAGTTCATCAAAAACGTGCTCATGCAGTATGTGCAGAACAACTACAAGGTGATTTTCAGCGAGCAGATTCTCTATCAGATGATCAACGAATACATCAAGGTGAACCGTTCCACCATCTTCAACGAGACACTCATTCAGGAAATCATCAATACCTTCGTTCAGAACAACTACAACACGTTCATCAGCACTGAGACTATTCACGAGATTCTGAACAATTACATCACTAAGAACAAGACCACCTTCATCGACGAGAACATCCTCTACGAGGTCATTCATGCCTACTTCCAGAAGAACTACAACATACTGGTCGACGAGACCGTCATCCGAAACATCGTCAACAAGTATGTCTCAGAGCACAAGACGACCATCATCGACGTCGACATCGTCAGGCAGGTGGTGTCCAGCTATGTGCAGAAGTACTACAACGAAGTGTTCAACTACGACTTCCTTGAGCGCATCATTACCAATTACTTCGACAATTCAACCATCATCAACAAGTATGTCAGCGAGAACAGTGGCATCATCAACAAAGTGAGCCTCGAGGGCGACGTGCTACAGGTGACCTTCAACAAATACCAGACGGTCGACTTGCTCGTCTACGATGCCTTTGCCCGTGTCCGTGACCGTGTGCAGAGCATCGTCATCGTGCCTAACAGCAACGGCCATGTCACCCATTACACCTCTTACGACTATTGCACGCTGACCTATCTGGTCACGCCTGCCGCCATGGCCAACGTCATCGCGCAGAATGCCAATAGCCAGATAGGTGTCGACTTCGAGGTGCTCGATGCCAATGGCAACCGTAGCGCCTATCATGCCGAACAGGTCACTGCCGACGAAAACGGACGCCTGACGGCGAACATCTACTGGCTCAAGACCTATATGGAATCGTCGAAGACCATTGCCCTCCATGTATACGACAACTTTGAGGGTGGCACCGACTATCGTACGTCGTTCACGCCCATCGACTGGGAAGACAACTATCATTGGTATTAGGGAGTTAAAGGGGAGTTAAAGGGAAGTTAAAGGGGAGTTAAAGGGGAGTTAAAGGGGAGTTAAAGGGGAGTTAAAGGGAAGTTAAAGGGGAGTTAAAGGGACGATAGACTTGCTGCAGCAATGTAATGCATGAAACTCCTAACTCCTAATTCCCAACTCCTAACTCCTAACTCTTAACTCCTAACTCTTAACTCCTAATTCCTAACTCTAGATATGAGAAAGACTATGAGACAGATACATCATTTAGCGCTGATGCTTGTCGCCGTCGTCGCCTCCGTCATCCTTACTGCCTGCGGTAAGGACTATCAGGACGACATCGATGAGCTGAACGACCGCCATGCCGGCATCGAGCAGCGCGTCACCAAAATAGAGAACCAGGTGAAAACCTTCAACGCGCAGGTGGAAGCCCTCGCTGCCCTCTCGGTTGCTGTGGAGCAGAACTTCTACATCACCTCCGTCGAGACCACTACCGACGGCTACCAGCTGACGCTCTCCAACGGGCGGATCATCGTCCTGCAGAGCGGCCCCGACAACGTGCTGATGCCTATGCCCGCCGTCAGCATGACGCAAATCAACGGATTCTTCTACTGGACGCTGAACGGCGTCGTGCTGACCGACGACGACGGGCGGCCCATCCGTACCACCGACGTTACACCCGTGGTGAAGTACGACCAAGTCACCCTGCAATGGCTCATCTCGATCGATGGCGGTGTGACCTTCCAGACTGTCGACGCCTACGCCAGCATCGTTATCAACAATGAGGTGCTGCTGCAGATACTGAACACCTACGTCAGTCGCTACAGCACCACCGTCATCAGTCAGGACATCCTCTACCAGGTCATCTCGACCTACATCCAGCAGAACTATTCGCTCCTGTTCGATGTCAAGAAGCTCCACCAGACCATCTTTAGCTACGTTCACAATCACTACAGTGCCGTGTTCAGCTATGAGCTGCTCGAGAAGATTTTCAGTCAGTACAACTACGAGTATTACACCAACCAAGTCGACGTCGACCAGCTCATCGACCTCATCCTAAGCTTCATGCGCGAGCATCAGGAGGTCTTTGTCAACAACGAGGTGCTCTACGAGATCTTCACCAACTACATGACTCTCAACAAGACCACCGTCTTCGACGACCAGCTTCTCCTGGAGGTCTTCAACAACTTCGTTCAGAACAACGAGAACTACATTGACGTCGACCTGCTGCGCGAAGTTATCTACAACTACCTCGACCAGCATCAGGATGTCATCGTCAACAACGAGCTCGTCTTCAACCTCCTGATTGAGTATGTGCAGAACAACTACGTCCAGATCTTCGACCAGCAGATCCTGGCGCAGCTCTTCAGCAAGTACATCACCCTGAACTTCTCGACCATCTTCAACGAGACGCTCATACGTGAAATCATCAACACCTACGTTCAGAACAACTACAACACGTTCATCGACAACGAGACCATCCACCGCATCATCAACAACTACATCACCGAGAACGAGACCACCGTCATCAGCCGTGACCTGCTGGTCGACATCGTCACCAAGTACTTCCAGGTGAACTATAACATCTTCGTGAAGAGCATCGACATCGAGAATATCATCAACACCTATGTCGAAAGCCATCAGACAACACTCTTCGACGTCGATATTCTGCAGGAGGTAGTGCTCGACTATTTGCGCGTGTATTATAATGAGGTGTTCAACTACAGCTTCCTTGAGGAAATCATCACCAACTACTTCAACAACACCACCGTCATCAACGAGTACATCAGCCGCTACACAGGCGTCATCAACGACATTAAGCTCACCGACGACTACTGCGAGATAACCTACAACAACAAGCAGAAGGTGCGACTCGTCGTCTTCGACGAGTATGCCCGCCTCCGCGACCGCGTGCAGAGCATCGTTGTCATGCCTGACGGCACAGGGCACGTCACTGAGACCAAAACCGAATGGGGAGGTGATCTGCACCTGAAGTACAGTGTCACACCCGCTGCCATGGCCTCCGTCTTATACCATAAGTACTACAGCGGCGAGCTCTCACTCGAACTGAAGACAACCGACGAACAGGGCAACATCGGCACTCTGACAGTCAGAGAATTGACATACACCAACGAGGGCACAATCTATATTTCTGCTCAGACACCCGAGTTTGGCGCCGTCAAGACCGTGGCACTCCACGTCAAGGAGAACCGCGTGGGTGGTACTGATTTCATCACCGAGTTCACCGTTGTCGATGCCGAGTTCGATCCGCGCATCATCCAGACCATTCCCGAAGAGTATCTCCGACGGATGCGTCCCTACATGCCCATCTATTCTGGCAACACGCCACCCGTCATCGAGGGAACCTATAAGCTGAGCAAAAACGTATTGGTCTATAGCTCCGATGGCTATCAATCTGACAATTTCGCTGACCATATAGCCGAGTTCACCAGTCAGGACATGATTCAGAACACCGTCGTCTATAGAGAAGAGACGCGAGGTTCCACGGTATTGTCGTCTTCCGAGCGACAGGAAGCCATCGTTTTGGGAAAGGGCGACAACTTCACCGTGTTCATCATCCTTGACAGCAAGCGAAACGACGAGTATGGAACAACCACTAAGATGGCAACAATCCTGTCGGGAACGAAGACCACCAGCGGCATTAAGGACTTCTATTATGGTTTCGTAATGCTTGACAAGTACGATCCCGCCGGCATCATCATGGAAGTTGGCGAATTCCGCATCTTCAAGGATGAGGATGGGTTCAGCGAACCCACAACGTGGATGGCGCGCCAGTATCTGACGGCTCCTGGAACAACGACCAGGCTGGAGGAACCCTGCTGCGTGGCCACCAAACGGTAGCGCATAGCAACAACGCAAAGGCGTGCACCGCTCGGCAGGAGCAGTGCACGCCTTTCTGATTCTCGGCTACCACTCTGCTCCGAGCGGACTCCCCCTTTGCTCGGAGAGGACTGGCAGAGATCTCGGAGAGGACTGGCAGAGATCTCAGAGACGACTGGCAGAGATCTCGGAGAGGACTGGCAGAGATCTCGGAGAGGACTGGTAGAGATCTCGGAGAGGACTGGTAGAGAACTCGGAGACGACTATCAGTCCTCTGGGAGACACCTTTTCCCGTCCTGATCTCGAAAATGGCGCTTTTGACGTGATAATCATGGGGACTATGTGCGACTGACGGGCGTTTCTGATGCTCGCTTATGAAGTTTTCACGCGAAAATTTGGGCGTTTCGAAAATTAGTTGTACTTTTGCACGGGCATACCGTAAGCGGTGTGCGCGCGCAATCATTGTCTAATCAACACCATCCGGTATGAAGCGAATCATTCTGGCTCTGATATTACTCGTCTGCCAGTGGGCGACAGCCACCGTGGCCGCCCAGGAGCTGCTGGCGAAGATCAACTTCAACACCCAGCAGGTGCAGGGCACCGACAAGTCGGTGTTCGAGAACCTGCAGCAGACGCTGGAGCAGTTTGTCAACGAGCGCCAGTGGACGGCGCTACAGTTCCAGGAGAACGAGCGTATACAGTGCTCGTTCAACATCACGGTGACGAAGTACGATCCGTCGGAGAACAAGTTCACCTGCACGGCTATCATCCAAGCTAACCGCCCGGTGTACAACGCGTCGTACACCACCACGCTCTATAACAACCGTGACAAGAACTTCGACTTTGAGTTTGCGCAGTTCGACCAGCTGAACTTCAACGAGGAGGTCATCGACAATCAGCTTGTGGCGCTTTTTGCCTACTACGCCTACCTCATCATCGGACTCGACCTCGACAGCTTCGCGCCCATGGGCGGCACCGATATCCTGCAGCGCTGTATGTATCTGGTGAACAATGCGCAGGACCTGGGATTCCCTGGCTGGAAGTCGTTCGAGGACGACCGCAACCGCTTCGCCATCATCAACGACTATCTTGACGAGGCGATGAAGCCTTTCCGTCAGCTGCAGTACGACTACTACCGCACGGGCCTCGACGAGATGGCGTCGAACGTGGAGCGTGGGCGCACCAACATCACCACAGCCCTTGAGAACGGCCTGAAGAAAGCCCACGAGGACAAGCCGCTGAGCATGCTGCCGCAAATCTGGACCGACTATAAGAAGGACGAGCTGGCCGGCATCTACAAAGGTAAGGGTACGCAGAAGGAAAAAGAGTCGGCCTATGAGATTCTTTTCGGCATCAATGCCTCGCAGAGCCAGACGTGGGACAAGATTAAGCAGTAGAGTTAGGAATTAGGAGTTAGGAATTAGGAGTTAGGAATTAGGAGTTAGGGAGTAAAGGAGGTGGAGTAGAATACCTCAAACGCGATTCAACTCCAACCTTTTAACTCCTAACTCCTAACTCCTAATTCCTAACTCCTAACTCCTCCAACAGCCCTTTGCAGCCCTCGAGTACGTCGCGCCAGGTGGCTTCGAAGTCGCCTGTGTACCACGGGTCGGCCACTTCGCCAGGCCTGTTGGTGTAGTCCATCAGTTGATGGATCTTGTCGTCGGGGTCGCCGCCACAGATGCGGCGCATGTTGCGTATGTTCCAGTCGTCCATGCCGATGAGCAGGTCGAAGCGGTGGTAATCGGCGCGCGTCATCTGGCGTGCCGTCTTGCTTGCTGACGAGATGCCGTGCTCAGCCAGCTTGCGGCGGGCAGGGGGGTAGACGGGATTACCTATCTCCTCTGTCGACGTGGCTGCCGACTCGATGTGGAACGACGCGTCGAGACCGGCTTTGTGGACTAGGTCTTTCATGACGAACTCTGCCATCGGACTGCGGCAGATGTTGCCGTGGCAGACGAAAAGTATGCTGTAGTGTTTCATGAGACTTTCTTTCTTGTTGTCGAGCCTACTCCCAGCACGGCAGGTCGGAGGCAATCTCGGGCAGCTGGCTGCGGTGGAAGACGGGCTCGCGGGTGCCTGCGCGCTTCTGTCGGCGGTAGTCGTCGAGCAGTCGGAAGGCATACTTGCCCAAGGCGGCGATGGCTACAAGGTTGCAGGCGGTGAGCAGTGCCATGCAGAGGTCACCTAGGTTCCATACCAGGTCGAGGGTGGCCATAGCGCCGAACATGACCATGACGCCACCTGAGAATACGCGGTAGACGGTGAGGATGGTTTGAGATTTGAGATTTGAGGTTTGAGGTTTCTTGTGTCCCTTTGGTAGCAAGCGTCCTTCGGTCGAACGGGGCCTTGCGTGCTGGATGATGAAGCGGATGTTGGCTTCGCCGTAATAGTAGTTGCCGATGATGCTTGAGAAGGCGAAGAGGAAGATAGCGATGGCGATGAACAGCGGTCCCCACGTGCCCACCTCTGACTGTAGGGCGGCCTGCGTGAGGGCGATGCCGTTGAGTCCGGGCGTCTGGTAGAGTCCGCTGATGAGGATGATGAAGGCCGTACACGAGCATACCAGCAGCGTGTCGGTGAACACGCCCAGGGCCTGGATGAGCCCCTGTTTCACAGGGTGGGTCACGTCGGCTGTCGATGCCACGTTAGGGGCGCTGCCCTCGCCGGCCTCGTTGCTGAAGAGGCCGCGCTTCACACCATTCATCATCGTGGCACCCAGTCCGCCGCCAGCTATCTGCTCGAAGCCGAAGGCGCTGGACACGATGACTTCGAGCACGTGGGGTATCAGCCTGAAGTTCATGGCAATGACGACCACGGCAAGCACGAAGTAGCCAATGGCCATCAGGGGCACTAGCACAGCGCTGACGCGAGCGATGCGGTGGATGCCGCCGAAGACGATGAGCAGTGCAAGCACGCTCAGGGCGATGCCCACGGAGACGGGGCTCCAGCCAAACACCTCGTTCATGGCGCCGCAGATGGTGTTGCTCTGTATGGAGTTGTAGGAGAGGCCGAAGGTGATGGTGATGAGTATGGCGAAGAGCATCGACATCCACCGGCTGTGCAGGCCGCAGCGGATGTAGTAGGCGGGACCGCCGATGAACGAGTCGCGGTGTGGCTGCTTGTAAAGCTGGCCGAGGGTGGACTCCACGAAGGCTGTCGCCGAGCCGATGAGGGCGATGACCCACATCCAGAACACTGAGCCTGGCCCGCCAATAGCGATGGCCGTAGCCACGCCGGCGAGGTTGCCCGTTCCCACGCGGGTGGCCACGGAGACGGCAAAGGCTTGAAACGACGAGACGTGGCGCCTGTCCTTGCCGTTGCTGGTGGTAGCCTCGCCGAGCAGGCGGACCATCTCGCCAATCATGCGGAACTGCACAAAGCGCGTCTTCCACGTGAACCACAGCCCGCAGCCCACCAGTGCGCCTATGAGGATGTAGGTCCACAGCGCGTCGTTGATGTTGGTTATCAGTTCGTTCAGCATCTGTTCGTGGTCGGTTCCTTTGTTGGTAAAGGGGATGGTTAGAAGCCGGCCCATGTCTGGCGCCAAAGCTTGCGAGCCATCTCGTCCCAGCGCTGGATGGTGGCGCCGAAGAAGTCGGCGGTATAGCCGTTGAGCATCTGCTCGGCCTTCTTGGGATCGTCGTTGTGGAGCTGCTGCCATGTCTGCTCTACGAAGGGCAGCTCGCGCTGTCCCTTCGCGATGAAGTAGTCGCGCAGGGGCTCCAGCGTCTTGCGATAGGTGCCCCAGCGGACGGTGGCCAGCCGGTTGGCCTTGCGGTAGTGCCATAGGGCGGCATCGTCGCGGTCGACATGCTGTCCGCAGACCTCGAGCAGCTGTGGCAGCTCCGTGTTACCGCTGAAGATGGGGAAGCGAGGGCTCTCGCCAGGGTTGTCGAGGCATATCCACGCCACGCCGCCCACCTCGTCGGGCAGCCACGAGCGCAGCTGGATGACGGTGCTGTAGGCACACCACGACACGCTGACCGTGCGGATGTTCTTCATCACGGAGTCGCCCTTGGCGTAGTAGAGGTTGATCTCGTCAGGGCGCATCCACGGGTTGGCGAAGGGCGAGACGATGCTGTCTGGCTCGTTTTCAACCAGTTTGCCGTCCTTGTCCTTGCGCTTGGGGTTCGCTATCTTATTACGCCCGCTGAGGTTCTTGTCGGTACCCTCGTAGTAGCTGCCGAGCAGTCGCATCACCTCTTCGGCGCTGACCTTGCGGTCGGGCTTGACGCTCAGGGGCAGCTCCTCGACGGTGTCGCAGAGATGGAGCGACGGTGCGAGGGCATCCATAATGAAATGTTCGCGCACGCTATAGTTCTTCTTCTCGTTAAAGTAGTTACCGCCACTGTACACGCGCCAGAAGCAGAACGCCTCTTTACCGTCCCAAAGCCCGAGTCGGCGGGCCACGTCGAAGATGTTGTCAGAGGCCATGTAGCGGTTGCGGTCCTTGAGGTTCAGCGTGCCGATGCGCGAGATGTTGGCCGAGACGGCAATCTCGTCGTCAGGGATGCGGACGGCAGCCCACACGCCGCCGATGCGGTCGGGGCCTTCGCCAAACACTTCAAAGATCCACACCTCGTTCTTGTCGGCAATCGTCAGGCACTCGCCGCTGTCGCCGTAGCCGTAGTCACGGATGAGCTGTCCCATGAGCTGGATGGCTTCGCGGGCCGTTGAGCAGCGCTCGAGGGCGATGCGCTCCAGTTCCTCGACCATGAACATGCCCTTAGGGTTGCGCAGCGTGTCGCGGCCTGAGATGGTGGTCTCGCCGATGGCGAGCTGCCGTTCGTTCAGGCAGGGGTAGGCCGTGTCGAGGTAGCGCAGCGTGTGTCGTACCTGCGGGATCAGGCCTTTGAGGTGAACCTTCGTGCTGTCCTGGGGCGTCTGTGTGTGCATGCGACCGTCGTAGATGGCGGTCACAGTGTCGCGCTCGTAGTCGTGGGCGGGCACCATGCGCATCCAGGTGCGATACCAAGAGTCACAGGTGTGAGAGGTCATCACCGAGCCATCGGCAGAGGCCAGACGGCCGACCATGATGCTGGTACATGAGAGGGGCGTGCGCTCAGAAGTGGCCGCGATACCCGTCTCGTCGATGTGCTGTGCGGTAGCTGTCATGGCAATGGTCAGCACAGCTGCTGTTATTGTTGTTCTTGCTTTCATATTCTCATTTTTCATTTTTCATTTTTCATCTTTCATCTTTCATCTTTCATGTTTCATCTTCTCAGTTCCCAGAAGGCGACGGCGGCAGCGGCAGCCACGTTGAGCGAGTCGACGCTGTGGTGCATGGGTATGCGCACCACGTAGTCGCTATCGGTGATGACTGTGTGGGGCAGGCCGTCGCCCTCGGTGCCCATGATGAGGGCCAGTCGTGGCTCGGCTTTCAACCGTGGATCGTCAAGAGCGATGGAGTCGTCGCTCAGGGCCATCGCTGCCGTTCGGAACCCTAAGTTGTTGAGCTGCTGACGGATAGGCGTGCTGCCGTCGAGCCATGCCCATGGCACGAGGAACACCGACCCCATTGAGACACGCACGGCACGGCGGTTCAGTGGGTCGCAGGCGTCGGTCGTCAGCAGTACGGCGTCGATGCCGAGGGCTGCTGCCGAGCGGAAGATGGCACCAATGTTGGTGGTGTCGCTCACGGCGTCGATGACGACGACACGGTGGGCATCTCGGCACACCTCCTCAGCCGTGAGTGGCTGTGGGCGCCGCATGGCGCAGAGCACGCCGCGTGTCAGCGTGTAGCCCGTCAGCGCGGCCAACAGCTGGCGGTCGCCAGTGTAGATGGGCACGTCGGCGCCAAGGCGGCTGATGATGGCGGCCGCATCGCCCTCGATGTGTCGCCGCTCGCAGAGCAGGCTCACTGGCTCGTAGCCCGCATCGAGGGCCACGGCAATGACCTTTGGGCTCTCGGCGATGAAGATGCCCTTGGCGGGGTCCAGGCGGTTGCGCAGCTGAGCCTCGGTGAGTGCGCTGAACGGTAGCACACCAGGCTCCTGTAGTGATGTGATTTCAACAATGGTCATAAGGCTATTTCCGATTTCGCGAATTGGCTTACGCCACAATTCAGCTGCAAAATTACGAAATTACGGGCAAAACTACCGTCCTTTAACTCCCTTTAACTCCCTTAACTGCTTTAACTCCCTAAAAAAGCGTACCTTTGCAGCCGCAAATTTTTAATCTTTCATTTTTCATCTTTAATCTTTCATCTTATAGATGCTACGACAACTATATATACGCAATTTCGCACTCATCGACGAGCTTGACATGCTGTTCGAGCCAGGCTTCTCGGTCATCACGGGCGAGACAGGTGCTGGCAAGAGCATCATCCTCGGGGCCATCGGCCTGCTGCTGGGACAGCGTGCCGACGCCAAGACGCTGAAGCAGGGAGCCGACAAGTGTGTCATCGAGGCCCACTTCGACTTGTCGCATTACGACATGGGCGACTTCTTTGAGCAGAACGAGATAGAGCCTGACGCCGAAGACACCATCATCCGCCGTGAGTTGACGGCCGCTGGCAAGAGCCGTGCCTTCGTCAACGACACCCCTGTGGCCCTGACCGTGCTGAGGGAGCTGGGCGAACGCCTGGTGGACATCCACTCGCAGCACCAGAACCTGCTGTTGGGCAAGCACGACTTCCAGCTGAGCGTGGTGGACCTGATTGCTGGCGATGGCGAGGCGTTAGAGACCTTTCGCCAGCGTTTTGCCGACTACCAGTCGCTGCGTCGGCAGGTAGCCGACATGGAGGAGGAGATTGCGCGTAACCGTCAGCAAGCCGAATTCCTGCAGTTCCAGTTCGATGAGCTGCAGGCCGCCCGCCTTGTCGATGGCGAACAGGAAGAGCTGGAGCAACGCAGTGAGACGATGACCCATGCTGAGGACATCAAGCAGGCGCTTTACACGGCCGGTGGTGCTCTGGAGACCGACGATGGTGGCATCGTGAGCCAGCTGCGTCTGGCAGCTGCCGCCCTGAAGGGGGTGGAGCATGTCTATCCCGATGTGGCCGAGTTGGCGCAGCGTCTGGAGAGCAGCTATATCGAGCTGAAGGATGTTGCTGCCGAGGTGAACGCCCGTACAGAGGACATCGACTTCGATCCTGCTGAACTGGAACAGGTGAATGTGCGCCTCGACCGCCTCTATGACTTGCAGAAGAAGTATCGTGTAGAGACCGTCGCTGCGCTCATTGAGCAGCGCGACAGTCTCGAGCAGAAGCTCTCGAACATCGAGAATAGCGACGCGTGCTTGGCCGAGCTCAACAGTCGGGCTGCGGCAGCACTGACTGCCTGCCAGGAAGCGGCCGACAGCCTCAGCCAGCAGCGCGCGCAGGCCGCTAAGAACATAGAACAACAACTGCGCGAGCGCTTGGTGCCGCTGGGCATGCCCAACGTTCGTTTCGAGGTGCATGTGGAGCGGGGTGAGCTGACGGGCACTGGTCAGGACCACGTGTCGTTCCTTTTCTCAGCCAATACGTCGTCACCTTTGCAGCCTGTGTCGCAGGTCGCCTCGGGCGGCGAGATAGCCCGCGTGATGCTGGCCGTGAAAGCCATGATAAGCGGAGCCGTCAAGCTGCCGACCATCATCTTTGACGAGATCGACACGGGTGTCAGTGGCAAGATTGCCGAGCAGATGGCACGGATGATGGCCCAGATGGGGCAGGGCGGACGCCAAGTAATCAGTATCACGCACCTGCCGCAGATTGCCGCGATGGGCTCCACCCACTATAAGGTGTACAAGGAAGAGACGCCGCAGGGCACCACCACCCGCATGCTGCAGCTGGCGCCCGACGAGCGTGTGACGGAGCTTGCCCAGATGCTCAGTGGCAGCGCTGTGAGCGAGGCGGCCATCGAGAATGCGAAACAGCTGTTGGATTTGAGGCTGGAGGTTTGAGATTTGAGGTTTGAGATTTGATAATAGATTGCACAACAAAATAGGAATGGAATTGAGAATACGTATGGCTACAATAATAAGAAAAAGTAAGGTGACAGGTTTGTCGTTCTTCATTTTTAGTCTTTCATTTTTAATCTTTCATTTTTCCCCTGCCCTGGCGCAGCCCGGATGGGTGAAGAAAGCCACGAAGAGCGTGGTGACCGTGAAGACCTTCGATGACAATGGCACGCTCCTGGGTAGTGCCAACGGCGTGTTCGTCAGTGAGGGGGGCGACGTGGTGAGCAGCTACGGCTTGTTCCGTGGTGCCTCGCGCGCTGTGGTCATCGATGCTTCGGGCAAGGAGTGGCCTGTGGCCTGTGTGCTCGGCGCCAACGAGACCTACGACGTCTGTAAGGTCCGCATCGCTGATGCCAAGAAGGTGCAGCCGCTCACCGTGACTGCCCAGGCCCAGCCCGTCGGCACTTCGCTGTGGCTGTTGCCCTACCGTGAGACGAAGAGCCTGCCGTCGCCCGTCGTCCGCAAGACCGAGACTTTTAATTCCGATTATACCTACTACACGCTTAAAGCCTCGTCCAGTGGGCAGATGGTGGAGGGAACGCCTGTCCTGAATGCCAACGGCGAGGTGGTGGCACTGCTGCAGCCGTCGCAGGGCCCTGCCGACACACTGCTTTATGCCGTCAGTGCTTGCTTTGCCGACAGTCTGCGGACCATGGGGCTGAGTATCAACGACCCTGCGCTCAAGGCCATCAACATCCGCAAGGCTCTGCCCAGCGACGAGAGTCAGGCACAGCTGACGCTCTACGTGGCTGGTTCGACCCTTGACTCTGCCGCCTACGCCCAGCTTGTCGACGACTATGTTGCGCAGTTCCCACAGAGCCACGAGGGCTATGTCTACCGTGCTCAACAGGCCTTCGGCGGTGGAAACTTTGCTGACTGTGACCACGCGCTGACCGAGGCACTGCAGCGTGCTGAGGCTTTGGGAAAGGCCGACGAGGTGCACTATACGTGGTCGCGCCTGATGCTGGCAGCACTCACCGCTGCAAAGCCCGTTGACTACGAGGCGTGGAACTTCCAGCGGGCTCAGCAGGAGGCAGAGGCGGCTTACGCTGCGAACCCGCTGCCCATCTACCGTCAGCAGCAGGCCTACGTGCTGGCTGCCGAGAAGCACTACGACGACGCCTCAGCCATCTATGCCGAGCTGTTCCAGTCGCCGCTACGCTCGCCCGAGCTGTTCTATGAAGCCTCGCGCTGTCGTGTGCTTGCTGGCGACACAGTGGGTCAGTTGGCACTTCTCGACAGTTGCGTGGCGTGCTTCTCGCGGCCACTGCTGAAGGAGGCCGCACCTTTCATTCTGGCGCGTGCCGAAGCCCGCATGGATGCTGGTGAGCACCGTCAGGCCGTCAACGACCTGAACGACTATGGAGAACTGATGAAGGCACAGCTCTCGGATGGCTTCTACTACCTGCGCTATCAGGCTGAGTTAGGCGGACGACTGTTCCAACAGGCGCTGAACGACATTGCTCAGGCCGTGCAGCTGAACCCGCAGTCGGAGCTTTACCTGTCTGAACAGGCATCGTTGCAGGTGCGTGTGGGGCTCTACGAGGATGCCATCGGCACGGCGCAGCAGCTCGTCGCCCTCGCTCCTGACCATAGCGATGGCTACCTGTTCCTTGGTCTGGCACAGTGCCTCACTGGTAAGAAGACTGAGGGCGCAACGAACCTGCAGCGCGCCAAAGAGCTCGGCGACCCGCAGGCCGACGAACTCATTGAGAAATATTCAAAGTAATTCAAGTTCCGCAAGTTCTGCGCAGCCGATGCCGTAGGCATCAGACAGTGGTAGCCAGCCATTCAAATGGCTGGCTACCACTGTCATGCCCCTACGGGGCTGGCTGCGCATAGTTTCCATAGCTTGCGGAACTTGAATCAAAGTAACTTATCCCCCTCCTACAGAACTTTTTTCCTGCAACGACATCGCAGTCGGCACCACCTATTTCTTTATCACGTACTTCTGATAGTAGTTCAGTAGGAGAGTGGTGAGTGGCAGGGCGATGACCATGCCGAGCATGCCGAGCAGGGAGCCCCAGATGGAGAGCGAGAGGAGGATGATGGCTGAGTTGAGGCCAGTGACATGTCCCATGATTTTCGGTGTGAGGAACGCGTCCTGGATGAGTTGTACAACGGCGAAGACGAGGAGTGCCATCAGCATGATGAGCCAGAAGTTCTGACCCGTGTCGGCAGCTTTGACGATGGCGAGCAGTATGGTGGGCACGAAGCCTACCAGCTGGAGGTAAGGCACCATGTTAAGCAGACCGATGAACATGCCGAGACCGATGGCCATGGGGAAGTCGATGATGAGGAAGCCGATGCTGAAGAGCACGCCGACGCAGAAGGCGACGATGGCCTGGCCGCGGAAGTACTTGTTCATGCCTTCCTCAATGTCGCCGACAAGCTTCTGGACTTTGCTGCGGTAACGGTCGGGCAACAGGTCGGCCCAGCCTTTGGAGAACTTCTCGTAGTCGAGAAGAATGAAAATAGTATAGAGCAGGATCATCGTCACGGTGAAGAAACTCGAGACGACGCCGATGCTCTGCGATATGACAGCCCACACCTTCGGTAAGGCCTCTTTCATGCTTTGAATGAAGCCGTCCTGCGTCACCAGCGCCTTGATCTCCTCGGCGCTAAAATGGTCGTGGAGAAACTCTCCCACCATGTCGGGGATGTTGCTTTGAGTGATGTTATGCTCAAAATAGGCGACGAGCATGTCTTTAGCCCGCAGTCCCTCCTCAATGATAGGCGGAATCATGAGCCATAGCAGCAGCGCGATGACGGCCGAGACTGAAAGAATGGCGGCAATGATGGCCAATACCCTGTATTTCAGGCGACAGCGGTACTGGTAGAACTTTACAAGCGGGAACAGCAGGTAGGCGATAAGCCATGCCAAGAAGAAAGGCAGTAGCACGCCGCTCAGGCGGTTCAGCAACCATAGCAGGCCTGCGGCTACGGCCAAGGTAAGGATGCCGCGTACGAAAGAGTCGAAGGTGATGGGGCGCATGGGAAGTGTAGAGTGATAAGTGAAGAGTGAAAAATTACGATTCGGGGGTTCGGGGGTTCGGAGGTTCGGGGATTCGGAGGTTCGGGGGTACGGAGGTTCGGGAGTTCGGGGGTACGGTGATTCGGGGGTTCGAGGGTGCGTGGGTGCGGAGGTACGAGGATAGTTTTGTTTCGGGAGTACGAGGATAGTCTTGGCGCATGAAATCAAGGGTAGAGTCTAATCTCGCACCCCCGTATCCCCGCACCCCCGTACCCCCGAATCCTCGCCCCCCCGCCCTAACGACGCTTGACACCGAAGAAGCCGAGGCGGTGCTGACGGCCACGACGGTCGAGCGAGTAGAGCTGGTAGACACCGTCGGGGAGGTTGCGCACGCTCATCTCGGCAGTGTAGTAGCGACGTGTGACGGTTTGTCCCATGAGGTTCTTCACCACAAGGATGTAGGCGTCAGAGGCAGGGTCGCAACGAGGCACACGCAGCGGACTTCCATTGCTCTCGCCAATGATGGGGAGGGAAGAGCGGCGGGGGGCTAGGCTCTGAGGGTGAAGGGCTGACGCACTTGGCTTCGTGGGGAGACTTAGCTGGCGAGCCTCGCTCTCAAGGCCGTAGCGGTTCATGGCCGTGACGGCGTAGTATTTGGTGGGAGCCACGGCGAGCTGCGTCTGTCGCAGGTGGGTAGCTACGATGTGGTCGGCACGACTGATGTCGACAGGGTAGGTGTCGCTGGCATAGAGGTTATAGACGAGGCCAGGGGCACCGCTCGCGTCTCTGGCGGCCGACCATGTCAACTGTCCGTCGCGCAGCGTCAGGGTGGCGGGTGCCTCGGGCGCAGGCATGCCGCTCCATGTCATTGGTGGCACCAGAGCAGGAACGGCGTCGAAGCGCTTCGCAAAATCATAGATGCCTTTCGTGTTGTCAGTGAGGAAGCGGGCGCGGAAGTAGCAGTGGCCCAGCCCTGCCTGTCGCAGCACGTTCATCTGGCGTTCCACCTCACGCAGCGTCCAGCGCCCCTCGCGAGGGTCGAGGAAGTAGATGCCCAGTCCGGCACCGATGGTCCGCCCGGCACTTTGCTCCTGCCAGTCGATGGCAAAGGGATAGAAGTTGTTGCCTTGGAAGTAGATCATCGGATAGAGCTGGTCCATCAGTCCTTCACGCACCCAGGCCTGGGCATCCTGTGCCACGGTGGTGCGTGCGTTCCAGCCACTACTGCGGTAACGCGTCAGGTCGTCATACTTGCCCACGGGCGAGCAGCTCAGCTTCACCCAGGGCTTGGTGCCCTTCACTGCCTGATGAATCTTGCGCACAATGCCAGTGATGTACTGGCGGCGGCGTGCCGTTTCCTGTGCGTTCTTGGCCTTCGGCCATCCGTCGGGGTAACGAATGTAGTCCAGGTGGATGCCGTCGATGTCGTAGCCCTGCGTAATCTCACGGCAGATCATGGCCAGATAGTCGCCAGTGGCACCAGCCTCGGGCGACATGAAGCCATTTTCGCCGATGCGCCGCAGTTGCTTACTGTAGTTACGTCGCAGCTGCTGGCAACCAATCTTCTGCCAACCGCCGACGGGCAGCGTGACGACCCAGGCGTGGCACTCCATGCCTAAACGGTGGCACTCGCTGACAGCCCACTGCAGGGGATCGTAGCCAGGCGACTGTCCTGGGGTGCCCGTCAGCGTGCCCTCCCAAGGTTCGTATTTCGAGGGGTAGAGGGTGGTCGCGCGCACGCGTGCTTGAAATAATATGGTGTTGATGCCTGCCTGTCGCAGCTGTTCTAATAGCTGGGTGAGCTCGGCCTTCTGCTGGCTGGCCCCCATGGTGCGTGGCCAGTCGATGCCGCCGATAGTGGCAAGCCAGGCGGCCCGCACCTCATATTTGGGCGAGGGTAGGGCGTTGTTGTCGGCGATGCCGTAACCGAGGCTGACGGCTGTCGTCTGGGCGCCTGAACACAAGACGGCGACCATGAAAAGTAATAAGATATAGAGACGTTTCATCACTTTTTTCGCTTTTGGGCGGCAAAGATAAGGTTTTTTTTTTGATAATTCAAATAATTTCCTTACTTTTGCATCCGTAAACAAAAGAAAACAAGAAAATGATTACTTTTGGCGTGAGCCTCGTGGCTCTAATCTTGGGCTATCTGCTCTATGGAAAGTTTGTAGAGCGTGTCTTCGGACCTGACGACCGTCCGACGCCTGCGGTAGCGAAAGCCGACGGCGTCGACTTCATCGTCCTGCCCACGTGGAAGGTCTTTATGATCCAGTTCCTTAACATTGCGGGCACAGGTCCCATCTTTGGTGCCATCATGGGTGCGAAGTTCGGACCGGCGGCCTATCTGTGGATTGTCTTTGGCTGCATCTTTGCGGGCGCCGTCCACGATTACATGTCGGGCATGCTTAGCATCCGTCACGGTGGTGCCAACCTGCCTGAGATCATCGGCGACTATCTGGGCAACACCACGAAGCAGGTGATGCTTGTCTTCTCCGTGTTCCTGCTCATGATGGTGGGCGTGGTCTTCGTCTTCAGCCCAGCCAAGATTATGGGCGACATGTGGGAGCCGCAGTTCTTCGTCGACACGCTGGGCAAGTATGGTTTCTGGATATTTGTCATCTTTGCCTACTACATCATTGCCACGATGCTGCCCATCGACAAGATTATCGGTAAGATCTACCCACTGTTTGCCTTCTCGCTGCTCTTCATGGCTGCCGCCCTGTTGGTGATGCTCGTCATCAAGCAGCCTAATATCCCAGAGGTGTGGGAGGGCCTTCGAGGTGTCGAGCCGCTGACGGCGAAGAGCATCTTCCCCTGCCTCTTCATCACCATTGCCTGTGGTGCCATCAGTGGTTTCCATGGTACACAGAGCCCGCTGATGGCCCGCTGCCTGAAGAGCGAGCGTCTGGCACGCCCCATCTTCTATGGTGCCATGATTACCGAAGGTATCGTGGCCCTCATCTGGGCCTCGGTGGCCATGTACTTCTTCTACGACCAGCCCACGCCGGGCTATGAGCTGATTGAGGGCGGTGCTGCCGCTGTTAGCGATGCACCGTCGGTGGTCAACATCATCTGTCGCGACTGGCTGGGCGTGTTCGGTGGCATCCTCGCCCTGCTCGGTGTCGTGGCAGCGCCCATCACCAGTGGCGACACTGCCTTCCGCTCCGGACGCCTCATCATTGCCGACTTCCTGCACATGGAGCAGCACACCATCCGCCACCGTCTGATGATTTGCATCCCGATGTTCGCATGTGCCATCGGACTGCTCATCTGGCAGATGGCCGACAAGGAGGGCTTCAACATGATCTGGAGCTGGTTCGGATGGAGCAACCAGACGCTCGCCGTCTTTACGCTCTGGGCCATCACCGTCTATCTCGTGCGCCAGCACAAACCCTGGGTCATCACCTTCATTCCGGCTGTGTTTATGACCACCGTCTGCACGACGTTCCTGCTTTCGGAGCAGGCCTTCCACGTCGACGGCCACTACACGTGGCTCATCGCCGCCGTGGCATGTGTGCTCTCCGTCGTCTGGTTCGCGCTGTGGTATCGTAAATCGCAAAAGGTATAATTTAATTCTCAATTCTCAATTCTCAACTCTCAACTCATCCCCATGCTTACCACCGAAGAACTTGTCGATCGACTCATCGACCTGTCGTTTGCTGAAGATATTGGCGACGGCGACCATACCACCCTGTGCTGCATCCCCGAGGATGCCATGGGACGTTCCCATCTGCTCATTAAAGAGGACGGCATCCTCGCTGGCGTCGAAATTGCCAAAGAGGTGTTCCGACGCTTCGACCCTGACATGCAGGTCGAGGTGCTCATGGGCGACGGCACGCCCGTCCGTAAGGGCGACATCGCCATGGTTGTCACTGGGCGTGTGCGCTCGCTGCTGCAGACGGAGCGCCTGATGCTCAACATCATGCAGCGCATGAGCGGCATTGCCACCATGACCCACCGCTACGTGGAACGTCTGGAGGGCACGGGCACCCGTGTGCTCGACACACGCAAGACCACACCCGGCATGCGCATGCTCGAGAAGCAGGCTGTGAAGATTGGTGGGGGCTGTAACCACCGCATTGGTCTCTTCGACATGATTCTGCTCAAGGACAACCATGTCGACTTCGCCGGTGGCATCGTTAACGCCATCGACCGCTGCCATGCCTACCTCAAGGAGAAGGGTCTCGACCTAAAGATTGAGATTGAGGTGCGCAACTTCGACGAGCTGCAGCAGGTGCTCGACCATGGTGGCGTCGACCGCATCATGCTCGACAACTTCACGCCTGAGGACACCCGCAAGGCCGTCCTCCTCATCGACCACCGTTACGAGACGGAGTCATCAGGCGGCATCACCTTCGACACCATTCGCGACTACGCTGAGCAGGGCGTCGACTTTGTCTCCGTCGGTGCCCTCACCCACAGTGTCAAGGGTCTCGACATGTCGTTCAAGGCCTGCTGAGCTCTTACCTCTTATTATTATCTACTCAAGTTCTGCAAGCTATGGAAACTATGCGCAGCCAGCCCCGCTAGGGGCGTGACAGTGGTAGCCAGCCATTTCAATGGCTGGGGAAAGCCGCAGCTGAGGGGAAAGCGTGCCGTAGGTACGCGACAAGAATAACTTTGTCGCGTACCTACGGCACGCCTGTTACACCGACACCTGTTACCAGCCATTGAAATGGCTGGCTACCAATGTCTGATGCCTACGGCATCGGCTGTGCAGAACTTGTGGAACTTGAATTACCTCTTGTTATCTCTCCAACTCACTGCAGGCGGCTTGGAGAAGTCTGGGAGTCTGCTCGGAGAAGACTGGGACTTTGCTCGGAGAAATCTGGGAGTCTGCTCGGAGAAGTCTAGGAGTCTGCTCGGAGAAGTCTGAGAGTCTGCTCGGAGAAGACTGGGGGGCGGCTTGGAGAAGTCTGGGAGTCTGCTCGGAGAAGTCTATGACTCTGCTCGGAAGTCACGAAGTGCCGGATCGCGTGTCGCGATGCGGCACTTCGCGTGTCTAGAAGTGGCACTTTGCGTGCCTGAATGTGACACTTCGTGTCGGCACTTTATGCACATCTCTTCGGGTGGTTGCATAGCCATATTTCATTAGGATGCCCACACCTCCCTTCCCACACCCCCTTTGTATAAAGGCGTTTCCGACGATTTAGGGAGGTGTGGGGTAACCCTACAAAGAGCTCAACGCTCGCAAATTCTGAAATCCTGGTGTGCCCAGCGAGGGCTTTGAGGGGAGCAAAAAACTTCGGCATAAAAAAAACGGCCAAAAATTTGGTGGATTCATGGAAAAGTCGTAACTTTGCCGCCGAATTGAAACGAAAGAGACGGAAAATGAAGCAAATCGTCACATCGCAGCTCGTTTGCAACATCTGTTGTTGTGCTAATCGACCCTCGGTTAGCGGCTGTTCTTCGTAATCATCGCAGACAACACATTAGTATTAATAACTTAGAGACTCCGCTAATCAATCCTTCAAGGAAGTTTAGCGGAGTTCTCGTTTTTATTCCATTCCAACATTATGATTTACAACAGACTTACAGAGTTAATCGGACGTACTCCTCTGCTGAGTACAAGTGAACAAGACGGACAAGTGGCACGCGTCGTCGTTAAACTGGAGTATTTCAATCCTGGGGGCAGCGTCAAGGACCGCATCGCCCTCTCCATGATCGAGGATGCCGAAGCGCGTGGAGTGCTCACCCCAGGGGCTACCATCATCGAGCCCACCAGCGGTAACACGGGCGTAGGCTTGGCATGGGTGGGCACCAGCCGTGGCTATAGGGTGGTGCTGACGATGCCCGACACGATGAGCCTGGAGCGTCGGCGCCTGCTGCAGGCCTACGGCGCCGAACTGGTGCTGACGCCTGGTGCCGAAGGCATGAAGGGAGCTATTCGTCGCGCTGATGAACTGCGGCTGGCCACTCCTGGTGCTGTGACCCTCGGGCAGTTTGTCAATCCCGCCAACCCTGCTGTCCACGAGCGTACCACAGGCGAGGAAATCTGGCAGGACACGGAGGGACAGGTCGACATTTTTGTGGCCGGTGTCGGCACAGGCGGCACTGTCAGTGGCACGGGCGCACGACTGAAGCAGTACAACCCACAAGTCCGTGTGGTGGCTGTAGAGCCCGCTTCGTCGGCCGTCCTCTCAACGGGCGTGGCTGGCAAGCATAGAATTCAGGGCATCGGGGCCGGTTTCGTGCCGCAGACCTACAGCAGTGATGTCGTTGACCAGGTGCTGACCGTCAGCGATGAGGAGGCGGCATCCCATGCCCGTCTGCTGGCTCGCAACGAGGGCCTGCTCGTTGGCATCTCGTCGGGCGCTGCCTACGCTGCCGCCCTCCGACTGGCCCGACAGCCCGAGAATGCGGGCAAGACCATTGTCGCCCTCCTGCCTGATACGGGCGAGCGCTATCTTTCCACCGGACTGTTTGAATGAGGAGTTGAGGAGATGTGGAGTTGAGGAGATGTGGAGTTGAGGAGATGTGGAGTTGAGGAGGTAAAGTAGAATACCTCTAACGCCCTGATATTCATCTAAAGAAACACAATGATTCGAGGGTCTATCCTACTTTACCTCCTCTACTCCACACCTCCTTAACTCCTTAAAGATGAAAGGTCTATCCTACTTTACCTCCTCAACTCCACATCTCCTCAACTCCTTAAAGATGAAAGGTCTATCCTACTTTACCTCCTCAACTCCACATCTCCACATCTCCTGAAAAATCTATCCTACTTTACCTCCTCAACTCCACATCTCCTCAACTCCTAAAAACCATGAGTACCTCAAAACTTCTGAAAATAGCTCGTCAGCTGACTGCTGACGAGCGGTGGGATGCCATCATCCCGCTGTCGTCGACAGTCGCTGTCGATGATTTCATTGCAACCATGCGTCAGTTGATATTTCAGCCTGCAACCGATGAACTCAACACGGCTGCTCTGCTCAACGAAGCCGTCAAGCAGCTGACACTGCTGGCACGGGACATCACTCCCGACTCCCGAACCCTCGCTGAGCGCTTTGCCACGGATGTCGCGTCCCTGCGCACCCTCCTGCGTTCCGATGCCTATGCCATCGTCGAGCGCGACCCTGCAGCAGGCTCCCTTGGCGAGGTCGTCAGCTGCTACCCAGGCATCACCGCCATACTCCACTACCGTGTAGCCCACGCCCTCGCCGACCTTGGTTTGCCCCTGCTGCCGCGCATCATCAGTGAGCGCGCCCACGCCCTCACCGGCATCGACATCCACCCTTCGGCCACCATCGGTGCTTCGTTTGCTATCGACCACGGTACGGGCATCGTCGTTGGTGCCACTGCCCGCATAGGCCACCATGTCATGCTCTATCAAGGAGTGACGCTCGGCGCCAAGCGTTTCGAGCACGATGCCGACGGGCGCCTCGTCGACGGTCCGCGCCATCCCATCGTTGAAGATTATGTCACCATCTATTCGAACACCTCCGTCTTAGGCCGTGTACGTGTGGGTCATCATTCCGTCATTGGTGGTAACCTCTGGATTACCAGCGACGTGCCACCCTGCTCGCAGGTGCGCCAGTCGAAGCCCATCCAGCACGTCGGGTTTATCGATGGAGAGGGCATCTGAGCGTAAAACCTTATGCCGTGTGTTCGACGCATTTTGGTAACATGCTTGTCGTCAAAACTCCGCCCAAAGTAATTATAATACTTCCGTCCATTCATTTTTTTGAATAATTCGACACGATTCCAAAGAATAATGTGTAACTTTGTAGCCAATTTAAAACCTGAAGCATGAATGCGAACAAAATAAACATACGCAAATTAGAGGCGGAACTCTGGGAGTCGGCAGACTTGCTGCGTCAGGGTAGTAAGCTGACCAGCAGTCAATATTGCATGCCTGTGCTGGCCCTGCTATTCCTGCGCTATGCCTACAGCCGCTATAAGATGGTGGAGGCAGAGATATTGGAGAATCGCCCCAGCCGTGGCGGACGAGTGATGCCTGTGGAGCCCAGCGACTTCGCGGCCAAGAGTGCGCTTTACCTGCCCAAAGAGGCACAGTTTGACTATCTGGTGAACCTGCCTGACAACGTCATTTCTGCGGGTTTGAAGAGCAAGGACGGACAGCCCATCAACTCGCTGGGCGAGGCTGTGAACAACGCCATGCAATTGGTGGAAGACCAGAGCGAACAGCTGACAGGCGTGCTGCCCAAGACCTACACCATGTTTGCCGACGACCTCCTGCGCGAGCTGCTTCGCATCTTCAACAATAAGACCATCGACGAGGTGGGTGGCGACATCATCGGCCGCATTTACGAATACTTCCTCTCGAAGTTTGCCAAGGCCGTTGCTTCAGATGACGGTGTCTTCTTTACGCCTAAGTCGTTGGTGAAGATGCTCGTTAATGTGCTGGAGCCCACGCAAGGTGTGATGCTCGACCCCGCCTGTGGCAGCGGTGGCATGTTTGTGCAGACGGGCGACTTCGTGAATGCTTCTGGCTACAACGCCAATACCCAAATGACCTTCTACGGACAGGAGAAGGTGGAATACAACGCCCAGCTCTGTCTGATGAACATGGCCGTGCATGGATTGAACGGCCGAATCATTTCCGGCGATGAAGCCAACTCCTTCTATCACGATGCCCACAACCTGGCTGGCAAGTGCGACTATGTGATGGCCAATCCACCGTTTAATGTCGATAAGGTGAAGGCCGAGTCGGCTTCTGCGGCTGGCCGTCTGCCCTTCGGTTTGCCCGGCGTGAACGCCAAGACCAAGGAGATAGGCAATGCCAACTATCTTTGGATCAGCTATTTCTATGCCTACCTGAACGACCACGGGCGTGCTGGCTTCGTGATGGCCAGTTCGGCAACCGACAGCGCCAATAAGGACCGCGACATCCGTGAGAAACTCGTACGCACAGGCGATGTGGATGTAATGGTCAGCGTGGGCAACAACTTCTTCTATACGCTTTCCTTGCCCTGTTCATTGTGGTTCTTCGACCGCAACAAGCATGCCGACATTCGCGACAAAGTGCTGTTCATCGATGCCCGCAACTACTACACAGTTGTCGACCGCACCTTGAACGAATGGACCGAGTGGCAGTTGCGCAACCTGCAAGCCATCGTCCATCTGTATCGTGGAGAAAAAGAGAAATACCAGCAGTTGCTGGCCGACTATCAATCTGTTTTAGGCGAAACTACCGTTGTGTCTGCTCAGGAAGCACTCGACAAGCAGAAGACCGCAGCCAAGGAGGCTATAGCCAATGCCCAGCGCAAAGACAAGAAGCGCATCGAGGCCGAACAGAATGCCCTCATCGCTGATTTGGAAGAGACGCTCGAAACAGCCCGTCAGCACGAATGGCTCACGGAGAAGTTTGGCGAAGGCGAATACAAGGACGTGCTGGGTCTCTGCAAGATAGCCACCATTCAGGAGATTGAGGAAAAGAACTACTCGCTCACTCCTGGTGCCTACGTCGGTGTAGCCGAGCAGGAAGACGACGGCGTGGATTTCCATGAGCGCATGAACGAGATTCATGCCGAGTTGGCACAGCTGAACGCGGAAGCCAACACCTTGATGGATGAGATACAAAAAGCATGGGAGGAGTTGAAATGAGCAAGAAATCCATCAGATTCTTCAATGACCGCGAAGTGCGTGCCGTATGGGACGAGGAACACAGCAAATGGTGGTTCTCTGCCACAGATATCGTGCGTGCCATCAACGACGAGGACGATTATACTAAATAAAGAATCCGCTATTCTATCCCCTATATACCGAGAACGCTACAGATTTCGGAGATGTACTTCAGCATCGTGGCAGACTCCCATTTCCCGTTAGCATTACTCCTTACCTTTTTGTATTTTGTCAGATACCGAAAGAT
>JAFPZD010000185.1 GCA_017417465.1 Prevotella sp. | reverse complement strand
GGCGGAAGTCCCAGCTGTAGTAGAGCACCATCAGCCAGAGGGCGATGACCGAGATGTAGTAAGCGATGTCGATTAGCACGTTGGCACATAGCGAGGTGAAGAGCCACGCCAGCTGGCTGACGACGCTAAAGACAAAGACGGGCTTCAGCCACGCCACGTCAATGCGGTCGATGTTCGAGAAGTTCGCGCGTACATATTTAATATGTTGGCGCACCTTCACCCAGCCGATGATGACGACGGTCCAGGCAAAGAACCACAGGAAGGCGACGTAGGCATAGATGACCCAGCGCTCGGGCCATATATAATATAATAAGGTGAACAGAGCGAAGGGCAGCGACAGGAGGGCGATCCTGCTCACCGTCGTCCAGCGGGGCATGACGACTTCGAAGACGAAGACGGTGTAACTTAGTGCAGACCAGGCGTCGATGATGAAAATCCAGTTGAGCACCTCGTCGGTGTACATGCCCGGGAAGGTCAGCACCATATCTTTCAGGTTCCACACCGCCCAGACGGCCATGATGCAACCCAGCACCGTCTGGAAGCGGGTGCGCCCCTTGCGCCAAAACAGGATGTGAAGCGCAAAGACGGCGAAGAAGGCCGTAGAAATGCCAATGAGGAATGCCGATATGTTGATATAGTCTGCCATGATTGCGTGCCGACAACTGAGGGTCATCGCGAGTACAAAGGTACGGTTTTTCTTTCACTTTTGCACCCTTAGAAGGCAAAAAAATGTAAAAATCGCGCGTCAATGCGTCAATTTTGTTTCATTGACGCTTGTAACCTCCACCCCAGCCTCGCTTTTTCGAAGAAAAACGTTATCTTTGCATCATCAATTCAAACGCAAATGGATAGAAGACTAGCGCACAATGAATAACTAATTCTTATGAAAAAACAACAACTCTTCATTACCCTGCTGCTCACCATGCTGGCAGTCCAAACCACCTTGGCCGACGAAATCAAGGTGGTTGGTCAGAACGTACAAAACTTCTTTTACTCGCTGGACCGAGGCCGCACGCAAGGCAACAGCGTCAGCATGAGCAACTACAATACCGAGGCGGGGCGCACCAAGAAGCTCAATGCCATCATCAATGCACTATCTGTTTACACTGCCGACATCTATGCCTTCAATGAGGTGGAATGCTGCGAGGAGGTGATGCAGCTGCTGGCCGACGCCATGAGCAGCAGTACCGGCAAGACCTATCAGCCCGTCGCTGACGGCCTGTCCTACAACAAGGCCGAAGAGTCCGACGGCGTCATCAAGTCGGGATTCATCTACAACGCCGCCACCATCGAACCCGTTGGCAACAGCGTCTCAACGGCCATCGGTTATAGTCACATCTATCCCAACACGATGCGTATGCAGACCTTCCGCAGCAAGGCTTCTGGCGAAGTGTTCTCGGTGAGCATGAACCACTTCAAGGCCAGCACCAGCAGCGACGCCTCCTACGACACCGAGCAGCGTGAGGGCAACAGCATCTCGCTGCTGAAAGGACTCGACCAGGCCACACAAGACCCCGACATCCTGGTTTTGGGCGACCTGAACAGCGTGATGGGCGAGCAATGCCTCACCAACCTGGTGGATGCCGGCTATGAGGAGGAAATCCTCAAGCGCGACCCCACGGCCTATACCCACTACTACGACTACACCGGCTCGCTCATCGACCACGTCTTTGCCAATCCCACGATGGCCGCACAGATTACCGGCGCTGAGGTGAAATACGTCGCCAACAAACACTCTGTCGGCAGCTCGAATGCCTATAGCGACCACGACCCCTACCTGGTGACGCTGAACCTGCAGGCACAGCCCGAAGTCACCTACGGCTACCGCAAGGCCACTGCCGTCCAGAGCGGCAAGACCTACCTGCTGGTGGCCAACAACGCGAAGGTCGCCAACCCCGTCGCCACGAGCAAGACCTACGAATACCTCACCGCCACCGACGTCACCCCTAATGGCGACGCCATTGCCCTACCCTCGCAGAAGAACGCCTTCAAGTTCGAGGACGACGGCTCGGGCAACTACTACATCAAGGACTACTATGGCCGTTATCTCTACCTGTACAATAACGGCAGTTCCTACAACTACACCACTAATGCCGGAAACCGCTCCAACGGTCATACCCATAGCGTCACCGCCCAGAGCGACGGTACCTTCCTGGTTCAAAACACAACAGCTGGCTACAGGCTGCTCTTCCAAAACTCCAACAACAACTGGTCGTGGCGCAGCTGGACGTCGCTGTACAACGGTCAGTACTGGCCCACCCTCTGGGAGTACGACCCCACTTACGTGCCGACCAGCATCACCGAGCTGCCCGTCTACACCCAGCCCACCACCACCCGCAAAGTCGTAGAGCGTGGACGCCTCGTCATCATCGCCCCCAACGGCTCGCGCTACAACATGCAGGGCATCGAACTGCGCTAAACATCAGAAACAACAATACACGATAAAACAATGAAGAAAACAAACCTACTCATGCTCCTCCTGACGCTGGTGGCTTTACCGCTATCAGCTCAGAAGGTGAATTTCCCCCAAAAGGGTCAAGTGTTCCACTATGCCCCCCACCCCCGAGGTGTGTCGTTCGAGAATCCCGGTGAGCTGCTCGACGACGTCAAGCTCCTGCCCATGCAGTGCTATGACTTCGAACGTGACAGCATCTGGAAAGCTCCCCGCCAACGCCGAGGCAGCTCCGACGAGCGCGGCATCTGGCTCGACAAGCTCTACATGGTCAATGCCGACGTTTCCTTTGGCAAGGCAGGCAGCCAGCAGTCGCTCTATGTAGCCTTCACACTCGACGAGGGCGAAGACTATGCAGGTCCTGTGGCTTTTACCCATCGTGGTCAGAAGCCCGAGGAGTGGTACTACCCCTTCCGCTTCAACACCAACAAAGAGATACGCTTCGAGGGGCGCGCCAACCCCACCGACACTGCCGTCTGCGTGGCCCAATGGCGCATACCGAAGTTATATAAGGGCCTCTGTCGCGTTCTTGTAGAGATGGATAAGAAAGACGGCAAGACGACCGCCTATCTGGCCGACACGGCACTGGTGTACTACAATACGGCACGCACCGACGGCGCCCAGGAGCTGAACCGCTTGGTGCTCTGTCCGTTCGACGACGGACGCATCTACGAGCTCGTCTATTACAACCGCCACCTGTCGGACAAAGAGAAACGCGAGGTGCTGCGCCACGGCATTGTCAAAGGCGACTGGGATGACAAATACACCGTTCCCGAACCGCAGGTCATCCAGCACCATGTGGAGATTGACGAGGCGCCGATGGGCATCCATTGGGGCATCACCCAGTGGATCAGTGTCGCACTGAGCATCCTGCTGGCCCTGCTGTCGCTCTACATTCGATACTTTGTCATGAAAGGCGTTCCCTATGTGTTCAACGGCAGCTGGATTATTCTCGGCCTGGCCGTGGCAGGAGCGGTGATTTACACTTACATCATGCCTACCGAACACGACAACCACTATTTCTATTACATCAGCATCATTGCAGGCTACTGGCTGGTAAGCTATGCCCCTGACCCCACCGGTTACCGGCAGTCGCAGAAGAAGTCATACGACCTCTCCAACCTGCCAGGCATCGTTTGGCTTATCATCATCGTCGTTGTGGGCACGCTGGCCTGGATGTTCGGCCCTGCCGTTTCCTATCTGCTGCCACTGTTTACCATCTATATGTTCTGCAAGAATATGTGGCTGACCCGAGAAACCTGTCAATATCTTAAATATAATAATGTATATGATGAAGAATCTGAAACTATTGCTGACGACAGCCTTGATGCTGACCGTCGCTAACCACGCCGCAGCACAACAGTACGAGGCGTGGCCGCTGGGTAACGGCAAGACCGACACCGCTATCGTGGTATTCCATTACACCGAACCCGAAGACCGTGGCGGCAGTCTCTACACCAAGTCAGAAGATTATCTCCACGAGGAGGACTCGGTGGTCATGATGCGCGGTACGAAACTGACGCTGAAGTTCCCCAAGGAGATTACCTATCAGGACAAGAGCTTCTTCTCGATGTTTACCATCTCCACGCCCGACAAGCGTCCGCTGGTCGCCGTGACCGACTCTACCGGCAAGAACTACTATGCCGACCCTTACGAGCTGCGCTTCAGCGAGTCGAATGCCGAGGGCACGGAAAACCCCATTGCCAAGTACACCGACTTCAAGGGACGTAACTACTATGAGGGAGCCTTCCTCATCGGCATCCTCTTCTTCCTCTGGATGGCGTGGCGTCTGAGCCGCAGGGCCGCCAAGATTGGTTTGAAGAAGAATGCCATGGGCACCCTGAAGCGCCACAACTGGCTCATCGGACTCCTGCTGTTCATCGCCCCGTTCTTTGCTTTTATCACCATCATCCTGGAGATTGACGCTGTCAGAGAACTGGGCGAGGACTGCTGCTGGTGGCTCAACGGCGCTTATGTGGGCGACTTCCAGCGGTTCTTCAACATCTTCCTGCTGTTCCTCGCTGTGCGCTGGCAGTATAAGACCATCGATGCCTACGCCACCGGTATGGAGGCTTTCCTCTGCAGTAGCGAAGCCGTACCCCGCCAGCAGATGCTGTATAACATCCTCATCGCCGTCGTCCTCTTTGCAGGACTGGCATTCGTCGGCATCTGCCTCTACGGATGGGTGAGCCACACGGTAGGAACTGTTGTAATCTACATTGCCGCCATTGCCGGCATCGGCTATCTGCTCTACTCACTGTTTGCCATGTTCATCCAGATGAAGCAGTCGGCAGGCTGGATACTGACCATCCTCTACACGCTCTTCGTCATTCTATGGGCCGTAGGTACCATCCTCATGGTTGGCATTCTTATCTGGCAGATTCTGAAAATCATCATTCCGTTCATTGTCCTCAT
>JAFPZD010000184.1 GCA_017417465.1 Prevotella sp. | reverse complement strand
TGCGCGAGTCGAGGTGTATCTCCGAGCAGGGGCCGCAGGGACCCGTGTCGCCCATCTCCCAGAAGTTGTCGTGCTTGTTACCATTGATGATGTGGTCCTCGGGCACGTGCTTGGCCCAGTAGCGGGCAGCCTCGTCGTCGCGGGGGATGTTTTCTTCGGGCGAGCCCTCGAAGACAGTGACGTAGAGGTCGTCGGGGTTCAGGCCGAGCACGTCGACCAGATACTCCCAAGCCATGTCGATGGCGCCCTCCTTAAAGTAGTCGCCGAACGACCAGTTGCCCAGCATCTCGAACATGGTGTGGTGGTACGTGTCGTGGCCCACTTCCTCCAGGTCGTTGTGCTTGCCTGAGACGCGCAGGCACTTCTGTGTGTCGGCACGGCGGCGCGGCTCCGGGTCGCGCGTACCTAATATAATATCTTTCCACTGGTTCATGCCCGCATTGGTGAACATCAGTGTGGGGTCGTCCTTTACCACCATCGGTGCCGAAGGCACAATGGCATGCTGCTTCGACTCGAAATACTTCTTAAACGAGTCGCGAATCTCTTTTGCACTCAACATTTTAATTTACTATTTGACGATTTACTATTTACTATTTGACTATTTACGATTTACGATTTATTAATTTGGGGTGCAAAATTAG
Source organism: Prevotella sp. (assembly GCA_017417465.1). Taxonomy (GTDB): domain Bacteria; phylum Bacteroidota; class Bacteroidia; order Bacteroidales; family Bacteroidaceae; genus Prevotella. The sequence goes on along the minus strand of JAFPZD010000184.1, from coordinate 26,201 downwards.
CTATTTTTTTGCGAAAAGACGAACGATGGCGCGAAAAAAGCCACAATAATTGCATTTATTGTGTTTTATTGGATAAAATGCGGGATAGTTCAGCGCCCAATTGTCAACTTCTGCGAGCGGATAACGTTCCCTTGCTGCATTCTCACGATGTAGACACCGGTGACAGCGGGCGCCTTGATGACCGTGGGGTGCTTCGTAAAGCTAAGTAGGCGCCCATCGATGGTGTAGACCCATGCTTTCTCGGCATTGTCGATAACGATGCTGCTACCCTTCACCACTGCTCGGCTGACAGCAGGCACGACGGGCTCGGCGATGCCCGAGGCGCGCAGCTGGTCAGGCTCGTCGCTGACGCCCTCGTCTATCCGGCTGGGGGTGGGCTGGCGCTCGGCATTGTTACCTGTGATTTCAAGTCCCAGATCAATCGAAAAACCTTTGGCCGTGAGTCCTACGGGCCCAGGGTGTGGCGACCAGGCATCGGTGAACACCATGCGGATGCGCGAGCGCCCCACAGCACGGCACCAATGTTGTTTCCGGCAAGATTTGTCCAACGCCGGTTCATCGTTACAATCCACACACCTGCATAGAGGCCGTCAGTCGTGCCCATGGCTTTCATGGCCTGGTTCTCAGAGCTCAGCATTCTTGATGTGGAACGCCGTCTCAGTCATGTTGTTGGCATCGGTAATCTGACCGCGTGTCTCGTTGGTCAGCGGAATGCCATCGACCACGATGAGTGGCGCCGATGCACCCATGATCGACTTGGCACCGCGCAACTGTATCTTCGAGGCACCGCCAGCACCACCGGCGTTGGGCGTGATGGTAACGCCCGCAATCTTGCCTTCCAGTGTGTTGGCCACATTGACGTCCTGTACCTTCATCAGATCCTCGGCCTTCACCTGCTGTGTGGCGTAGGTGAGCGACTTCTCTTTGCGTAGGATGCCCATGGCCGTGACCACCACCTCCTGAATCTGGTGGCCAGCAGCGGGTTGCAGCCGGATATCCACGTGTGTGCGGTTGCCTACAGTCACCTCTTGCGTCTCGTAACCAATGTAGCTGACCGTGAGGACGGGGTGCTGGGCAGAGGTCTGCAGAGCGAAGTGGCCATGCGTATCAGTGGCCACCCCGACCGACGTTCCCTTCACTGTGACGGTAGCCCCAATGAGCGGCTCGCCCTGCTCGTCGACAACGGTTCCGCTGACCTGCTGCCGCTGCTGCTGGGTGACGGCAACGCCCCTGCTGGTGGCCGCTTCCGACGGGGTGACGGCTGCCAGCATCATGGCGAGCAGAACCAGTATGTGCTTAATGATTGAACGCTGTTTCATGTTGTTAGTATTGTTTTAGTTGTCTATTTGGCTTGCAAAGATAGAAAAAAGATTTATACCGACAAGTTTTTTCTTGCTTTTTCTTTTGTTGGTTCAAAAAAAATGCGTAACTTTGCCTCCCAAACTAACAAGCAACCATGGCCCTCAACCTGAATAAGAACCTCAAGCTCTTCTACTCCATCAAGGAGGTCGCCGAAATGTTCGGCCTTAACGAGAGCACGCTGCGCTTCTGGGAAACCGAGTTCCCTTACCTGAAGCCGAAGACCGCCGGCCCCAGCAAGGTGCGCCAGTATTCCACGAAAGACATTGAGCAGATTCGGCTCATCCACAACCTCGTCAAGGTGCGTGGCTTCAAGATTGCCGCTGCCAAGAAAATCATCAACAGCAATCGCGATGGCGCCGACAAGACGGCCGAGGTGCTGACACGGCTGATTACCGTGCGCGACGAGCTGCAGGACATGAAACGCCAACTTGACGGCCTGCAGTGAGCATCGGCAGCACCCACTCACCATGAGGCGAGTCCTACACCTTATTATATATGCGTGCGCGTGCGTGATGGCCTTCGGGTCATGGGCTCACGCCGAAAGACTGTCTGCGTCAGAAAACACGGGTGGTCAACATTCGGCGTGCCCCATGGTCAAGATTGAGGCCGAACGCCTGGCTGACTTGAACATCCCGCGCAGTGCACATTCCACCTTCTGCGTCAATGGCGAGGTGACGGTGGTGGGCGGCCACACGACGAACTTCGTACCAACGGCTACGGCTGAGTACTACCGCGACGGCCAGTGGCATCTCATGGAGACAGCGTTCCCGCACGACAACGGCATCTGCGTCGTGCTCAGTTCTGGGAAGGTGCTGCTGGGCGGCGGCAGCGAGAAGCCGTTGGGCATCGGCCAGACGTTCCCTGTGGAGGAGTACGACCCGACGACGCACACCTTCCGTGCCTTCAGCTGCTTCGACACGAAGCGTGCGCTGGCCTCGGCTCTCGAGATCGACAGCGGGCGTGTGGTCGTGGCGGGCAACTGGTATGCCGGCGACAGTATCGAGGTGTTCGACGGCGACCGCTATTTCCATTTCGCCAAAGAGGTGACGGTCGGGCGTGCCTCGCCCTACATGCTACGCACCAGCTCTGGCGACGTGCTCATCCTCGGCAACGGTGGCACGCACGGCGAACCGCTGATGAGCGACGTCGCCGACCGACTGAAGGGCAACCCACTACACGTTCCGCTGCTGCGACGTTGGCAGCCGCTGTTCTATGAGGCTCCTTTTTGTAACAACACGGGCTTCATTGGCAACGAGGCCACGGGCGACTACGCCTGGCTGCTGCCTGTGCAGGACTGGAGCGAGGGCGACAGCACCAAAAATGAGATTGACCGCCAACTGGCTTTCATGCTCGTGCGCGACACCACCTTCACCCTGTTGCCCACCGTCTGCCCCGTGCCGAAGGAAGGACTTGGTGGAGTGATTAACTATTACAGCCCGGTCATTGCTGACCGAAGTGCGCATCGCGGCTACGTACACGGCATTGACAAGGACAACCGCCACTACATCGTCAGCGTGGAGTACGACAAACGGCTAGCCCCCGTTACCCTCTACTACACCGACCCGCTGCCCGAAGCCGGATGGCCGCAGATCCTGCTTACTGACGAGGGCAACCTGCTCATTACGGGGGGCATCAACTACAACCGCCCCGTAGGCGGCACGCTTGACAACGACAACTACTCGCCTTTGGCCACGGTGTTCCTGCTTCATCTGGCGCAACCCGGCACTGCAAGTAGTAGCTCCTCCTCATGGCTCTGGCTCGTGCTTTTGGCCTTGCTGCTCGTCGCTGTTTTCTTCTATTTTGCCTTCTTCGTAAGACGCGACAATGTCGCAGCGACAGTCTCGCCCCCTCTCACCCCCGTTCCTCCGCAACTCCGCACCCCCGCGCCGCCCACCGACAGTGATGACCTGATGCAGCGCATCCTTGCCTTGATGGAACAAGACCACATCTATCTTGACAGCGAGCTGAAGCTCAACGACCTGGTAGTTCGCCTTGGCACCAATCGCAATGCCGTTTCTGCCGCCATCAACCTGGGCACTGGCTGTTCGTTCTCACAGTTCGTCAGCGGCTACCGCGTCAGGCACGCCCAAGACCTGATGCTGCGGCAGCCCGACATAAAGATGGCTGAGGTATGGATGGTGTCGGGCTTCTCTACTGAGTCATCGTTCTTCCGCGCATTCAAAACGGTGACAGGCATCACTCCCAACGAGTGGAAAAGCCAGCAATAAGCCCTAAAACGACTGACGAAACATCACTTGCAAGTCGATTGTGACGATTTGCAAGTCGTTGTCGTGGCGTAAGTAGTACCTTTGTGCCTACTTTTATTGTCATTCAATCAAATCATTAACTAAAAGTACTACAGTATGAAGAAAATGAAGCTACTCCTACTGCTGCTGGCATTGCCCTTGGCCATGTCGGCACAAGGCGACTCTTGGCAGACGGCAACGCTACTGGAGAGTGGCAAAACTGTCCAAGGCACATTCTCGGAGAACGTCCACGAGGCATGGTTCAAGATTGAGCAGCCCGAAGAAGGCTCCTTCCACATCGAGGCCACTCTCAGCGAGTTCCATTTCGATTGGTGCAGTCTCTATTGCGTCAGCAACGGCGAACTGGTCCAGCTGGGTAATCTGAATTTCAAGGATGACGAGTGGAAAAGCGCCGATCTTGACTTCTACGATGCCATGTCAGGTACATTCTACATCCAGTTGGCCTGCCCTGCCACCTTCGTCTACGATACCTCGTACACGTTGAACTATCGCTTCACCCCCTGCCCCTACGCCAACGATGCCGAACCCAACGACGAGTTAGGCACGGGCACCCTGCTGCCCGCAGGACGCACCGTGACGGGCCGCTTAGGCTACAGGGACTACACCTCGCTGGACGACTCTAACAACCCGACTGTTGAGGACCAAATGGATTGCTACCGCCTTGAGGTGCCCCGCGACGGTGAAGTGACCGTAACGCTGACCTCAAGCGACGATCTTTTTGTCTTTGAGTTCTATGTCTACGGCTGGAATGGGCAAGAGTATGTCGGGCGCAGCGAGTTGGTCAGTGAGGAAGGCAAAACGCGCTGTGTGCACATCCCCGATGCCGGGGCTGGCACTTACTATGTCTCAGTCTATGGCGGTCGCGGTTCCCATAGCCAAGAGGGCGAGGGCGGCTACGCGCTGCGCTGCGACTTCACGCCTAACTACTATCCCAACGACGCCGAGCCTAACGACGACTACGAGCATGCACAGCTCATCAAGGACGGCCAGAAGCTGACGGGACACCTGGGCTACCAGCGCTCTGACCACACCATCGACTTCGTTGACATCTATCGCATGGAGGTGCAGAACTCCCTCAGCCTTATCTACGAGCCCGACACGGCTCACAACGTCGGACTGCGGTATATTAGTCTCTACCGCCAAGAGGACGACGGTAGCCTGACAAGCATCGACAGACGTTTTCCTGACCTCGCTGCGGCCCGCATCCTGCAGACCAATCTTGAGCCAGGCACCTACTTCGTGGAGCTGAACATGGGCGTCGGACAGGGTGGCGACAACGACTCGCGCTGTGGAGGCTACAGCCTGACCTTCGGCGAGCCGGTTGTGGCGGGCGACTTCCCCGTGCGCATTCATTATTATGGTGCTTCCGCCACGCGGCTCTTCATCCCCACACCGTTCGATGTTACCATCGAGAACATCAGCGACCAGCCCACCGAGTCGTTCTTCCAGGCCATCCCCTGCAGCGACGACATTATGCCGCTTTATGCTGACCTGCCCTGCGACACGGGCGTCGTCCGCTGCACCATGGCCGAACTGGGTGGCGAGGAGGCTCACTGCCCCACCTTCTTCTGTCCTGGCCTCGATCCCTTCGAGAGCTACACTTTCACAATGTATTGCTGTGGCACCCAGTTAACCATTGACGATACACCCAGCCCCTCTTATCAGGCACCACGCCGCATCGTCGGCACCGGCACTGCCATCGCCGTGGCCACATACGCCGGTAAGAAGATTGTCGACGTCGTCAAGGACCGCACCATGACAGCTTTCAGCAACTGGCTCTACAACACGGTGCTGCCTGATGCTAAGATTACCGAGATCGAGGAAGCCACAGGCCGCAGCCTGGAGCACCTGAGGAAAAAGAAGGAAGAAGACAACATCCCGCTCCAAACCATACAGTCGGTTGGAGGTGACATCCGTGACGAGCTGTTCGACCTTGTGCCTGGCCTCAGTGATGCCTACAGTGCCGCCGACGTGGTCAGCAAGGTGGGTGAGGTCGCTCCCGCCATCCGCACCCGCTTCTTCTGGGAGAACGGACGCGAGAAGGTCATCCACGACATCCTGAAGGACTTCGAGTCCGTCGACGCAGAGGTAGGTGCCGACCAGGTGGTCACCTCCATCGACCCCAACGAGATGGTGGGACCCGCAGGCTATGGCGACGAGCACTTCATCGGACAGACGCAGACCGTACAGTACCGCATTCTCTTCGAGAACAAGGCTGAGGCTACAGCACCCGCCTACCGCATACGCATCACCGACGTGCTCGATGAGAACGTGTTCGACGTCTCCTCCGTGCGCTTCGGATCGACCAGCCACGACGGCATCGGCTATGCCTGGCGCATGTCGCGAGACGGCAACATCCTCTCGTGGGACATCGAGGGCATCGAACTGCCGCCTAACGTGGAGGCACCTGAGGGCGAGGGCTTCGTCACCTTCACAGTCAACCTGCTGCCAGGGCTGGCAAGCGGCACGCAGCTGCAGAACCAGGCCACCATCATCTTCGACTACAACGAGCCCATCGAGACCAACGTCTACCTGAACACCCTCGACCTGGAGCCACCGACGTCGCAGATGATCTCGGCCGAGGCCAAGGACGGCAAGGTCACCGTGCGCTGCGAGGGCTACGACGACCTCTCGGGTGTGGCACGCTACAAGTACTACGTCGCCGTTCCCGGCAAGGATTTCGAGTACTTCGGAGAGACCTTCGACACGCAGCTGGACTACGACCTGCCTGCGAACGTCGACGCCACCGCCTACCGCTTCTACGCCCTCGCCGTCGACAACGTGGGCAACCAGCAAGCCACTGCTCCCAGCCCCATCAATGCTGTCATCGTCCTCAAGGGCGACGTCAATGGCGATGGCCAAGTGGGCATCGGCGACATCGTTGCCATCACCAATGTCATGGCTGGCATCGAAAAGAGCGAACGCGTTCTCGAGCGTGCTGACGTCAATGAGGACGGTCAGGTGGGCATCGGCGACATCGTGGCCATTACAAACATCATGGCAGGCTTAGAGTAGTACGATCGACAAGTTGGTCTCTGTTGACCGATTTGTAATAAGCATGTGGACTGTGATGATAAGGGCGTCGCGAAACGCGACACCCTTGGTGGAGGACAGAACTAAGTGCAAAGCGTGCGCCGCTCCTCATGAGCGATGCACGCTTTTGCTATTGCTCTCCGCTCGGCTGGAGTTTGGCAGCCCTCTCCGAGCGCACTGGTGGTCTTCTCCGAGCAGACTGGTGGTCTTCTCCGAGCAGACTGGCAGTCTTCTCCGAGCAGACTACCACACTTCTCGGAGCAAAGTGTCGGTTCTCTGATTACGAAGTGTCGGTTCTCTTGCAGCGAAGTGTCGGTTGTCTCGGAGCGAAGTGTCACTTTTCGTTTTTCTCGTCGTGGAGCTCTGCGGTGATGGTAAAGAATGCGTCGGCACTCGAGTTAAGTGCCGTCTCCACGGAGTCTTGGACAACGCCGATGATGAAGCCGACGGCCACTGCCTGCATGGCAATGTCGTTGGAGATGCCGAAGAACGAGCAAGCCATGGGCACGAGCAACAGCGAGCCGCCGGCCACGCCCGATGCACCGCATGCTCCGAGTGTGGCGATGAGGCTCAGGGGAAGTGCTGATAGGAAGGTGACATGGACGCCCACGGTATGGGCCACTGCCAGTGAGAGGACGGTGATGGTGACTGCTGCGCCATTCATGTTGATGGTGGCTCCAAGCGGAATGCTGACTGAGTAGAAATCCTCGTCGAGGCCCATGCGTCGGCAGAGGTTCATGTTGATGGGGATGTTGGCGGCTGACGAGCGGGTGAAAAAAGCGTTGAGGCCGCTCTCCCTGAGGCACCGCCACAGCAGGGGGTAGGGGTTGCGCCGAATGTAAAATGCGGCGATGAGAGGATTGACGATGAGGGCGGTGATGAGCATGCAGCCCACGAGCAACAGGAGCAGGCGCCCATAGTCGCTGAAGATGTAGAGGCCGCTCTCGGCCACCGACGAGAAGACGAGGCCGAGGATGCCGAATGGTGCGAACTGGATGACCCACCTGACAACCTGAGAGACGACCTCTGCGAAGTCGCCGACGACGTCGATGGTTCGTGGACTGGCCTTCAGCTTCAGTGCTAGGCCAATGATGATGGCCCAGAAGAGGATGCCGATGTAGTTGGCCGTTGCTATGGATTGCAGGGGATTGGTGACCAGGTTGGTGAGCAGGTTGGTGAACACGTCGCTCAGTCCGCTGGGGACGGTGCCGCCGGCAGCATCGGTCAGTTTGAGTGACACGGGGAACAGGAAGCTGCCCATGACGGCATCGATGGCGGCAATGAAGGTCGATAGCAGGTAGAGGGTGATGACGGTGCGGAAACGTGGCCCCAGCCCCGAGCGGGCTTTGGCAATGCTCGCTGTCACTAACACGGCGACGAGCACTGGCGCAATAGCCTTCAGGGCACTGACGAAGACTTGCCCAAGCATGCCGATGGCCGTCCACCCAGGCACCACCAGACCCAGCACGGCTCCTATCGCGAGTCCTATAAGAATGCGCACCACTAAGCTAGTGCCTGTCCACCAACGGAAAACCATGAAGATGAAAGATTAAAGATGAAAGATGAAAGATTAAAGATGAAAAAATAAAGATGAAAGATTAGAGATTAAAGATGATGGGACAGCGCAGCCCAATCGTCAAATTGTCAAATCGTAAATAAATCGTAAATCGTAAATCGTCCAATCGTAAATAATATTACGGTTTCCAGTTGTCGGCGCGATGGAAGACGTTGTCGAGGGTTATCTGCTGCGCTTCCTTCTTAGTGAGCTGACGGCTCCAGCCGACGCGTTGGGAGGTGTCGGCGCCAGGGCCCACGTTCTCGTACTCGCTGTAGCGGGCGGTCTTCTCACGCTGCGGCTCCCAGCGGTGCCAGCCCTCGGGACGTATCTGTGCGGGCAGGGTGCAGTGCATGAAGAGGGTATAGCCATAGTCGCGCCATGGCCGTCCTAAGTAGACTTTCTCGACTTGGGGTTCACAGCTGACGGTGCAGTTGTTGAAGATGTAGCCGAAGGCAGACTCTTTGGGCGTGGAGGCAGCGGTGATGTAGCTGTTGGCCTTGCAGAGGATGTCGCAATGCTCGAACCACACTGTGGAAGGCCCGAAGATGAAGTCGGTGGTGCCTTCGATGTGGCAGTCGAGGAAGTAGAGGCGGGTGCCGGGCATGCCGGTGTAGACGGTGTCCTGATGGCCGAGAAAGCGGCAGTTGACGAAACGCAGGCGGTCGCCCTCAGTGTGGAGTGCCACGGCCTGTCCGAGGCGTGCTGAATTGTTCTCGATGGTGATGTTCTTCAGGGTGATGTCGTTACCCTCGATCTTCAGCGTGTAGGTTCGGAAGGTACCGATCTTTCGGGGGGACGTGGGGGCGGTGGTACGGGGGTCCGAGGACACGATGTTGGCGTGGTCGTCCCAGGTGATGATGGTCTGGTCGCGGTCCTCGCCGCAGATCTCGATGTTCTGCAGCCACTGGGGGATGATGAGCTTCTCCTTGTAGGTGCCTCGACGGACGAAGATGACCTTGTGGTAGTCCATGAAGGCACGGCACACCTCAATGGCATCGTCGATGTTACGGAACTGACCTGTGCCGTCGCGTGCCACGACGATGGTGTCGGGATTGTCGTAGGGGGCTGCGGTAATACCGCAGCATACAGAACAGAGGGCGAGGAGGGTGGTTAGGAGTTTGTTCATAGGGCGAGGAGGGTGGTGAGGAGTTTGTTCATAGGGCGAGGAGGGTGGTTTGGAGTTAGGAGTTAGGAGTTAGGAATTAGGAGTTAGGAGTTAGGAGTTAAAGGGGACATTGACCTTACATGATTTGTGAGATTTCCTTGAGGTCTTGAACCTGCTGGAGGCTGGTGACGATGGCGCGTACGTCCTCTCGGTCGTGGACGCGCAGCTCGAGGGTGCCCTCGAAGATGCCGTCGTCGCTGGTGAAGAGCACCTTGCGCATGTCGACGCTGAGCTGGTTGGAGATGACGCGCGTCACGTCGTTGACGAGGCCTCGGCGGTCGATGCCCGACAAGCGTATGGTGGCGTCGAAGAAGAGGCGCCGCTTCATGTCCCACTTGACGTCGAGGATGCGGTTGCCGTAGCTGGCCTTCAGCTTGTTGGCCACGGGGCACGCCCGCTTGTGGATCTCGATGCGGTTTTGGTTGTTGATGTAGCCTAGGACGTCATCGCCAGGAATGGGGTGGCAGCAGTCGGGGAAGAGGTACTGTGTGATGTTCTCGTCGGTGATGAAGATGGACTTCTTGCGGTTGAAGTCTGGCGGCACGACGAAGAGCTCTGGCTGCTGGCTGCTGCTGGTAGGTAGCTCGTCCTTCTTGGCCTTGACAAAGGGGACGTACTTGCGCCACTTGCCACTGCTGCCTTCTGAGGATTTCTTCTCCTTGTTCTTACCTTTCAGCTCGTCGATGTCGGCATCGCCAAGGAGCACGATGCGCTCGCCAAGCGCCTGGTAGAACTCCTCGCGTCGGAGGCACTCGTGGTAGTGGGCCAGCTGGTCGGCCAGTGCCAGTGAAGGTTCAAAGCCGTTTTTCTCGAGCCAAGCATTGAGCAGTTCTTCACCCGCTTTCTGCTTCTCGCGGCTGTTGCGCCGGAGGATAGACTGAATCTTGGCCTTGGCCTTGGCCGTGCAGGCGAAGTTGACCCACGCAGGCTGTACGCGCTGCGAGTTGCTGGTGAGCACCTCTACCTGGTCGCCGCTGCGGAGGCGGTGGCTCAGAGGCACCAGCTTGTGGTTCACCTTGGCGCCGATGCAGTGGGAGCCCAGGAATGTGTGAATGGTAAACGCGAAGTCGAGCACGGTGCAGTCAGCGGGCATGGTCTTGATCTCGCCCTTGGGCGTGAAGACGAAGATCTCGCTAGCGAAGAGGTTCAGCTTGATGGCGTCGAGGAAGTCCATGGCGTCGGGCTGCGGGTCGTCGAGGATCTCCTTGATGGTGTGGAGCCACTCGTTCAGCTCGTTCTCGTCCTCGCTGTACTCACCCTTGCCGTCAGGTCCCTGCTCCTTGTATTTCCAGTGGGCTGCCAGTCCCTGCTCAGCAATCTCGTCCATGCGGTCGGAGCGTATCTGCACCTCTATCCAGTGTCCCTGCTTTGACATGAGCGTGACGTGCAGTGCCTGGTAACCGTTGGCCTTCGGGTGGTTGACCCAGTCGCGCAGCCGGTCGGGGTGGCTCTTGTAGATCTTGCTCAGTTCGACGTAGATGTTGAAGCACTCGCGGGCTTCGGCTTCACGGCTGGTGGGTGTGAAGATGATGCGGACGGCCAGGATGTCGTAGATCTCGTCGAAAGTGACGTGCTTCTTCTGCATCTTGTTCCAGATGGAGTAGGGCGTCTTGATGCGCTCGCGGATCTCGTAGTGGAGTCCCATGCGCTGGAGCATGGCCTCGATGGGCTCGGTGAACAGGTCGAAGGCTTCGCGGCGTGTGACCTGCGTCTCGTTGAGCTTGCGCTCGATGGAGGCATAGTCGTCGGGGTGTTCAAAGCGGAAACTGAGGTTCTCGAGCTCTGACTTAATCTTGTAGAGTCCGAGGCGGTGGGCCAGAGGCGCGTAGATGTAGAGTGTCTCGCCGGCAATCTTGTACTGCTTGTTGGCGGGCTGCGACTCGAGGGTCCGCATGTTGTGCAGGCGGTCGGCAATCTTGATGAGGATGACACGGATGTCCTCACTCATGGTGAGCAGCAGCTTCTTGAAGTTCTCGGCCTGGGCCGATGCCTGCTCGCCGAAGATGCCGCCTGAGATTTTCGTCAGGCCGTCGACAATCTGTGCAATCTTCGTGCCGAACATGTTCTCGATGTCCTCAACTGTGTAGTCGGTGTCCTCAACGACATCGTGGAGCAAGGCTGAGCAGATGCTGGTGGAGCCAAGGCCAATCTCGGAGCACACAATCTGTGCCACGGCGATGGGGTGCATGATGTAGGGCTCGCCGCTGAGACGGCGCACACCCTTGTGAGCCTGCCGGGCGAAGTTGAAAGCCTTGGCAATGAGGTCAACCTTCTTGCGGTGGCGTGAGTTCAGGTAGTCGGTTATGAGACGGTCGTACGCCGCGCTGATTAATTGGTCGTCATCCATAGTTTTAGGTGTTTGGGGAAGGGATGAGAGGGGGAAAGGCGTGGCCCTGCGGTGATGCCGCAGGGCGCATGGCATGGGGGTGAGAGACTATTTGACTCTTATCTTCTTGCCAGCTTGTATGTTGTTGCCTTTCAGACCGTTGATCTTTTTCAGGTTGGCCACGGTGGTGTGGTTACGCTTGGCGATGGCCGAGAGGGTGTCGCCCTTCTTCACCGTGATGTTCTTCGAGCGGCTGGAGCTGCGGCTGGCACTGCCGCGGCTGTTGCGACCGTGGCGCCCACGTACCGACTGGCGCGAGCGGTGCTTCTGGGGCGCAGCACGTACGACGCCCGTCGCTGAGGCGATGTCGACCACGGGGCGCTTCATGGGCACGCTCGACGAATAGATGGAGTCCTGCACATCGATGAAGCGGGCCACGTCGCCCACGGGGAGGCGCAGCGCAGCGGGGCCATTGCTCATGCCTGGCACCATGTCGTAGCGGTATTCAGGGTTGAGCGAGCGTATCATCTGTTCATCGAGGCCGCAGACGGCTGCGATGTGGCTGAAGCTGAGGTCGCGGTCGACCATCACCGTGTCGGTCTTGGCAGGCAACTTGCTGACCATCGGACAGATGTTGTGCTCGCAGTAGTAGTTCATGACATAGTTGGCGGCGATGAAGGCGGGCACGTAGCCACGCGTCTCCTTGGGCAGGTAGGGGTAGATCTTCCAGTAGTCGCGCTCGCCACCAGCACGGCGGATGGCCTTGTTGATGTTCTCGGGGCCGCAGTTGTAGGCGGCAATCACGAGGTTCCAGTCGCCGAAGATCTGGTAGAGGTCGCGCAGGTAGCGGGCAGCGGCAAACGATGACTTCACGGGGTCGCGGCGCTCGTCGACGAGCGAGTTGACGTTCAGGCCGTAGGCCTTGCCCGTGGGAAGCATGAACTGCCAGAGTCCCGTGGCCCCTACGCGTGAGACAGCCGTCGGGTTGAGGGCCGACTCAATGATGGGCAGGTACTTCAGCTCCAGCGGCAGCTGGTAGGTGTCGAGGGCCTGCTCGAAGATGGGCATGTAGAAGTTGGCGGCGCCGAGCATGTAGCTCACCGTGCGCCGCAGACGGACGGTGTAGCGCTCGATGCACGACTGTACGACATCGTTCCACGACATCTCCATGATGGTGGGCATGCGCTGCAGACGGTCGATGTACACCTGCGTGTCGAAGGTGGGGTTCTCGTCGCGCATCTGGCAGTCGTTGTCGCCGGTGAGGTAGGTCTTCGACATGTAGAGGCTCATCAGGCTGTCCAGGTCGTAGGTCATGGCCTCTGGGAACTCCACCTCCTCGGTGTTGCCCTCGTCGTCGGTCAGCTCTATTTCGTCGACCTCCTCGTCGTCATCGTCTTCCTCTACGAATTGTGCCTGCATGCTCAGCGGCAAGAAAGTGAGCATGCAGCAGGTCAGGAACCACTTTGCCACACCTCTTATTACTGTGTACGTTGCGTTTTGTTTCATGTCGCTCATATTCTTTTCTCTTTTTGCTTTTTTACTTTACTGTTTTAAAACTCGATGCTGCAGTTGACGCCCAACGATGTGGCGTACAGCGGATTGGGCGACGAGCCATTGCCGATGACGGCAGGCCGCACCTTCATGCTCAGGTCCTTCGAGATGTCGAATGCCGACAGCTCGGCGTCGACGTAGGCATCGATGACCGAGATGGCATAGACACCCACCATGACAAAGAAGCTCAGGTCACGGTAGCGGCGGAAACGGTCCTTACGCTTCTTGAAGATAGTTTTGTAGCGCTCCTCGTTCGAGGCGGTAATCTGCCGTCCCAGGTGCATGAACTTGTTGTAGCTGGCCGTGCCAGGGTCGTTGTCCATCAGGTCGAGGTAAGCCTGCGCATAGTCCTTGTACATCATGTTGTTCCAGCGCATGGCGTAAATGCAACCGACGAAGCCGCCGTAGACGATGGGCAGCTTCCAGTACTTGCGGTTGTAGATCTGTCCGCCGCCAGGAATGACTAGTGCCAGCCACAGCGCACGCTGCGGGTCAGGACGCCATGTGGCCCAGTCGCGTTGGTTGCCGGTGGGGGGCACCGGCACGTTGAGCTGGTCGGGCATTGTCGTCGTCAGACCGTCGAGCACTGAATCGGCAGCCTGCAACTGCTCGTTGCTCAGCCGGGAGTACATCGAGTCGATGGCCTGGATGATGGAGTCGGGCAGTTCGCGCTCCAAACGGACGATGGTGTCAGGCAGCACTGTCTGAGCGTTGGCCGTGAGCAGCGAAGTGCAGCTGGCGACGAGTGCCAGAAGCACCCTCGCCCAACGTCCTGTCAGCCCACGCACAATGTTTATTGCCATCACGTTTCATTTTCGGACGGGCACAAGGGCCTGTCCATACCTTTTATTATTTGCCTGGCACGAGGCCTTCCATAATCCGGCGCAACTCATCCTCGTTGGCAAAGGGAATGGTAATCTTGCCCTTGCCGCCGGTGCCGCAGGTCATCAGCACCTTGGCTTTAAGCTGCTCGCCGAGCCGTTGGCGCATCTCGTCGTAGTGCTTGGGAAGCTGTGCCTTGACGGCAATCTTCTTGCGCACTGTCCCAACGTCTTCACCGCTCTTGAGCATCTGCACCATCTCCTCGACCTTGCGCACCGAGTACTGGTTTTTCAGCACGTCGCGGAACAGCTTCAGCTGCATCGACGGCGAGTCGAGGGCCAGCAAGGCACGTGCGTGTCCCATGTCGATCTCACGGTTCTTCAGTGACATCTGTATCTGTGCCGGCAGCTTCAGCAGGCGCATGTAGTTGGTCACCGCCGTGCGGCTCTTGCCCACGCGCTCCGATATTTTCTCCTGTGTCATGCCGCTGGTCTCGGCCAGATGCTCGTAGGCCAGTGCTATCTCGATGGCGTTAAGGTCTTCGCGCTGGATGTTCTCCACCAGTGCCAGCTCCATCACGCTCTCGTCGTCGGCGGTGCGGATATAGGCGGGCATGGTCTTCAGACCAGCCATCTGCGAGGCACGCCAGCGGCGCTCGCCAGCAATAATCTGGTAGCGGTCGGAGGCCACCTGTCGCAGGGTGATGGGCGCGATGATGCCCATGGTCTGAATGCTCATGGCCAGCTCCTGCATGGCCACGGTGTCGAACTCGCGGCGCGGCTGGTCGGGGTTAGGCTCTATCTGCTCGATGGGTATCTCGCTGAGGTTCGACGAGCCCTGCGTCTTCACTTCACTCGTGTCGATGAGGGCATCCAGTCCGCGCCCCGTTCCTATGTCGTCCAGGCCACGGCCTAAGACACTTCTGTCGTATTTCTTTCGTACAGCCATTATTCTTTGTTTTTATTGATGATCTCCTTTGCCAGAGCGAGGTGGTTCTTGGCACCTGTTGAGTCGGCGTCGTAGAGGATGACGGGCAGACCGTGGGAGGGGCTCTCCGAGAGCTTCACGTTGCGCTGGATGACGGTCTTGAACACCAGCTCCTGGAAGTGGCGCTTCACCTCGTCGTAGATCTGGTTGGCCAGACGCAGGCGCGAGTCGTACATTGTCAGCAGGAAACCCTCGATCTCGAGGCGCTGGTTCAGCTTCTGCTTGATGATGCGGATGGTGTTGAGCAGCTTCGAGATGCCTTCGAGTGCGAAGTACTCGCACTGCACGGGGATGATGACCGAGTCGGCAGCCGTCAGGGCGTTCACGGTGATGAGTCCTAACGACGGCGAGCAGTCGATCAGCACGTAGTCGTAGTCGCCGATGATGGGGTCCAGCAAGTGCTTGATGACGCGCTCGCGGTTCTCAATGTTCAGCATCTCTATCTCGGCACCCACCAGGTCGATGTGGCTTGGGATAATGTCAAGTCCTTCAATATCAGTTGTATAGATGGCGTCACGCACGTCGGCATGGTCGATGATGCACTCGTAGAGCGAGCACTCCACCTCCTGGATGTTCACACCAAGACCGCTTGAGGCGTTGGCCTGTGGGTCGGCATCGACCACGAGCACCGTCTTCTCAAGCGTGGCCAGCGAGGCTGCCAGGTTGATGGTCGTTGTAGTCTTGCCCACGCCACCCTTTTGGTTTGCTAATGCAATTATCTTTCCCATTTCTTTCGTTTTTTTATTCGACGCCTTCAGGCGTTTCCACATTATTGTAAATATAGGGGCTGCAAAATTACGAAAAAAAATCGAAATGCTTTGCTGTGCCCCCCATTTCAGGGCAATAACTAACGTCCTTTAACTCCCTTTAACTCCTTTAACTCCTTTAACTCCCCAAAAAGTATTAACTTTGCACCCGCTTACAAACAACCCTATGGAGAAAAGACCTTTAATACTCATTGCTAACGACGACGGCTATCAAGCCAAGGGAATCAACTGCCTTGTGGACATGCTCCACGACATGGGCGACATCGTGGTGTGTGCACCCGAAGGGCCGCGCTCAGGATTCGCTTGCGCTTTTTCGGCCACCACACCGCTGACACTGACCTGCCGTGAGCGCCGCCCAGGTGTCGAGATATGGTCGTCGAACGGCACCCCCGTCGATTGCGTGAAGCTCGCCCTTTCCGAAATACTTCATGGCCGCAAGCCCGACATTGTCATTGGCGGCATCAACCACGGCGATAACGCCTCGGTGAACACCCACTACTCTGGGACGATGGGTGTCACCCTCGAGGGCTGTATGAAGTACATTCCCTCCGTGGCCTTCTCGCTCTGCACTCATGCTGCCGATGCCGACTTCGAGCCCATGCGCCCCTACATTCGTCGGTTCACCCATGTCGTGTTGGAGAAAGGTCTTCCCAAGGGCGTCTGTCTGAACATCAATTTCCCCGTCGTGGTAAGCCCTGGCGAGAAGCGGGAAGAGCGAGGGCTGACTGCCGTTGAGGGCGACTACCACGGTGTCAAGGTGTGCCGCATGGCTGCTGGCACGTGGGGTAACGAGATCACCCGTTGCCACCATCCCCGTGGCTACGACTACTACTGGATGGTCGGCTCCTACCAGAACGACGAACCCGAAGCCGAGGGTACTGACAACTGGGCGCTGACCCATGGCTACATCGCCATCACTCCCACCCGCATCGACGTGACGGCCTACGATGCCATGGAGCAGCTGAATACCCAGCTGGGAATCGATAATGACAAAGATCTATCGCCCCTGTAACTCCCAGCTATCGTCCTTTTAACTCCCCTTTAACTCCCCCTAACTCCCCTTAACTCCCCCTAACGTGAAGTACTACCTCATTGCTGGCGAAACCTCAGGCGACCTCCATGCATCGCGTCTGATGCAATCGCTGAAAAATATTGACTCTGAAGCCGAATTTCGCTTCATCGGCGGCGACCAGATGCAGGCCGTCGGCGGCACTTGTGTCCGCCACTACCGTGAGTTGGCTTACATGGGCTTCATTCCCGTGCTTCTTCACCTGCGTACCATTCTCCGTAACATGCGGATGTGTAAGCACGATATTGCTCAATGGGAGCCTGATGCCCTGATTCTTGTTGACTATCCGGGCTTCAATCTCAGCATTGCCAAGGATGTTAGGAGAAAGCGGGATGAGTTAGGAGTTAGGAGTGAGGAGCTAGGAGTTAGGAGTGAGGAGTTTGGAGTTAGGTGTGAGGAGAAACGACCTCGGATTTATTATTACATTTCTCCAAAGATTTGGGCGTGGAAAGAGCATCGCATCAAGAACATCAAGCGCGACGTTGACGAACTCTTCTCCATACTCCCCTTCGAAGTGGACTTCTTTGAGGGCAAGCATCATTATCCCATCCACTACGTCGGCAATCCCACCAGGGACGAAGTAGACGAATTCTTGGCGAAACAAAAGAAGCCGCAAGCCCCCCTTTCGCCCCCCGAGGGGGGCACGATAGCTCCTGCGGATGAAACTATAGAAGCCCCCTCGGGGGCCGTAGGGGGGGCTCTCGGGCCTTCTTCGCTTTCTACCCCTATGATAGTTATTCTTTGTGGTAGTCGTCGTCAGGAAATCGACGAAAACCTGCCCGCCATGCTCGAGGTGACCGACCGCTATGCTGCCGATTACAACATCGTCGTCGCAGGTGCGCCTGCCATTGATGCTGACTACTACACCCCCTTCCTTCGTGGACATGCCGCAACCATCGTATTCGGGCAGACCTACGATCTGCTGAGCCGTGCTCACGCCGCCCTTGTCACCAGTGGTACCGCCACGCTGGAGACCGCCCTTTTCGGCGTGCCCCAGGTGGTGTGCTATGGGACGCCACACCCGCACTTCTACGCGTGGCTCCGTAAGAAGCTTCTGAAGGTGAAATATATTTCGCTGGTCAACCTCATTGCCGACCGCGAAGTGGTGCGTGAACTGGTGGCCGACACTTTCTCAACTGAGAGCATCGACCGCGAGCTGCGCCGCATCCTTGACGGCCCCGACCGCGAAGCCATGCTGCAGGGCTACCGCGAGGTACGCAAGCGCCTCGGCACTGCCAATGCCCCTGCCAATGCCGCCCGACTCATCACCGGTCTGCTGCGCTCATCACGTCACGAATAACCAGGCTTCCCAGCGTGAAGCCGAAGATGGCCGTGATGTGTACCAGTGAGCCGTTGCCACGCTCTACGGCTATGTCAGCCGCTGCTTCCTCGTCTCTGTTGGGAATCAGCTCATCGGAATAGACACACTGGAACTTACGTTGAGGAAACTGTCCTGCATGCTTGAAGCGCCGCCGCAGGGCACGTGCCAAGGGGTCACCCTCCACCTTCCAGAATTCAGCGACGCGAATGCGCGACGGGTCGCACTTCAGCGCCGCCCCCATCGACGAGAACAGCCGTCCCTCCGTCTCACACGTCATCAGAATCAGCCGTGCTTTGTCGGCCAGCGAGTCGATGGCGTCGATCACGTAGTCGTAGCTACCCAGTTCGAAACTGTCGGCAGTCTCCTCGTTGAAAGGCGTCGTCACGGCCCGGATGTCGGCCTCGGGATTGATGTCTAAGAGCCGCCGTCGCAGTTCCTCAACCTTCATCTGCCCCACGGTGGCCGTCGTGGCCATGAGCTGGCGGTTAATGTTCGTAGGACTCACGCGGTCGAAGTCGACCATTGTCAGATGGCGGATGCCTGTGCGTACCAAGCTCTCGGCACACCATGAACCGACGCCGCCAACGCCAAAGATGATGACGCGCTGCTGTCCCAGGCGTTCCATGGCTTCACGGCCCAGCAGGCGCTCTGCCCGTTGGAACATCACTTTTGTGGTAACTTCCTTGTTCATACTCATAAGCAGGTGCAAAGGTACGAATAAGCGAGCGAAAAACCAAACAAGAAAGATTTTTTCACACTTCGCCCTCATTTTTTTTGAATAAAGTTCGCGCGTTTCACGGAAAAGTTGTATCTTTGCAGCGTTATTAAATCAAAAAATTGTTAAGCTAACGATGAAAGTAGCAATCGTAGGCGCCAGTGGCGCAGTAGGACAGGAGTTTCTGAGACTCCTCGATGAGCGTAACTTCCCGATGGACGAGTTGGTGCTTTTTGGCTCCGAGCGTTCTGCGGGTCGCAAGTATTGTTTTCGGGATAAAGAGTTAGAAGTCAAGTTGTTGCGTCATGGCGACGACTTCAAGAATATCGACATCGCGTTCACCTCGGCAGGTGCCGGTGTCTCGCGTGAGTATGCTGCCGACATCACCCGCCACGGCTGCGTGATGATCGACAATTCGAGTGCTTTCCGCATGGATGACGATGTGCCCCTCGTGGTGCCCGAGTGCAACGCCGAGGATGCTCGCCAGCGTCCACGCGGCATCATTGCCAACCCCAACTGCACCACCATCATGATGGTCGTCGTGCTTCAGCCCTTGGAGCAGCTGAGCCACATCCGCCGCATTCGCGTGTCGTCGTACCAGAGTGCCAGCGGTGCCGGTGCCGCCGCCATGCAGGAGCTCCAGCAGCAGTACCGCGAACTGGTGGAGACGGGCGAGGTGAAGACCATCAAGAAGTTCCCCCACCAGCTGGCTTACAATGTCATCCCGCAGATTGACGTGTTCCAGCCCAACGGCTACACGAAGGAGGAGATGAAGATGTTCAACGAGACGCGGAAGATCATGCACACCGACGCCCGCTGTTCGGCAACCTGCGTCCGCGTCAGCTCGTTGCGCAGCCACTCCGAGAGCGTGTGGATTGAGACCGAGCGTCCCATCAGCGTCGAGGAGGCTCGCGAGGCCATCGCCAATGCCCCTGGCTGTACGCTCGTCGACGATCCTGCCACCCTCATTTACCCCATGCCGCTCGACACCGCCGGCAAGGACAATATCTTCGTGGGGCGCATCCGCAAGGACCTCGCTGAAGACAATGGCCTGACACTCTGGCTCTCGGGCGATCAGATTCGCAAGGGTGCTGCCCTCAACGCCGTACAAATTGGCGAATGGCTCATTGCCAATGGGGCGCTGTGAGCGTAGAAGAGTTAGGAATTAGGAGTTAGGAGTTAGGGGGAGTTAGGGGACGATAGCCCCTGCCCCCTGTGGATGGAGTTAAGGGACAATAGTCCTGCCTCGAAAATGGGAGTTATGGGAGCTATGCCCTGCCCTCTGTGAACGATACTAAAGACCTGAATATGAATAAGAAGACACTATTACTAATCACTCTGCTGGCGGGCATCACGGCTTCGCTGCATGCTATGACTGTCGACACACTCACCGTGCGCATCAAGGGCATGAAGTGCGAAGAGTGTGCCCACAAGGTCATGACCGCCGTGCGCCAGCTGCCAGGCATCGACAACGTGAAGAGCAACATCGAGCGCCGCACCACCACCGTCACCTTCGACCCCGCGCTGACCTGCCGCGACTCCATCGAGGCACGCCTCGCCGCCACAGGGCGCTTCAAGGCGTCGCCCTACAGCCCCGACGAAGTCATACGCCGCGGCTTCGGCCTCCGCATCGACGACATGCACTGCCAGAACTGCGCCAACCGCATCACCAAGCGCCTCTCGCAGATTGAGGCCATCGACAGCATGTCGCCACACCTCGACAAGCACTACATCTTCATCCGCTACGATGCCAACCGCACGTGCAAGGCCGACATCCGCGCGGCCATCGGGCAGCTGGGCTACACGCCCGTGAACT
The DNA here is from genome assembly GCA_017417465.1 of Prevotella sp. Taxonomy (GTDB): domain Bacteria; phylum Bacteroidota; class Bacteroidia; order Bacteroidales; family Bacteroidaceae; genus Prevotella. The sequence goes on along the minus strand of JAFPZD010000184.1, from coordinate 5,442 downwards.
ATTACAGCGGACCGAAGGTCAGCTACGCTTACTACAACATCCCCGCCGAACAGGCCACGCAAGAGACCGTCGACGAGGTCATCATCATCACTGGCGTCGAGGACGTCAACGTCAACCAGCAGAAGCAGTCGCTGGCCGTCACCTTCTTCACCGACGAGACCAACGCCGACCAGCTGCTGGCCGACATCCGTCAGGCGGGCATCAAGGCTGAGCTCCCACCTGCCCACGAGTGTAAGGAATAATGGGCGGCAGAAGCTGTCACATACGTAACGACATCGATTTTTAACCTAACTTTTACTAACCATTTTAAAACCAAACAACATGAAAAAACTACTATCTTTCGTGGCGCTGATGATGCTGAGCATTGTTTGCGCAAGTGCACAGGACAAGGAAGTCTACACGGTGGTTGGCGCCTTCGACGACGAGGGTGGCGACGTGGAGAATGTCCTTTTCGGCAAGACATGGGAACCCGCCCTCGAGGCTAACGACATGGTGCTGGGCGCCGACGGCCTCTACACCCTGACAAAGCAGGGCGTGGAGCTTCCCGCATGCACCATCTTCTACAAGGTGGTGAAGAACCACAGCTGGGACACCAGCTGGGGCTTCCCCGACAACAAGGACGGCAATGCCGACTACGTAGTCAGCGAGGCCGGCACCTACGACGTGACCTTCACCTTCAATCCCAACGAGGTGCTGGGCAACGGCTTCAACGTGACCTGCAACTTGTCGAAGTCCGTCACCTTCGACTTCACCACCAGTGCCCTGCATCCGGCAGGTGCCAGTGCAGCCGATGTCAACGGTAACATCTTCAACGACACGTTCACCGTCGACGGCTTTAGCCTTCAGGTGGTTGCCAGCACGTCGCCCGCACGCCTCTGCTATTACAACAATCGCGACACCTGCCTCGTGAACTACAAGGGCGGCATCCTCGAGTTCAAGGCTCCTCAGGGCAGAGCCATCACCAGCATCGCCTTCACGACTGCCGGCAGTGGTACGCCGAAATTCATTGCTTCGCCCGAGAGCGCCAGCACGACCGCCGTTTGGGCTGGCAATGCCAGCGCTGTGCGCTTAGTGGCCGACAACACTAGCTACATTTCGAACTTCGTCCTCACCGTGGCCGATGCCACCAGCGAGACCAACGCTCCCGCTCCCATCGAGTATGTTGAGTGCGCCAACATCGCCGCCTTCAACGCCCTTCCGGCAGGCACCTTTGCCAAGGTGGCCCTTAACAACGCTGAGGTCACCGGCGTTTCGGCCGATGGCTGGAGCAGCGCCTGGATTCAGGACGCCACGGGTGGTGCCATGATTCAGTATTCGTCGCTCATTGGCCCGCTGCACGAGGATCTCTTGGTCAACGGCGCCATCTTAGCCGTACGCAACGAGGCTTCTGGCAAGTCGAAGATGAACGAGGCTCCCGCTACTCCCCAGAGCGAGTATCGCTACGAGCGGATTCCTGAGTACACCATGATTCAGGGCACCATCGGCGAGGTCAACATCGCTGAGAACCTGAATCGCGTGGTGAAGATCGTGGGCGCCAACTTCGAGGCTACCAGCGCTACCGCAGGCAAGCTGTCACTTAAGGGCGACACCATCAACGTGAACAACGGTAATGAGACTGCCAACGAGCAGCTCCACAAGATCAGCTTCCAGAGTGGCGACAAAATGGAGGATGTCGTCATGGTTGCCATCCTCAACCCCGCTTCGGCCACCAGGAACCAGCTGCTGCCCATCTCGATGATGCTGCTGGGCGAGACCGAAGCTTCTGAGGATATCAATGCCGAGCGCTATCCCGAAATGGGCTATACCACATCCGAGGCAACTGTCGACTTCACCGCTGCCGCCGAATTCCTTGGCGTCGAGGAAGTGACCGCCGACATGCTCTGGATCGTCAATCCCGACGGCACTGAGACTAAGAACTATGCTCAGTACGACGGCTGGTTCAACACCAGAGGCTTTGCCGAGACATGGAGCGACCTCAATGCTGAGGCTGAGGCTGCCGACAAGGCTGGTATCAACGTGAAGTTCTGGCAGGCCATTCCCGAGGGCACTTTCACCATCTGCGACATGAACGGTGCCGACGTCATTGGCAACACCTACACCGTGAAGTGGGCCCTGAAAGCCAATGCCAAGACCTACACCTACAACGTCAACGTGACCTTCGTCAAGGCACCTGAGGTGGGCGATCTGACACAGTCCGATCTGAGCATCGCCACCAGCGTCGAGTACACCACCGACGAGGGCAGCTATGTCACCAAGTGGGCCCGCCTCTCCGACGAGCAGGTGGCAGCCATCTGCACCGAGTTGGGCATTGATGCGCTTGCGCAGGCTACCGTCTACGGCTACAACCCCACCACGAGCGAACTTATTACCAACTTTGCTGGTTACGACGGCTGGCGCGGTGCCAACGGCGACTTCCACAATTGGACGGGCAATGCCGAGGCTCCCTTCTGCGTGAAGTTCAACGACGGTCAGAACTACGAGTGCTACAACATTGGCGGCTTAGAGCCTCAGACCTTCAAGGGCTACTGGGCCCTCGCCAACAACACGAAGTACGTGCTTGTTGAGATTGACTTCATCTATGCAGAACCCGCACCTATCGAGCTGACACTTACTGGCACCGAAATTGAAGTGGGCGTCACCTACAACGTCAGCGATTTCGACTACTATCTGAAGACAATCAATTTTGACGAAGAGCAGATTAAGAGCATCCTCGATGCCATTGAGCTCGATTCGCTCTGGGCCGAAGCATGTAAAGCTTATATCTACAACCCGCAGGATGGTTCGTTTGCGAACGAGAACTATGATGGCTGGCGCGGTGTCGACGGTCTGGGTCACGTCTGGACGGGCAACGCCGAGGCTCCCTTCTGCGCACAGTTCAAGTATATCGACACCTTATCCCACTACGATTACGAAACCTTGTACTGCTACAACCTCTTCGGCATCGAGCCGCAGACCTTCACCACCTACTATGCTATCGCTAACGACAGCACCAAGAAGGCTGCAATCATCAAGGTGAACTTCACCTACGAGGGCGAGTTCCCCGCTTACACCGTGGCTGGCTGCTTCAAGGCTGCTGCTGAGGATGCTGTCGAGGAGGCTTCGTTCTTCGGCACCGCATGGGCTACCGATGTGGAGGCTAACGACATGACGAAGACCGACCGCACGCTGTGGACCCTGAAGTTCAACAATGTCAAGCTCGACGCCGGCACCATCTACTACAAGGTTGTGGCCGACCACAGCTGGGATCAGACATGGGGCTTCACCGCTTCTGAGACCAATCCCACCGGCAATGCCGACTACGTGGTCAACGAGGCTGGCAGGTACGACATCACCTTCTACTTCAGCCCCATGGGACTTGACAACAACTTCAACGTCTCCTGCGACCTTGTGAAGCTTGAGGCTATCGAGGGCGACGTCAACAGCGACGGTCAGGTTGGCATCGGCGACATCGTGGCCATCACCAACGTCATGGCTGGCATCGAGACCAATGCTGACACCATCGCTCTTGCCGACGTCAACGGCGACGGTCAGGTTGGTATCGGCGACATCGTGGCCATCACCAACATCATGGCTGGCATCGTCGTCGAGGAGACCACTGTGGTGGTCACGCCGTAACCCTGTCCACCCGTGGGAGCGCACGGCTCCCTGTGAATAGTTGAAACGCGAACAGCGAATGGCCATTGCGCCGCCTTCGTCTATGAAGCCCAGGCACGCTGACCATTCACTGTTCGTTTTCTTGGGATGATTTCGGGGGTACGGTTTTTTTCGGGGGTACGTGGGTACGGAGGTACGCACCCCGTACCTCCGAAACTATCCTCGTACCTCCGTACCCCCGTACCCCCGTACCCACGAAACTATCCCCGTACCTCCGTACCCTCGAAATCGTACAAAACCGAATGTAAATGAACAACGTTGAAATCATGGCGGTACTCTTCGCCATCGTCATTGTGGGCTTCGTAGCCGGCCGCCTGGGCTACATGGGTGGCGACTTCGACCGTCGGCTGTCAGGGCTGATCATCGACTTCACCTGCCCTGCGCTCATCCTCTCGTCGACGATGACGGGCACGCTGCCCGACCGCCGTCTCATCCTGCCGCTGCTGGCCATCAGCGTGCTTACCTACGTGCTGCTGACGGCTGCGGCCCTGTGGCTGCCACCGCTGCTGACACGGCGCCTCGAGGACCGTGGCGTGGTGGGGTTCGCCCTGATGTTCGGCAATGTCGGGTTCATCGGCTATCCCGTCGTGGCGGCCATCTTCGGTCAGCAGGCCGTGTTCTACGCCGCCGTGCTCAACGTTGTCAACACGTTCGCCGTCTTCACCGTCGGCACGATGCTGCTGGCAGGCCGTGGCGCGGGCACGCCTCACTCACGTCGCGAATGGGTGCGCCTGCTCGTCAGCTCGCCCATGGTGGCCGCCTACCTGTCGATGGTCATCGTCGCCCTCGGCATCGACAACATCCCCGCCGTCATCAGCCAGCCGCTGACCTACATCGGCAACATCACCGTGCCGGCAGCACTGCTCATCATCGGCTCGTCGCTGTCGCAGCTGCCCCTGCACACCATGCTTGGCAACCGCACCGTCTACGTCACGGCCATCTTCCGCCTGGCACTGCTGCCACTGGCGGTCTACGCCGTCACCACCGTCCTCGGCTTCAGCCACCTGGTGGTGAGCATCAACACGGTGGTCATCGCCATGCCCGTGGCGACCTACGGCACCATCCTCTGCCTGAAGCTTGGGCGCGACACGGCGCTCATCACTGAGCTGACGTTCATCACCACACTCATCGCCGTGTGCTCGATACCGGTGGTGGCGATGATGGTGTAAACCCCAACAACCCACCCCCTGTAACCCATCACCCCTACTCCCCAACAACCCACCCCCTTCCCCTCCCCAAGGGAGGGGGGTCTGGTTAGTTTTGGAGGCGGAGGTGCTGCGGATTATTCAGCGGAGGTGCTGCGGATTATTCCTGCGGAGGTGCTGCGGATTATTCCTGCGGAGGTGCTGCGGATTATTCAGCGGAGGTGCTGCGGATTATTCCTGCGGATTATTCAGCGGAGGTGCTGCGGATTATTCCTGCGGTTTATTCAGCGGAGGTGTTGCGGATTATTCCTGCGGTTTATTCAGCGGAGGTGCTGCGGATTATTCCTGCGGATTATTCAGCGGAGGTGCTGCGGATTATTCCTGCGGTTTATTCAGCGGAGGTGCTGCGGATTATTCCTGCGGTTTATTCAGCGGAGGTGCTGCGGATTATTCTGCGGTTTATTCAGCGGAGGAACTATATAAACTCCCCTCCCTTGGGGAGGGGTAGGGGGTGGGTTCTTGGGGGTGGGTTGTTAGGTTGGGTTTTACCCCAACTTTGCCCCTACTTCTCAGTTCTTCTTGCTTTCACCGTCGGTTCGGCTGAGCTGTTTCCCTCATTGGGTACTACAAACTTTTACTTTTC
>JAFPZD010000183.1 GCA_017417465.1 Prevotella sp. | reverse complement strand
TTCGTCCTGCAGCTTCACCATGATGAACATCGAGCTCTCGAAGAGCGACGGGTCCGGTGCCGTCCATGCCGGGGCATTATCGCTGCCCGTCAGGTCTACACTCCATGCCGGTTTCTCCGCTGTAGCAAACGTATAGTTGGCAGATGTACTTTCATCGTCTGACGAGCAGCCCCACACGAAGGTGAGGACTGCCGCCAGAAACATTATTTTTATTGCAGACTTTTTCATTGAACTATTTGATCACTTGTTTCTTACCATTATAAATATATACGCCGCTCTTCGTCGGTGCCTTCTGCAGCTTGATGCCCTGCACCGTGTACCAGCCGTCCTGCGGCAGTTGGTCGACAGTGACGAAACTGATCTGCGTAGGCATGGCCGGTGAACCGCTGATGCCGTCGGCCTCATAGCGCATCACCTCGCCCGTAGTGGCGATGATTTCGTCTCCACGCTCAATGGCAAAGGACAGCGGTACCTCTATGTCGCCCTCGATGCTCAGGAAGAATAGCGGAGTACCAGCAGCGGTAGCAAACTCTACACTCTGCACTCTACACTCTACACTTCCTACGGCTTCGCCTCCGGCGTATGCCACCAGTCGGTCGCCCTCCTCGACGTCAACGCCGACAGCCTCGGCCACGACGCTCATCGTCGTGCTGAAGTTGCTGCCGCGCTGCGGAGCCTTGTTCACGCTGTTCTCGATGAATGTCGTTCCCGGCTCATAGTACGGATAGCAGAACTGCGCCTCGGTGGTTCCCTGGCGGTGCAGCATATAGCCCTCGCCGGGCTTCATATACTTCAGTGTGCCGAGCCATTCGCCGCCACCCTTGCCGTCGGCAGTGAACATGGCAAACGTATGCTGGTTCTTCACCACGTCGCCGGGCATGGCCTCGTCGAAGTAGTCGGTCAGCGCCGTCCTGACGGGCAGGCTCACCATCGGTGTGTAGCCGATGCTGTTCCAGCCCTGCTTCACCTTGACGGTGCGGTCGGCCTGCCGCTTGTAGGCGCTGCCCCATATCTCTATCTGCTGGGGCGTGCTCACCTTCACGCGGTAGCTGTACTGCTGCGACAGCTTGATGCGGCTGATGTCCGTGTTGCTGTTGCTCATCCACTGACCATTGCGGTAGGTCAGCGTCAGGTCCTCCGAGTCCTCCGTCAGGATGTCGCCCTCCTGCCACGGGAAGCGGCTCAGGATGCTCTCCACGCTCGCGAAGGCCTGGTTATAGACGTTGAACGACACCCAGTTCCAGCCTCGTGCCAGGTCGAGCTTCTGCAGGTACTCTTCTTCGGAGTATAGGCCCACGGGCTTGTCCACGGTACCCACGATGGCCTGGTCACCGAAGTTGATGAACTCCGTCGGCGTCAGCTTCATGGTCTTGCCCGTGGCGTAGTGCCAGAGGCGGAACGTCAGCTGGTTGGCCACCGTCGTGCTGTCGTAGACGGTCATGAAGAGCATGCTGCGGCCTGTTGCCGGGTCGTACTCGATGTTGTTCACGCCCATGCAGCGGCCCGTGCCGTCGAAGGCACCTACTATGTCGCGCGAGTCGGTGACGAGGTCGTTGTTCACAAAGACCTGTGCCACGATGTTCATCGAGTAGCGCTTCA
>JAFPZD010000182.1 GCA_017417465.1 Prevotella sp. | reverse complement strand
GCCGAGTGGTGGGAAGACTATTGTCAAAAGCAGGGTGTCACGAACCAGTACATCCAGACGCTGATGATGGTGGATAACTATCTGCCTGTGTTCGACATGAACGAACAGATAAAGGCAGAGAAGCACACTGCCGAGAACCTGACGGCCATCGTAGCCGACGTTGCGGCACATCGCCAGTTCATTGCAAAGTTTGACCAGATGAACGAGCAGATGCAAGGCTTCCTGTCAAATCTGCAGAAGAGTCACTTCCCGATGACTGCCGAGCAGCTGCTAAAGTTGAACACCGAGGCCTGTATAGGCTGCAACACCTGTGCCAAGGTCTGTCCGCACGGAAATTTCAAGATGGCAGACGACGTGGCCCAATTCAGTGGCGACTGCGACTACTGTTTGGCCTGCGTCCACAACTGCTCGCAGAAAGCCCTCACGCTGGCTCGTGGCGAACGCAACCCACAGGCCCGCTACCGTCACCCTGACATTTCTTTAGGCGAGATAGTCAGAGCGAACAACCAACATTAATAAGCAATCAAACGTATGAAAAGAATCCTATTAAGCATCGCAATGCTTGCCGTGACCGTCACGATGATGGCACAGGCCAATGTGTATTTCACCAAGGATATTTCCGCAGAATCGCTGCAGAAAATCTATGAAGTGCTGGGCGTGCCGGCAACGGGACGCGTGGCAGTGAAAATCAGTACAGGCGAGTCGCAGAACTCGAACCAACTGAAGCCTTCGCTGATTCAGGATTTCGTCAACGGAGTGGACGGAACGCTCGTGGAATGTAACACCACCTACAGCGGCAGTCGCAGTACAACGGCCAGTCACCGACAGGCCATCCAACAGCGTGGCTATACCGTGGCTGGTGGTTTCAAGTACGAACTCGACCTGATGGACTCCGATGGTGCCGACTCAGCGGCTGGCGAACTCGAACTGCCCATGTCAGCTGATACGCAGAATGGAGTGGCACCCCACTTCCCCTATGCAGTGGTTGGTGCCCACATGGCCAACTACGACTTTATGATCAACCTCGCCCACTTCAAGGGCCACCAGATGGGCGGTTTCGGCGGTGTACTGAAGAATCAGTCAATAGGCATGTCGGCCCGTCGCGGCAAGGCGCTCATCCACTCAGCTGGGCGTAATACGGTATCGGAGCGTTGGTTCTCGTATGCCGATGACCAGGACGGCTTCCTTGAGTCGATGGCTGAGGTTGCCAACGCCATCCATCAGTATTTCCATCAGGAAGGCAAGAACATCATCTACATTGATGTGATGAACAACATTAGCGTGGATTGCGACTGCAACGGCCGACCTGCTTCGCCACAGATGAAGAATGTGGGTATACTGGCCTCCACCGACCCCGTAGCCCTCGACCAAGCCTGTCTCGACTTCGTGAACATGCCCTCGTCGGCTGGCGATAACCACCAGCCACTGCTCGACCGCATCGCCCGCCAGCACGGCACTCACATCATCGATCACGCCGAGCGCATAGGTCTCGGCAGTCGTTCTTACACGCTCATCGACTTGGCTGACCTCACAGGCATCCAGCTTATATCCTCGCAAGCCATGCCTCAGAGCTACAATATATTTCGAATTGACGGCACGCCTGTTGGTACCAATATGAAGAGTCTCCACGCGCTGTCGGAGGGGCTATATATCATCAATGGGAAGAAGGTCGCGATTAAGTGAGAGAAATGGAAACTCGTTTACATTTCCGAACGTGAGCGAGCTCGAACAGAGTTCAAGCAGATTATTAAATGATACAATTCGGTAAAAAGTGAACGAAAACCCGAAATTATTATCAAAATAGTTTCGGGTTTTCTGCGTAATTTTGCACCATGAAATCAAAAACGTAATCAGAATATGGAACAGAGAACATTAGGACAGGATTTGCGTGTATCAGCCTTAGGGCTGGGCTGCATGGGTATGAGCCACGGCTACGGGCCGGCGCGAGACAAACAGGAGATGATCAAGTTGATTCGACGTACGCACGACGAACTGGGTGTGACGTTCTTCGACACGGCAGAATGCTACGGGCCCTACACCAACGAAGAACTTGTGGGCGAGGCACTGGAACCTATACGAAACGAGGTAAAAATCGCCACGAAGTTCGGCATCGCGCTGAGGGACTTCAAGCAAGCACTCGACTCACGGCCAGAGACCATCCGGCAGTCGGTGGAAGGTTCACTGAAACGGTTGCGCACCGACCACATCGACCTCTACTATCAGCATCGTGTGGATAAACAGACGGCTCCCGAGGAGGTGGCCGAGACCATCGCGCAGTTGATGAAGGAGGGCAAGGTGCTGCACTGGGGTATGTCGGAGGCTGGTGCCGAGACCATCCACAGGGCGCACAAGGTTTGTCCGCTGACGGCTGTGCAGAGCGAATACTCGATGTTCTGGCAACAGCCGGAGCGCGAAATCATTCCAACGCTTGAGGAACTTGGCATCGGACTTGTTCCGTTCTCGCCACTTGGCAAGGGATTCCTGACGGGAGCCGTGAAGCGTGGTCAGACATTCGGTGCTGATGACTTCCGCTCGAAGGTGCCCCGCTTTGAGCAGGAGAATATCGCCAAGAACATGGTGCTGGTGGACTTCGTGACCGAGATTGCCCAGCGCAAGCAGTGTACGCCAGCACAGGTCGCCCTCTCGTGGGTTATGGCGCAAAAGCCGTGGATAGTAGCCATTCCTGGCAGCACGTCGTGGGGACATCTGTCGGAGAACTTTGCTGCTGCTGACATCACCTACACCGACGAGGAGATGCGCGAAATTAACCGCCGTCTCTCAGAGATCACCCTCTCAGGCCATCGATATAACGCAGATAGCCAGAAGAACATTGACAGTGGATATTAATAGACACGAATACAAAACGAAACGACAATGAAGAGAACAATGACGATTGCCCTGCTGATGCTTATGGCTATAGGGCTACAGGCACAGGGAAAGAAGATGCTGGTGACCTATTTCTCGTGGAGCAACAACACGAAGGCACTGGCAGAGGAGATTCAGCGGCAGACGGGTGCGGACATCTACCGCATTGAGCCACGCGAGGCCTACACGACGGACTATAACACGCTGGCGTACAGCATCGCCAACGCGGAGAAGGATGCAGGCGCACGGCCCGCACTGATGGACACGCTGCAGACGATGCAGGACTATGACATCGTGTTCGTGGGCTGTCCCGTATGGTGGTTCGATGCACCGATGATTATCCACTCGTTCCTGGAATGCAAGGACTACGACTTCAAGGGTAAGACCATCGTGCCGTTCTGCACATTCTTCACGGCAACCTATCAGACGCTGAACGACATCGTGGCTGCAACGCCCGACTCGGAACACCTCGAAGGTCTGGGACTTCGCGGGGCCAGCAGTTACAGTGAGGCGACGGTGAAGGAATGGCTCAACCGCATCGGCATCACCGACATCGTGGCGGGTATTGAGACTCCTTCGGCTGCAAGGAACGGTCAGCAGCGGGGCATCTACAATCTGCAAGGTCAGCGCGTGACTTCGCTTCAAGGCAGTGCCAAGGGTCTGTATATCATGGACGGACAAAAGTATTTAGTAAAATAAGGTAAAAAAGATGTTGAATAGCATTCGACCTTTTCTCGCCATGGCAGAATTGAAGCAAGCTTCATTCTGCTCATTTGGCTTAACGAAAACGTTCAGGAAGAAAGCACTGGTTAGCATGCTGGAGTTGAGTCTGCTGTCTTGTTCGGGCCATGCGGAAGAACCTGCCAGTAGTCCGTCGGAGGCTCCGGCGGAGCGGGAGGGTTATACGCAATTGGTGAACAAGACGCAGGCGATACCTGACGGCTATCTCAGCGAGACGGCCCGGCAGGGCGAGGTGGTGCGTATAGACTACGACACACGGGACTATGCGGACGGGACTATGGCGGTACGGCAGAATACGGCTTACGTCTATCTGCCATACGGCTACGACACCGACACGGAAAGGCGATACAACGTGCTCTACCTCGTTCATGGCCACTACGGTACGGCTTCTACCTACCTGACCGTGGAGGACGGGATGCTGCGTCGTGTGCTTGACCAGATGATAGCGCACGGCGACATCGACCCGCTGATTGTGGTCACGCCGTCGTACAATTACGGCAGTCCGACGCCCGATTATGTCGATGCCGACAAGTATTGCAAGGCACTCCCGCTGGAGCTGCAGCACGACCTGGTTCCGCTGGTGGAGAGCCGCTATCGCACCTATGCCGAGACGACCAGCGAGGCTGGGCTGAAGGCATCGCGCTGTCATAGGGCCATCGGTGGTTTCTCGATGGGCGGTGTCACGACGTGGTATGTTCTGGACGAGACGCTCAGCCTCTTCCGCTGGTTCCTGCCCATCAGCGGCGATTGCTGGTCGCTCGGGGCCTTCGCTGGGATGAACCGCCCCGAGGACACGGCTCGTTATCTTGCAGAGCGCATCACGGCACAGGGCTACACGACGGGCGACTTCTACATCTGGGCGGCCAGCGGAACCAGCGACTCGGCCTACCGCGAGACGCTGAACCAAATTGAGGGCATGGCTGGGTTGTCGGAGATGTTCACTCTACAGAACATGACCTTCCACGAGAAGGATGGCGCACGGCACGAATACCGCCCGACCATCGAGTACATCTACAATGCCCTGCCGTTCTTCTTTCCACCCACAAAAACAGAGGCAATGACAAACTACTATACACGTCAGAGTCGCATCAGCGACGTGATGAACGACCCTGTCTTTGACGACTATGGTCGACTGATTTTCCCTTTGAATACTGGCTACTGGAGCGGCACTACGCTGGAACAACTCGCCTTGACGTGGTATAACTACATCGACCCCGACAAGACGGTGGAGGTGTGCAACTATCTCCGTGCCCATGCCGACAACTGTTTCATCGACATCTATACAGAGGCCGAGAAACAGGCTTATCCAGAGTTGCTCAACACAGGGCTGTTCTTCTTTCGGGGCAACAGCAATGCCCCCTTCGCCATTTGCAACGCAGGTGGTGGCTTCTCCTACGTGGGAGCCATGCACGACTCATTCCCTCATGCCCTCGAACTCTCGAAGCAGGGCTACAATGCCTTTGCGCTCATCTATCGTCCCGGCGATGCATACGAGGACCTGGCCCGTGCCATCACCTACATCTGCGACCATGCCGACGAACTCGGTGTACAGCGTGACGGTTACTCGCTCTGGGGTGGTTCCGCTGGCGCACGGATGGCAGCGACACTGGGCAATAGTGCCAATCTACGCTCATTGACAGGCCGCACTGACCTACCCCAAGCCTCGGCGGTTGTCATGCAATACACGGGCTACACCACCGTTTCGCCATACGACGGCCCCACCTACGCCTGCTGCGGCACCAGCGACGGCATTGCCTCGTGGCGCACCATGCAGAGCCGTCTTGAAAGCCTCTCAGCCCTCGGCATCCCCACAGAATTCCACTCGTACAACGGCCTGCCCCACGGCTTCGGCCTCGGCACTGGCACCGTAGCCGAAGGCTGGCTCCAAGATGCCGTCCGCTTCTGGCAGAGTCAGTCAGGTTCAACATCTGTCCGCTCTACAAAAGCCGACACAAAGCAATCCGATTCCATCTACTCCCTCAACGGCACACGGCGCAATGCGATGCAGAAGGGTATTAATATCGTGGATGGGCGGAAGGTCGCAGTTAAGTGAGTGCCATGCAAGCCTTCTTGCAGATGGCCGAACGTGAGCGAGCTCGAACGAAATTCAAGTCCTTGAAAATTTTTTCGGTAAAAAGTGAAAGAATCCCCGAAATTATTGTCAAAATAGTTTCGGGTTTTCTGTGTACCTTTGCCGTCGAAAACGGTGAAGCCAGGCTGTACCTCGGCAAATCTCGAACAAGTTCGGCTCTGCACTCGGCTTGCACTGACTTTGCTGCACGAAACAAATCAAATTAGAACAATATGCAGACAATTAAATTGAACAACGGCGTGGAAATGCCACAGATGGGTTACGGAGTGTTTCAGGTGTCGCCTGAAGAGTGTGAACGTTGCGTAAGCGATGCTTTGGAGGTGGGCTATCGGATGATAGACACGGCGCAGGCTTACCAGAATGAGGAGGGCGTGGGCAATGCCTGGAAGAAGAGCGGCATACGGCGCGCAGACTTGTTCCTCGTATCGAAGATATGGTTTACGAACTACGGTTACGAACAGGCCAAGGCCAGCATCGACGAGAGTTTGCGCAAGATGCAGACCGACTATCTTGACCTAATGCTGCTGCACCAGCCTTACGGCGACCGCTACGGGGCCTACAGTGCCTTGGAGGATGCCTACAGGGAAGGCAAACTACGGGCTATCGGTGTGTCGAACTTCTATCCAGACCACTATATCGACCTGTGCGCCCATTTCGACGTGGTGCCTCAGGTGAACCAGGTAGAGACGCACGTGTTCTGTCAGCAGGTGGAGAGCCGCAAGTATATGGACGAACTGGGCATAGCCCACATGTCGTGGGGACCGCTGGCTGAGGGTAAGAACGGGTTCTTTCAGAACGAGACGCTGATTGCCATTGGCGAGAAGTATGGCAAGACGGGACCTCAGGTGGCTTTGCGCTATCTGTTGCAGCGTGGCGTGATAATCATTCCGAAATCGAGTAAAAAGGAGCGCATGGCGCAGAATCTCGACCTGTTCGACTTCACACTGTCAGAGGAAGACATGAAGGCCATCCTGCTGCTCGACACGGCACAGCCGCTCATCATGCCGAGTCACCACAGCCCTGAGATTACCAAGTGGTTCATGTCGCTGTTACCCAG
>JAFPZD010000022.1 GCA_017417465.1 Prevotella sp. | reverse complement strand
GTTGTTTTAAAAATACCATTATTTATATACTATTCATTCCATAGGCTTAATCATCGACTCGATGGTTTGCCTTTCTTCTTCAGTCAGGCCATAGAGGTCGTACACTCGCTGGTCAATCTCCTTGTCGGTCTGGGCGATTTGTGATTTCAGCTGCTGGCAGGCTTGGGCGTACTGGTTGAAGTAGTCTTCCCACTCATCCTGCTGCGTGAGCGAGAGTTTTATCTTCTGTTTCTTCAGTTCTGCCACGAAGGCCGTGAAGTCCAGCTGGTCGAACGTCTGCAAGGCCGTCGTCAGCTTCACGCCCTCCAGGTTCTCTGACAAGCGGCGAAGGAAACGGCTGCGCTTCTCATGCAATTGCTGATGGAGGGAGAGCATCGTGTCGGCAAGTGCAATGAAGGGCTGCTGGTCAAAGCCTAATGGAATACAAAAATTCTCGAAATAGATTTTACGAATTTCGCGAGTTCCACCTCGAAGTTCAGGACAGTTGTACCAAATCCACAATTTGCAAAGCTTTGAATTAAATACAGTTGTAAGAAACTTTAAATCAACCGATTCATCATGTGATGTAATAAAGAAAATCTTATTATTACACATTAACCCCTTTTCATCATAGATAAATGGGAAGGATGCTGTTATTTCGCTATATAAGATTTTCGGTTTATCAAATTCTTCCAAATAATCACAAGCGCGCAAATTATAAGGTGTTACTCCTTTATCTCCTCGTTTTGCTAATTGTGTGATGTACTTGTCTAAATGTTTTTTAACCGCTGGATAATCTTCTATATTAACAGGTGGAATGTTTTTCTTCGGAAGACCATTATGAGGATTTATAATATATTGCCCATCATTAGATGTGTACCAAGCACACAAATCCCTACCTTTCAACAAAGGATGTATCAAATCCGCACTATTTGCGTTTTCTGAAATTAGACTGCTTTTGGTTTCTTCATCAATAAAAAAGGCATCGTTGAATCCTGTTTTAATTCCACAATTAATTACTATATGCATTTCTTTCAAAGCCGTTCCTTTCTGCATTTTCTGAAGAATATCAAAATGTGCCTTGGGCTGAATGATCCATTCTGTCTCACCAAAAATATCACGGGGATAGGAAGCCAGCTGTGTGGAAACTTCATTTAGGAAATTGCCGTGATAGGTTTTCTGGTTTAGCGAAAGAGCCAGCACGTCGCTTCCGCTCTCAGATGATTTGCGGGTGACGAAGATGCAAACATAAATTGTCGCCTCGTCGAAGAATTGGATGTCGCCGAAGTTGATGATTTGCTGTAGGTCGCTCTTTGCCATAAAGCGACGCAACTCCTTACCGTATGAAACGAGCATCCACTTATTTGGCATGATGAACGATTGTAATCCACCTGGCTTCAACAAATTATAGCCTCTTTCGGTAAAGAGACAATAGAGGTCGCCACTTTTGTTATAGGTCTCAAAACCACAATGAGCATAAACATCGCTCATGGCTCCCATACTTTGCAACTGCACATACGGCGGATTACCAATCACCACATCAAATCCTCCGCGTTCGAACACTTGCGGAAACTCCTTCTGCCAGTCGAAGGCTTTGTCGCCAGCAATGGCGGGGTCGCTGATGAGTGAGTTGCCGCACTTGATGTTCTGGTTCAGCGAGTTCAGTTTGCGATGGGGTTTGGCGGTGCGCAGCCAGAGGGCCAGCTGGGCAATCTCCACGCTTTCCTCGTTGATGTCAACGCCAAAGAGGTTGTTCTCCAAGATGCTGTTCTCCACGCCTTGAAACTCGATAGAAGCCCCCGACACTTTTGCCTCCATCTCGTCTATCAGCTTGTGTTCCTTCATCAGAAACTGTAGGGCGGCATTCAGGAACGCACCACTACCGCAGGCGGGGTCGAGAATGGTGATTCCGAGGAGCCAGTCGCGGTATTGCTGCAGCTGGTCGAGCAGGCGCTTCTTGGTCTGCAATTGGCGGCGCTGGTCGGAGAAGTATTCTTCTTCAACGATGCCAAAATGCTGTTTCTTCTCCGCGCAGAGGCGGCCGACTGTGTTTTCAACAATGTATTTCGTGATGTACTGAGGGGTATAGAACACACCGTCTTGCTTGCGCTTGGAAATGGATGGTGCATCGCCACTTGTGATTTGCTGCGTCACCTCCTCAATCTCCGACAGTGAGTTCTCGAAGATGTGTCCCAGAATGTTCACGTCGACATCGCTCTCGAAATCGTAGTAGGACAACTTGCGAGTGTGTTCCACCAGCAAGTCGTCGGAAATCGTGATATTGTCGAGCACTTCGTCGGGTTTGAAGAGCCCGCCATTGTAGGCGAATATCTCGTATTTCTTACCCTTGAAGCCCGTGTTCATGTAGCCGAAATATTTCTTCATGCGGTCGTAGAAAGGGCGGTATTCGTCCATTTCCTTCAGTTGCTCCCACTGGTCGATGATTTGTATCATTGAATTGGGCGGCAGTAGTCCGCAATCTTCGGCGAAGAAGATAAACAGTAGACGGTCGAGCAGCTTCTGCGTTTTCTTGAAGAGCAGCAGTTGCCAATCGCGCTCGTCCTCCCCCTCGGGGGCAGGGTTCTGTTTCAGAATGTCGGCAAAGAGCACACGCTTGAATTGCGAATAGTCGCGATAGAGCGCCTTGGTGATTTGATCTTCTGAGGACACCGACTCTTCCTTCATCTGAAGGGCAACACCTTTCTCCACCTGCGACCAAGCCAGACAGAGATAGAGTTCGCGAAAACCTTCTTCCGTTAGCCGGAAGAGGTTCCACTCCATGAATTCCACTGCATCGTCGATGTAAAGGCGCAGCTTCTCGAAGTTCGAGATGACAACCAGCCGCGTGCCCACATGCTTACTCTTATAGTTGAACGCCTGCGTTTCAACCTTCGAGAGGTCGGGGGTCTTGTGGTCTTTCAACTCAATCACACCTACCACGTTGCCGTCAAGAAGAATGGCACCATCGGCCTTCTTGGAGTTCGTTTCGTTCTTCTTCTCAGTAATCAAATTGAAGCCGGGCGAAGGATTCAGCGTGTAGCCCAACACATTCACGAACAGTTCCCTAAGGAAACCCTCCTGAAACTGCTCTTCGTTGCTTTGCAGGATGTTCAGCTGGATCTCTTCGTTCAGAAAATAACGCTGGTATTGCAGCCAGGGAGCTGACGTCTCGTTTTCGGGCAGCGAATTCTTATATTTCTTGACTATGTTCTTCTGAAAAAGCATATTGCGTAGGTTATTTCGTGCAAAGATAGTGAATTTCGCGCATAGAACAAAAATATTTCATCGCTTTTTTAGTCGTGTGCCACATTATTTTGAAAATGTGGAGTAGCCCTTTTTTACACACAGCGGAAAGACACAGGAAAGTGTTGCGGCGTTGCAGCGTTGCAGTTCAAAAACAAGGAATGAAAAAGTCAAAACTGAATCCTATATTTATAATTATAAATATAGAAGTTTTTTGGGTATGTTGACCCCCTCTTCACGAACTGCAACGCTGCAACGGTGCAACGAAGGGTGGAGGCATCTGAAAATAGTTGGCGAAAACATTCGTAGACCGCAACTTTTTTTCGTAACTTTGCAGTGTCAATGTTAAAGCGGGGGGACGTTGGCGAAAGCACGTGCGAAAGGTGGTCTCCCGCAAAATCAGGATAACAACTAATACCAAAAGAAAGGAAAAAGAATTATGCCAATTTTTTATCAGCTCCGACAGGAGAACAACCCTAAGAGTGTGAACGTGGGTAAGTGGTACGCCAAGGCGAAGTGCCTGGGCTACTGGGACCTGGAGAAGATTGCCGACCACATCCAGGAGAACGTGTCGGCGAAGAAGAGTGACGTCATCGCCGTGCTCCGCGAGCTCGTGGTGGTGATGCGTGAGGCTTTTGACGCCGGCTACGGCGTGAAGCTCGACGGCTTCGGCCGCTTCAAGGTGGGCCTGAAGACGAAGGCTGCCGAGAGCGCGAAGGAGTTCACGGCTGCGAAGCACATCGTGGGCTCGCGCATGAACTTCCAGCCCGAGGTGCACTGGACGGCCTCCGACCCTGCCCGCCGCAAGCAGTTCCTCAACGGCCTGAAGGTGGAGGAGTATGGTGCCTACAGCGTCGACAAGAGCGGCGGGGGTGAGGAAGGTGGGGAGTAGTAGCCTCTCCCCCCTAACCCCCTCCCCTGCAGGGAGGGGGGAAGACCCACCCCCGGCCCCTCCCGAGGGGAGGGGGCTTGATTAGCCTTGAAGCGCAATTACGACTATGGAGGCATGCTCTATCGCATGCGGAGCATGCTTCCTCACTCTCCAAAGCATAGCTTTGCTTCGCGCGAAATATGCCTCTACTTCCTGCGGAGCTGCGCTCTGCATCATGCAGACTACGCTTCCATCATCTACGGAGTAGTGGTCTGAAAGGAAAAATCTTTACAACCTATTACCTGTTACCTATTACCTATTACCTATGAAAAAAGAAACGATCAAGTACATCATCCAGCTCATCGTGGCCATCCTGACCGCCATCGGCTCGACGTTGTCAGTGACTACTGCCGCTTCCGGTGCTCCTGCCGAGGGCGTCGCCATGCTGGGCGGCACCATCGTGGGAACCGGCTGGCTTCATCACCTCTCAACGTTGGTATAAGACGACCCACCCCCCTGCCCCTCCCTGTGAGGGAGGGGAGTGATTACTCTCCAGATGATGCCCAGCAAGCAGAAAGACATTCTACTCCCCTCCCTCCAGGGAGGGGCAGGGGGGTGGGTCTCTGGGAGGCGCAACAACCTCCCGCCACCTTACAGGTCAAGCCGCCGACATCGCCGTTTCAACTGATGCGGAAGGCAAAGCGCTCTTTGACTTATTGAGACAAAACAAGTGGGTTGACCTATGCCTGTACGAACGCAGCAGGAGGAACCCACAAAGCAGGTGGATTCACGTGCAATGGCGTGAGCAGCCGCGAGGGCGGTTCGTTGAGGAGTACTGGGCGTAGTTTTTTTTGCGATTTTCTTGCATTCGCCGTCAAAAAGTTGTATCTTTGCAGTCGATGGCATACAAGTTTTTCTTGTTCTTTGCCGTTTAATGGGCATAAGAAGCTGTTTGCAGCGCTCGTTGACGTCAGGAGCGTCGCCGGGCACACACAAAACGCCCCAACGGGGCAGCACCTTTAAAACTCCATTGATGTTGCCCTTCGGGGCGTTTCCGCTCTTTGCGAACTGCTACACTAACTCCAAACAATAAAAAAAATGAACAACAGATTACCATTGGGCGGTTCGCTCCTTTTGACCGCCATGAGCACCTTTGCGCAGCGGGCTGAGCGACCCAACATCGTGTTCATCATGACCGACGACCATACGGCTCAGATGATGAGCTGTTACGACCGCCGGTATATCGAGACGCCCCATCTCGACCGCATCGCCAACGACGGTCTCCGCTTCACCAACAGCTTCGTTGCCAACTCCCTGAGCGGTCCGTCGCGGGCCTGTCTGCTGACGGGTAAGCACAGCCACAAGAACGGATTCACGGACAACACCTCCTGCGTGTTCGACGCCTCGCAGCAGACGTTTCCCGCCCTGTTGCGACAGGCGGGCTATCAGACGGCCATCTTTGGCAAATGGCACCTGGAGAGTCTGCCGCAGGGCTTCGACAAATGGGAGATCGTTCCCGGACAGGGCAACTACTACAATCCCGACTTCATCAGGATGACGGGCGACACGGTGCGGGTGAAAGGCTATCTGACGAATCTCATCACCGACAAGAGTATTCACTGGATGGAGCACGAGCGCGACAAGACGAAACCCTTCTGCATCATGATTCATCACAAGGCCATCCACCGCAACTGGATGGCCAACACGCCCGAGCTGGAACTCTACGAAGACAAGGTGTTCCCCGTGCCGGAGACGTTCTACGACGACTACGAGGGCCGCGTGGCAGCGCAGCAGCAGGAGATGAGCATCATCAAGGACATGGACGTGATCTACGACCTGAAGATGAACCGCGCCGACAAGAGGAGCCGCCTGAAGAGGCTCTACGAATCCTATTACAACCGGATGGATGCCCAGGAGAAAGCAGCGTGGGATGCCTTCTACGGGCCCATCATCAGCGATTTCTATGCCAGGAACCTCTCAGGCAAGGAGCTGGCGGAATGGAAGTATCAGCGCTACATGCGCGACTACGCGAAGGTGGTGAAGAGCCTCGACGACAACGTGGGACGCGTCCTCGACTATCTGGCTGCGAAGGGGCTCGACAAGAACACCCTGGTGGTCTACACCTCCGACCAAGGGTTCTACATGGGCGAGCACGGATGGTTCGACAAGCGATTCATGTATGAAGAGAGCTTCCGCACGCCGCTCATCATGCGTCTGCCTGAGGGCTACACCAGGAAAGGCGACGTCGACGAGCTGGTGCAGAACATCGACTATGCGCCTACATTCCTCGAACTGGCGGGGGTGGAGGTGCCTGCCGACATACAGGGCGTGTCGCTCGTGCCCCTCCTCGAGGGCAAGCATCCCAAGCGCTGGCGCAAAAGCCTCTACTACCACTACTACGAATATCCGGCCGAGCACGCCGTGAAGCGCCATTACGGCGTGCGCAACGAGCGCTACAAGCTCATTCATTTCTACAACGACATCGACGAGTGGGAGCTCTACGACCTTTGGAACGATCCGCAGGAACTGCACAACCTCTACGGAAAACCCGGCACCGAAAAGGTGACGAAGAAGATGATGAAGGAGCTGCACAAGCTGCAGAAGCAATACGACGACCCCATAGAACAGAAACTTTAATCATATTCAGCACTCCTCCCATCATGCGGCGACTCCTGCTATTCCTTGCCCTGCTGCCCGCTTTCAGTCTGGCACAGCGCGACTATCACATCATTCCGCAGCCGAAGTTCCTCGACTACGGCCAAGGCTCCTACGAGTTGCCGCAAGGGTGGTCAGCCCGTCAGGCCAGGCATCAGAAAGACCCGTCGCTCGGCAAGGAGGCCTATGCGCTGAGCATCAGCGAGAAGGGAGTGACCATCAGCGCTTCCACCCGGCAGGGATTCTTCTATGGCGAACAGACGCTGGCTCAGATTGTGAGCCAGTCGGACGGCAAGTCGCTGCGCTGCCTCACCCTCAGCGACGAGCCGCGATTCGCCTATCGGGGACTCATGCTCGACGTGGTGAGATGCTTCATCCCCAAAGACGAAATACTGAAAGTCATCGACGTCGCCTCGCAACTGAAAATCAACAACCTGCATCTGCACCTGACCGACGACAACGGCTGGAGGGTGGAAATCAAGAAATACCCCAAGCTCACACAGATAGGAGCCTGGCGCGTGGCCCGCGACACCCCGTTCCCCAACCGCGAGAACCCGCGCGAAGGAGAGCCCACGCCCGTTGGCGGCTACTACACGCAGAAGGAGCTGCGCGAAATCGTTGCATATGCCAAGAAGCGACATGTGAACGTGGTGCCGGAGATAGAGATGCCCGCCCACAGCGTGGCTGCCATCGCCTCCTATCCCGAGATGACGTGCCCCGTGGTTGGCAATCGCTTCATCGGCGTGCTGCCCGGCATCGGCGGCAAGGATGCCAGCATCATCTATTGCGCCGGCAACGAGCGGGTCTATCGTTTCCTGCAAGACATCCTCGACGAGGTCATCGGCATCTTTCCGTCGGAATACATCCACATCGGAGGCGACGAGGCCGAGAAGTCGCACTGGCGGGCGTGCAGTCGCTGCCAAGAGCTGATGAAGAGGGAAGGCATCGCCGACGAAGAACACCTGCAGGGCTATTTCATGGACCGCATCATTCGCCATCTGAAGAGCAAGGGGCGGAAGGCCATGGGTTGGGACGAGGTGACCCTCGGACACCCGAGCGAAGACATCACCATCTTCGGATGGCAGGGCTACGGTCAGGCTGCCGTGAAGGAAGCGCGCGAAAATGGCCGGCCCTTCATCCTCACGCCTGCCCGAAGGCTCTACCTCATCAGGTATCAGGGGCCGCAGTGGTTTGAACCCTACACCTATTTTGGCAACAACACCCTGCACGACGTCTACAGCTACGAACCCGTGGCCGACGATTGGACGCCAGAGATGCAGGCGCTGTTGCGAGGCCTGCAGGCATCGTTGTGGACAGAATTCTGCCAGACAGCCGACGACGTGGAGTACCTGCTGTTCCCGCGCCTGATGGCACTTGCCGACAACGCCTGGCGAGCACAGGGACAGGAGGACTGGCCGGGGTTCCTCAAGGCCCTCGACGCCTTCCTGCCTGCACTCAGCCAAAAAGGCATCAACTATGCCCGCTCCATGTTCAACATTCAGCACAGCGTCACGCCCACGGGCGACGGGCGGCTGGAAGTGAACCTCGAATGCGAGCGCAACGACGTCGGGATTTTCTATACCACCGACGGAACAGAGCCTACGGCTCAGAAGGCCCGCTTCCAAAAGGGTGCAGGCCTGAAGGTAGAGGGAAGCAGCCTCGTGAAGGCGGCCACCTTCAAGGGAAACAAGCAGATGGGGAAGACGCTGACGCTGCCTTTTTCTGCCAATAAGGCTACGGGGCGCAAGGTGGCCGCAGCCAACTGCACCAACGGCCTCGCCAGCGTCCTAACCAACGGACTGAGAGGCACCGACCGCCACAGCGACTTCGAGTGGGCTGGGTGGTACAACGCCGATGCCGTTTTCACCATCGACCTGGGAGCACCGGTGGCGGCAACGAGCGTCACCATCGGCACGCTCTCCAACTGCAATATGACCGTGGCCATGCCGTGTGCCATCTATGTCTATGGCAGCAATGACAATCAGAACTTCACGCTCATCGGCCGTGAGACCCTCGACGACAGCTGCATCTTCAGCAAATTGCCCAACAAGGCAGATGTCAGCGTCGCCGTCGATGGCACTGCCAGCCGCTACATCCGCGTGAAAGCCATCCATCCCGGTACCATTCCTGCCGGTTTCCTTCGCGGCGGGCAGGCTCCGTGGATGTATTTCGACGAAATCATCGTAGAATAATCTATCTCAGAACATGAAAAGGATTTTGCCTCTCCCGGCAGGAAAAAGGGCGTTTCAGAAGACCCCCTCGGTATTCCCGATAGGTCTGCAACACGCGGCGCTGTTGGCGATGGTGCCAACGGCAGCGACGGCACAGGAACGGCCGAACGTGATCTTCATCGTTGCCGACGACCTGGGGTATGGCGACCTGTCTTGCTACGGTGCCTCGAAGGTGCAGACACCGTGCGTCGACGGGTTGGCGGCACGTGGCGTGCGCTTCACCGACGCCCACGCCTGCGCCTCGACGAGCACGCCTTCGCGCTACGGACTGCTCACGGGGGAGTATCCCTTCCGGCGGAAGGGCACTGATGTGGCGGCTGGGAATGCAGGGATGATCATCCGCCCGGAGCAGTTCACACTCGCTGACGTGTTTCGGCAGGCTGGCTACCGGACGGCGGCCATCGGCAAATGGCATCTGGGACTGGGCAGCAAGACCGCTGCGCAGGACTGGAACGGACTGCTCGACGAGAGCCCTGCCGACCTTGGATTCGACGAGAGCTACATCATGGCAGCGACGGCCGACCGTGTGCCCTGCGTCTTCATCGAGAATGGGCGTGTGGCTAACTACGACGCGTCGGCACCCATCGAGGTGTCGTATCAGCAGAACTTCCCCAACGAGCCTACAGGAGCGCTGAACCCAGAGTTGCTGACGAAACTGCGCCCCAGCCATGGACACGGCATGAGCATCGTCAATGGCATCAGTCGCATCGGCTATATGCGTGGGGGAGGCAAGGCGCTGTGGCAAGACGAGAACAT
>JAFPZD010000021.1 GCA_017417465.1 Prevotella sp. | reverse complement strand
TTTCCTGCGAAATTTCTGGGTACTACAAATCAGACTCCAAACAAAAAAACACGTAAACAAAGGCATCCTGAAGGGCAATACTGCTCAAAATACCTCAAAATTTTCCAAACTTTTGACAAGTGGGGTCAAAGTTGGGTTAAAGATGAAAGATGAAAAATGAAAAATGGGCAACGGTTTGACACGGTTTAAAACGGTGAAGAAAGAAGGGTAGACTCAATCTTCTGACTGGTAGTGGTGGTGGCCACTGCCAGTTTCTATTGTCCTGCCGTCGGGCAGCAGGATGTTGGCGAGGGCGTGCTGCGGGATGACAGCATCGACGGTCCATGTGCCGGCGGTGAGGTCGCGCGTCCAATGACAGCTGACGGTGCCGTTGGGCGTGTTGAGAGACGTTTTGGCCCACGTCACGTCGCCGACCATCTGGGGGGCGATGATGATGTGGCTCCAACCGCTGCCCCCCTGCTCCATGTCATCATTGAAAGTGATGCCGCCGAGTGCGCCATAGAGCCACTCCATGAGGTGGCCAAGCATCATGTGGTTGTTCGACACGTTGTCGAAGGCCTGCCAGCTCTCAGTGAGGGCCGTCGCCCCCTGCCGTAGCTGGTAGGCATAGCCGGGGATGGCGTCGTTGCGGTTCATGAGGTAGACAAGGTCGTTGCGGCCATTGCGCTGTAGTGCCTGAACGACATAGCGATAGCCGACGTCGCCGGCCGTCAGTGCATAGTGGCGCTGCTCGATGTCGCGCACCAGGGCATCGAGCGCTGGCTGGCGCGTGCTGTCGGTGACGAGGTCCATAAACAGTGCCATTGCGAGGGCGGTCTGACTGCCCGACTCATAGACGCGCTCGTCGCCTGTGGCAAAACGGCGGTTGAAGGCGTGCTTGACATGGGCGGCATCGTGCTCGAACTGGCGTGCGTCGGCATCGTGGCCAAGATGGCGTGCGATGTGCTGCATGACGGTCAGCTCATAGTAGAACATGGCGGTGGCCGAGAGTGCCACACTCGTCAGCTGGGCCTTGCCGGGCCGCTCGGGGCCCATGTCGAACCAGTCGCCCAGCCCGTAGTCGAGGATGCCATCGTCGGCTCTTCCCTGCAGATAGGCTGTGTAGCGCTTCATCGCCTCGTAGTGGCGACGCATGGCGGAGTCGTCGCCATACCACTGCCACGTGTACCAAGGGCAGAGGATGAAGGAGGCCCCCCACTCGGGGGTGTCCTCAAAGCCGCTGCCGGCATCGAAGCGCACATACTCGGGAGCGATGGTGGGGATGGCACCGTCGGCATGCTGTGAGGCTGCCAGGTCGTCGGCAATCTTGTTCATCAGCGGGCGCATGTCGTAGCGATACATCATCGAATAGGCCATCAGGTGGTTCTGTTCCTGCCATCCCAGCTTTTCGCGTGTCGGACAGTCGGTGGTGATGCTCACCAGATTGCTGCGGATGGCCCAGTCGATGAGCGCGTGGATCTGGTTAAACAAGGTGTCGGAACACTCGAAGGAACCTACTTCAGGGGCATCGGTGGTCGTGTGCAGGCCTGTCAACTCCAGCAGTTCTACGCCCTCGTCGGCTTTCACCTCTACATAGCGGAAGCCCGTATACGAGAACTGTGGCTGCCAGGTCTCGCCGTCCATGTCGCCCCTCAGTGTGTATTTCCACTCGTAGCCCGGCATGCAGCGCTGGTGCACCTTGCCGTCCTTCAGAATCTCTGATGGGCGCAGGGTGACGGTCTGTCCGCACTTGCCGCGCACTTTGAGGCGCAGGATGCCTGAGCAGTTCTGCCGCATGTCGTAGAGGCTGTCGTTAAGTTGTACCATGGGCAGCTCACGGCTGACCCTGACGAAGGTGCCTGGCTGTTGCTTCACCAGCGGAACGTCCCACTGGGGCTTCGTGACAACACAGCTGCTGGCGGGCCAACGGGCTGGCACGGGGCCTGCCCCTACACTGGCGTCGTACCACTCGCCGGCGTAGATGCTGGCGTAGCGCACGGGGCTGGGGGCGGCACGCCATGACTCATCGCTGACAATGGTTTGCACCACGCCATCTTCATATTCCACATGTAGACAGAACAACAGTTTGGGCGCACCACACGAGCCACCCATCTTATGATAACCCTTTAGCGGGATGTCGTACATGCCGCCGCCGAGCATCACCTGAATGCCGAGAAGCGGCGAGCGACGAACACCCAGGCGCTGAAGAAGTTTGGTGACGTCGAACTCGTTGTAGAGCAGCTCCTTGTCGTACATCGTCCAGCCAGGGGTGAGGAAATAGTCGCCCACCTTCGTGCCATCGATGAATAGCTCGTATTGTCCCAAGCCACAGATGTCGACCCAGGCACGCTTCACTTTTTGCTGCTTCATCTTCTTCAGCAGTAGTGTCTTCGACAGCACGGGCAGCTCGTAAGCCTTCAGCGACTGCCCTGTCTCCGATTTCGCTTTCAGGAGGTGGCGGTGTGGGAAAATGATTGTCGAGTCAGCGTCCATAGCTATCCATTTCGCATTGGCGAAATCAGCTCGGCCGTCAGCGTGTGCAATAGCTGACAGCAGACACAACCAAAACGCAATGGACAATCTCATTAATTGGACAATTTGACAATTTACAATTTACTATTTGACAATTTACTATTTGACAATTTACAATTTACAATTTACTATTTACTATTTACTATTTACTCAACTTGAAAAAGTTGAGTAAATAGTAAAGGAGTAAAGGAGATGAGGAGGTAGAGTCGTCAGGACAGTTTGGCAAGCTCCACCACCTTGTCGACGGCGGCACTCAGACCATCGGGGTTCTTGCCGCCGGCCTGTGCGAAGTGGGGCTGACCGCCGCCACCACCTTGAATGAGTTTAGCGGCTTCGCGCACCATCTGGCCAGCGTTCAGCTGATGCGTGCTGACCATGTCGTCGCTCATCATCACGGTCAGCATCGGCTTCTCTTGATACACTGAGCCAATGACACAGAGCAGCGAGCCTTCGACGCCTGCACGCACCTTGAAGGCCAGGTCCTTGGCGGAAGCAGGCTCTATGGGCAGCACGGCGCTGACCACCAGCACGCCGCCGACCAAGCGTGACTTGTCGATGAGCTGCTTGGCAGCGCGCTCTACGGCCTGCTGCTGGAATGCCTCAATCTCTTTCTTCATCGAGTCATGCTCGTCGATGTACTTGCGAATGACGGCCTGCAGGTCTTTGGCATTGTTGAAGAACGACTTGATGGCCTTCAGAATGTCCTCAGTCTGGTAGAACAGCTCTTCGCACTGCTTGCCCGTCTTGGCCTCGATGCGGCGCACGCCGGCAGCCACCGAGCTCTCGCTGACGATCTTGAACATACCGATGCGGCCTGTCGAGTGGGCATGGATACCACCACAGAACTCACACGAGGGACCGAAGCGCACCACGCGCACCTTGTCGCCATACTTCTCGCCGAAGAGGGCGATGGCGCCCATCTTCTTGGCCTCCTCGAAAGGTGTGTCACGATGCTCGTCGCGTGGCAGGTCCTGACGGATCATGTCGTTGACCAGACGCTCCACCTGGCGCAGCTCCTCGTCGGTGACTTTCTGGAAGTGGCTGAAGTCGAAGCGCAGCGTGTCGGGCGAGACGAGCGAGCCTTTCTGCTC
This sequence comes from Prevotella sp., assembly GCA_017417465.1. Classification (GTDB taxonomy): domain Bacteria; phylum Bacteroidota; class Bacteroidia; order Bacteroidales; family Bacteroidaceae; genus Prevotella. Next base: position 1,335 of record JAFPZD010000021.1, on the reverse strand, counting down.
CACATGGTCGCCAAGCACCTGCTTCAGAGCGTAGTCGAGCAAGTGGGTGGCGGTGTGGTTGGCAGCCGATGCTTCGCGCTTGTCGATGTCGACGCAGGCCATGAACTCCGCCGTCGGGTCTTTGGGCAGCTGCTTGACGATGTGAACCGTCTGGTTGTTCTCGCGCTTGGAGTCGATGATTTCGACCGTCTCGTTCTCAGAGACGAGCACACCCTGGTCGCCTACCTGGCCGCCCATCTCGCCGTAGAACGGTGTGTAGTCGAGCACGAGCTCGTAGAATTCGTTCTTCTTCTGGGTGACTTTGCGGTAGCGCAGGATGTGACAGGTGTATTCGGTGTAGTCGTAGCCGACGAACTGCTGCTCGGTGGCAATGGCATCGTCGCATACTGAGCACCAGTCGCTGTTCTCAACGGCGGCGGCATTGCGGGCGCGGTCTTTCTGCTTCTGCATCTCCACGTTGAACTGCTCCTCGTTGACTGTGAAGCCATTCTCGCGGCAGATAAGTTCTGTGAGGTCGAGTGGGAAGCCGTAGGTGTCGAACAGGCGGAAGGCCTGCACGCCGTCGAGCTCCGTTTTCTTCTCAGCGCGCAGCTGGTCCATGGCCTTGTCGAGCAGCTGGATGCCCTTGTCAAGCGTGCGCAGGAACGAGTCTTCCTCCTCCTTCATCACACGGGCGATGAGCTGCTGCTGTGCACGCAGTTCGGGGAAGGCGTCGCCCATCTCCTCGACGAGCGTCGGCAACAGCTTATAGAGGAAGGCCTCTTTCTGGCCAAGGAACGTGTAGGCGTAGCGGACGGCACGGCGCAGGATGCGGCGGATGACGTAGCCAGCCTTGGCATTGCCTGGCAGCTGACCGTCGGCGATGCTGAACGAGACGGCGCGCAGGTGGTCGGCGCAGACACGCATGGCCACGTTGATGTCGTCCTGCTCCTTCGTGACGGGTTTTTCTTCCTCTTCCTCAAAAGTGACATAGCGCAGACCAGTTATCTGCTGTTCGGCGCGAATCACAGGCTGGAAGATGTCGGTGTCGTAGTTAGAGTGCTTGCCCTGCAGCATGCGGACGAGGCGCTCGAAGCCCATACCCGTGTCGATGACGTTCATCGAGAGCTTCTCCAACGAGCCGTCGGCCTTGCGGTTGAACTGCATGAAGACGAGGTTCCAGATCTCGATGACCTGCGGGTCGTCCTTGTTCACTAGGTCGCGGCCGCTGATGCCACTCTCCTGACGCTGTTCCGGCGTGCGCGAGTCGACATGAATCTCCGAGCAGGGGCCGCAGGGACCCGTGTCGCCCATCTCCCAGAAGTTGTCGTGCTTGTTACCATTGATGATGTGGTC
>JAFPZD010000181.1 GCA_017417465.1 Prevotella sp. | reverse complement strand
GACAAAATTTAGGTGCAGAAAGTGCAGAAAGTGCACCATGTTTTTGTAAACCATATATACTATTGAACTTTCCCAATTTCGAGTCACCCAAGACGCCAGGTGTCAATCCCTGTTTATAGGCGTTTCAAGTGGTTCGTGCCTCCAGAAATGTTAAAACCGCCGAAGTCAGGAGATCAATGATTGTGGCTCTTTGCTCGTTATCATAGATATAAGCCTGTGCCACTTTCGTGGATGGAGGGTAACTATCGTTGCTCCACCATGTTTGTTAATGTTGTTTTCATTGTTCATTAATATAAATCCCGCAAACACAGCCGAGTGTTTGCGGGAAATAATTTCTTGCCGAATGGCGGATCAGCCGGGCGCTTACATGATGGCGTTGGCCTTGTCCTCCATGCCGAGGGCGTGGTAGACGTTCTTCAGCAGATAGCCCCACTTGACGGTCAGCTGGTCGGGGTCGAGCTGCTGGGCCTTCTCGAAGTCCTTCATCGAGCCCTCGAGCATGCCGCGATAGGTCTTGTCGTCATCGGGCTTCAGGCGGCCAGTACGGATGTCGGAGTTCTTCTCGTTGAACTCGGCGGCCTGGTTGTACTTGCAGACGGCACGGTAGTAGACGAACTGCACGTAGTTGTTGGTAGACTCGGGCACCTTGTCCCACTCGGCGATGGCCGTGACGTAGTCCTTCTTGCCCTGAGCGATGAATGCCTTGTAGACGTGGGGCAGAGCCGACTGTGGGTTCTTGGCCAGATGCTCGTCGGCGAGCTTGAGCACCTGATCCTCCTTGCCGTCGGCATTAAGGGCGTCGCTATAGGAGGCGTACACCTGCTCGTTGTCGGGATACTGGGCATAGAGGTCCTTCATGTCGTTGAGGTACTTCACGGAGTCCTCCTTGGTGACGCGTGTCTTGCCGAGGGTGTAGATGAGCAGGTCGAAGCAGAGGTCGTGCACCTGCTTGGCAGTATCCTGCACGCCGATCTTGAAGATCTCGGCAGCACGCTCGTTCTTCTCCAGCTGCAGGGCAGCACGTCCGGCATAGAAGGCGGCGGCACCCTTGTTGGCATCGTTCTTCACAGCCTCGATGTCCTTGAACAGGGGGCTCTCAGCAGTCAGCAGATAGGGGTTGAGGCAGTCGAACACTTCCTGGTTCTTGTTGTCGTTGGCATACTGGAATCCCTGATTGAGCAGTCCGAGGCGTACGGTCTGCAGGCGGTCCTGGTTCTTATTCTGGAAGGAGGGCTTCACCTTGCCCTTGGCGTCGGGCAGAATGTCGTACTTGTCGCACTCGAGGGCGTTGTTCAGGGCGTTGATACCCGCCTTGACCATGCCTTCGATGTCAACGGGGTCGTTCTTCTGCATCACCTGGTTGGTGGTCTTGATGTTGTCTTCGTTCTTATACTTGTCGTAGGCCAGCTCGACCAGGTGGTTGTAGGCCTTGGCCTTCTCCTTGTTGTCTGCGAGCTGCGCGAGGCTGCTCTTGAGGAGCTGTTCTGCCTCGGGATAGGTTTTTGTCTTGAGGATAGCCTTCAAGGCATCGCTGTCACCGGCAAAGGCTGTAGAGCTGGCTACAAACATCATTGCCATCATCATTAACTTTTTCATAAGCTTAATAATTATTGGTTGTACGTATTGTTAATTATTTGTGAACTATTCGTTTGTCGGGGTATCGATAGCTTCCTCCTGGAGCTCCTCATCGACGATCTGTGCCTCCTCGACGTCTTCATCCTGGCTGGAGGTGACCTTGCAGACGGAGGCGATAGTATCGTTCTTCTTGGAGAGGTTGATCAGCCGGACACCCTGAGTGGCGCGGCCCATGACGCGTACGTCGGCCACCTTCAGGCGGATGAGCACGCCCGACTTGTTGATGATCATCAGGTCGGTCTCGTCGGTGACCACCTTGATGGCTACCAGCCGGCCGGTCTTCTCAGTGACGGCGAGGGTCTTCACGCCCTTGGCGCCGCGTGCTGTCTTGCGGTAGTCTTCTACCTCAGAGCGCTTGCCATAACCATTCTCTGAAACAACCATGATGGTCTCGACGTTAGGATCGTTGACACATACCATGCCTACTACCTCGTCGTCGCCACCATCGAGGCGCATACCGATAACACCGGTAGAAACACGGCCCATGGTGCGAACGTCGTTCTCGTCGAAGCGAACGGCACGACCGTTGCGGTTGGCCAACAGAATCTCGTTGTGGCCATTGGTCAAGCGAACACCTACCACCTCGTCGCCCTCGTTGATATTGATGGCGCGAACACCAGCGGCACGCACGTTCTTATAAGCATCGAGGCGGGTCTTCTTGATGATACCCTGCTTGGTGGCAAACATGACGTAATGGCTCTGCAGGAACTCCTCGTCGTTGAAGTTCTTGATGCGCAATACGGCATTGATGGCATCGTCGGGCTCAATGTTCAGCATATTCTGGATGGCACGGCCCTTCGAGTTCTTGTCGCCCTCGGGAATCTCATAACACTTCTGCCAATAGCAACGACCCTTCTGGGTGAAGAACAGCAGGGTGTTGTGCATGGTAGCAGGATAGATATACTCGGCGAAGTCGTTATCGCGATGGCGGGCAGCCTTGGCACCGACACCACCACGACCCTGCTCGTGGAACTCGTCCAAGTGGGTACGTTTGATGTAACCCATGTGCGAAATGGTGATAACCACGGGATCGTCGGGATAGAAGTCCTCAGCATTGAACTCGTGGTCGAAGGGGATAATCTCGGTACGACGCTCGTCGCCATATTTCTCCTTCACCTCCTGCAGCTCGTCCTTCATGACCTGCTTGCAACGCTCGGGGTTGTTCAGGATTTCCTCCAAGTCGGCAATAAGCTTCATCAGGTCGTCGTACTCCTGGTGCAGCTGGTCGACACGCAGACCCGTGAGCTGGCTCAGACGCATATCAACGATAGCCTTTGACTGGAGCTCGTCCAGTTCGAAGCGAGCCTCCAAGTTGCGCTGGGCGTCAGAAGGAGTCTTACTATTACGGATAATGTGAACCACCTCGTCGATGTTATTCACAGCAATGATCAAACCTTCGAGGATGTGGGCACGCTCCTGGGCTTTCTTCAGGTCGTACTTGGTGCGACGGATGGTCACATCATGACGGTGCTCTACGAAGTACTTGACGCACTCCTTCAGAGAAAGCAGACGGGGACGACCCTTTACCAATGCGATGTTATTGACTGAGAATGAGCTCTGTAGAGCGGTCATCTTAAACAACTTGTTCAACAGTACATTGGCATTGGCATCGCGCTTGCAATCCACCACGATACGCATACCCTGACGACCAGACTCGTCGTTGACATTGGCCACGCCCTCAATCTTATGTTCGTTGGCGAGGTCGGCAATGTACTTCACAAGGTCGGCCTTATTGACACCGTAAGGAATCTCAGTAACCACAATCTTATCGTGGGTCTCGGTGGTCTCAATCTCAGCCTTGGCGCGCATCACGATACGGCCACGACCGGTCTCATAGGCATCGCGCACACCAGCCAAACCATAAATATAGGCGCCAGTTGGGAAGTCAGGACCAGGGATGTACTGCATCAGTCCATCGGTATCGATATCGGGGTTGTCGATGTATGCACAGCAACCATCGATGACCTCACCCAGGTTGTGGGTAGGCATATTGGTAGCCATACCTACGGCAATACCGTTACCACCATTCACCAAGAGGTTAGGAATCTTGGTAGGCATCACGCTGGGCTCTACCAAAGAGTCGTCGAAGTTGTTGACCATATCAACGGTGTCCTTCTCGAGGTCGTCCATGATATGCTCACCCATCTTGGAGAGACGGCACTCGGTGTAACGCATGGCAGCTGGTGAGTCACCATCTACGGAACCGAAGTTACCCTGACCGTCAACCAGCGTATAGCGCATGTTCCACTCCTGGGCCATACGTACCAGAGCACCATATACGGAAGAGTCGCCGTGGGGGTGGTACTTACCAAGCACCTCACCTACTACGCGCGCACATTTCTTATAAGGTTGGGTAGAAACGTTGTTAATGCCCATCATACCATAGAGAATACGGCGATGAACGGGCTTGAAACCATCACGAACATCAGGGAGGGCACGAGCCACAATCACAGACATCGAATAGTCGATGTAAGAGGACTTCATCTCCTCCTCAATGTTGATTTTTACAATTCTGTCGTTGTCGAATGTTTGATCCATCTTTTATTTTTTTATTTTTTTATTCTTTTATTTTTCCACGATTTTGCGTTTAAGGGCATTTTTAAGCCCGCTGACGCGTTTTTACTATTTTCTTAAACCGCACAAAGGTACGAATAAACGAGCAAAATACAAAATAAATTAGTTTTATTTTGCATTTTCGAGTGAAAGTACCTTCGAGGTTCACCTCAAAGATACGAATTAAATCCCTAAATCGCCTAAAAATTAAGCAATTTTAAAGAAATAATTAGTCTCTATCGTCTAATACGCGGAATTTAGCCCTTCTGCGTTGCAATTCTGCCAGATTTAAATCGACGGTTAAAGCCTCTGGAACATGTCGATGACACTGTGCGAGGGTATGTCCGATGGTATCGACCACCACACTGGCTCCAGCATAGTGGTTATAGGCATCATCGCCTACCCTGTTGCAACCAATGAGATAGGCTTGATTCTCGATGGCACGAGCTCGTGTGAGCAACTGCCATGCGTTCTGGCGCGACTCAGGCCAATTGGCCACGATGATGATGGCGTCGTACTCCAAACCAGTGGCATAGCGACTCCAGCAAGGGAAACGCAGGTCGTAGCAGGTAAGCAACAGCAGACGGAAACCTTCATAAGTCACGATGCAATGCTCACGGCCAGCGGTATAATACTGGTTCTCATGTCCATAGGTGAAAAGGTGGTGCTTGTCATAGTAATAGGTGTGGCCAGAGCGTCCGTCGCAGAAATAATGGCGATTGCGATAGGTCCCATCCTCCAAGTGGACGGCCAGACTGCCACAAATGGCACATTCAGAGGCTTTGGCCGTTTGCTGCATCCATTGCAAGGCGATGTTCTGCCCTACTTCGTGAGCCAAGCCTTCAGGCTGGGTGGCAAAGCCTGTGCTCCACATCTCAGGCAAGACATAGAGGTCGCTGCCTGGGTTTTCACGCATCAGGTGCTCGGCCTTCTGGATATTCCGTTCGGGTTCGCCCCAGTGGATGTCGGTCTGTAAGAGTGTAACTTTCAATATTCCAGTAGTTTAGTGGTCAGTTTGCCATCAAACGAGATAACATGGCCCACCATATAGCAGGAGGCATTGCCAGGGGTGCACAGCGAGGCATTGACATGGAATCCCTCGGCATCGGTCTTATCATACTCCATGTTGTTCAGGATGGACTTCGTCAGGAACTGGGCAGGCACTTTTTTCTCATATTGTGGCTTACGGAAGTCGCGTGAGAAGATCTGGGTGGAACCGTTGAAAATGCTCAGGTGGATGATGTTGTCGTAATACACATTCTCTACTTCCAAACCATCCTCGTT
>JAFPZD010000180.1 GCA_017417465.1 Prevotella sp. | reverse complement strand
GTCATTCCGATTTTTCTTCCAATTAATCCTGGCATTTCAGTTTAAATTTTAATAATAATGTTATTTATAAATAATGTATATATGTCTCACTTCGCATCAGTGTCATTTTGCCACCCTTTAGACGCCACAGCACAGCATAAAAGAAACGAACTACATCTCCCCTTTTTGAAGAGTAAGTCGCTCTATTTCAGTGCTTTGATAGCCTTTCGGCCAGCGCAATGGGCACTTTTGCGGCTGCAAAGGTACACATTATTTATAAATTACACAACAGTAAAAACCTGTTTTATAACATCTTTTAAGATTATTTAAGCTTTTTGCCTTTGTGAATATACAGGCCTTTGGCTGTTGGCTTACAAGATTATACACGGAGTGTCCCCGTCAATCGGGGAAACGGCTTCCGCCAAAGGGGCACTTATGACAATTTTCCGCAAACGCCCTGAAATGACCGAGTGACCAAAATGACCGATTCTTCGGAACGCCTTTATTTAGGGCTATTCCCAGAGACGAGATATAAAAAAGCAAATCCACGCCATGCAAAATGACGTGGATTTGTGCTTAATTTTGCGCGTTTTTACTTTATTCTCAGTCGCCTGTCGGCGAGAAATCTTTCAAATCTATTCAAAATCTTACACTATTATTATTAATCCCTGCTTTATAGCCGTCCCTTTCTAAGGGACTCAAAATGTTCGATTTGTTACGATTTGTTTGATTTCTCTGACCGAGGTCAGAGTGTGGCGTTGCAATCTGCGCGCCAGCGCACTCTCTTTGTTTTATTATTGCCGGCGAAGTTACAAAGAAAATTCGAGCCCACCAAATGATGAGCCCGAATTATTATGAATTTCCCGCGATGTTTTAATTGTCGGTGCTGAATCCTATACAGGCACGGGCTTTCTTTTTCTCGCTCCTTGGCGCCGAGTAAAGCACGCCATCGGAAGTATCGATATAAACCCCATTTTCCGTACTTTCGTTACCATATTGCGTCCAATATTGACCTTCCATAGCCGTACCTCCGGCTTCAGTAATGAGTCTGTTCCCATCATTATTTGAAAGGAAATCTCGCCAATAATCACAATTGCCTAATACCCAAGACTGGCCGGAGATGGGATAAAGTGTGCCCCAGTAGGTCACGGCATCACCAGCTTCGGCCCTCGTAAATGTGGTATGGTTCTGAATGTCTTTTGCATCCTCTAGTGCGAAGGCAACGGCCACCCTGGCATAATAGTATCCGATGACGGCGCGGGCCGTGACGCCCGAGGGAAGCTTCGTCTTGTCCTTGTATGCCTTGCCGTCGCTGCCGACTACCCAGCCGATTTCGCTTGCTGTCACCGCCCTGAGTTCCTTTCTCTCCATTTTCTTTGTCAGCGTCCAGCGGGTGACGTTGCGATTGTGATTGTCCTTGACGGTGCTGATGGCCCAGTTGAAATGCTCTGTCGCTGTGCCAGCTGTCCACGAGGTCGTGCCGTCGATGCTAATGCTGCCGCAGCCATTGGAATTCTTTCCCTTGCCTATCGGGGCTCCGGCACGGGAACCCATCGTGGCTTCCACGCTGGTCACGCCGCTACTGATGGTGATGTCGCCGCACGTGCCATAGTAGCCACTGCCGATGCCCGCAGCATTATCGCCACCCGTAGCCTCGACGTTGCCGCCGCTGATGGTGATGTTGCCGCAAGTACCATTGTAGCCGCTGCCTATGCCCGCAGCATAACCGCCGCCCGTGGCCGTGACGGTGCCGCCGTTGATGGTGATAGTGCCGCAGGTACCATAAGCACCTCCACCGATGCCGGCAGCATTACCCGTGGCCGTGATAGTACCGCTCTCAATAATGATGTTGCCGCAGTTGATGCCAGCGTAACTTATGCCACCCTGATATCCGCCACCGATGCCTGCGGCACCGTCGCCCGTGGCTGTTGCCGTCAGCGAGCCCGTGCCTCGGATGGTAAGCGTCTTGCCCTCGGGGATGAAGATGGCGGGCTGACCCTCAGCCGATGTCGTGACGGTGTTTGTGCCCGTAAGTACGATAGTGGCATTACCATCGCACCAAATAGCCGGACCACTGCTGACATTGATGGTAGCGCCATTGAGCGTACAGGTACCTCCAGCTGGGATGGCGACAGTGGAATATCTAGGGCCTGATATAGTCCCATTATTAGGGATATTAAGCGTGACGGGGATATTACGGTAGAACTTACCAGCCGTAAGCGTCACGTTTGTCGAGGTGGTTTCGTAGTAATTCATCTGCGTTCCAGACAGGTCTGTCGCGCTAGATTTATTCATTCCCTGCGCGGAGAACGTGAAGTCCTTGCCGTCAGCACCGAGCAGAGCCATATAGACCGCGCCCATCGACGCTTTGGCGATGCTGGTGGTCATGTAGGTGTTCGTGGTCGAACTGCCCTGCTTCTCGCGGATGGTGATATTGTAGTAGTTCTCGGCATCGTAGCTGCTGATGCCGCTAAAGTTGAACTTGCATATGCACACCTGGTTCTGCATCGTGACGGGGCCCGTGACAGTGGCCGTGCCGCCGTTGACGTCGATAGTGGCCGTAGCGGTAGCGGCATCGAGCTTCTGGCTGATATACTCGATGGTGCCGTCCTGTGCGCGAAAAACACTGCCCACACCAGTCTTCAGCTCGCCATTCTGTGCAAGTGAATAGGGGTAGATAAGCTTTGCCTCACCGCCCTTAGCATTGGTGAGCGTGGCGGTGAACGGAGCAGAGCCGTCGCCGTTGGGCGTGCCTACGGTGGCCATCGCCGTGGCCCACGAGTCGTCGGTCTTCTGGTAGTAGACGGCGATGTGCTCATCCTTGGCCCACGCCACGTTCAGGATTTCTTTGCTGTTGGCGTCGGTGCCTGTAGTGATGGCGCGGGTAGTGCCGCCGTCGTCGCCCTTCGGCGCAAGGGTGGCGGTCAGGGTGATGGTGTTGCCTGCGGGCTGCTGGGTCTGCGGCGTGTCAATGGTGTTATCCTCGCTCGAGCACGAGGTGGTCAGTGTGCCTGCCGTCAGCAGGGCTACTGCTATGGTCATCAGTTGCTTTTTCATTGTCGTCGTCATTTTAGGGGTTTGGAGCAAATGGATTGTCATCGTCTGGGTCATAGTTTTTTCTGCCCGACATCTGCAGCAGATGCGTGCGGCTGTGCAGTTTGTACACCCGCATCTTGGGTGCCGTGTACATTCGTTTCGTTGTTGATTTCGTTGTCATCTTTATGTTTATGTTGATTTTGTTCTTGTTTACGTTCTATGGTTGTATGTGTTGTCATGATTTGCGATTATAGGGCCACTTTGCCTATGCCTTTCATCTCCAAGGCTATTTGTACGCCGAGAGCTCGGAAG
>JAFPZD010000020.1 GCA_017417465.1 Prevotella sp. | reverse complement strand
TTTCCTGCGAAATTTCTGGGTACTACAAATCAGACTCCAAACAAAAAAACACGTAAACAAAGGCATCCTGAAGGGCAATACTGCTCAAAATACCTCAAAATTTTCCAAACTTTTGACAAGTGGGGTCAAAGTTGGGTTAAATCACAAACTTCAAATCTCAAACATGTCACAACTCGAACCACTGATAGCCGACCTCGCCCTGATACTCATTTGTGCCGGTGCCATGACACTGCTCTTCAAACGGCTGAAGCAGCCCGTGGTGCTGGGCTATATCGTGGCTGGATTCCTTGCCTCGCCGAACATGCCCTACATGCCCAGTGTCACCGACCTGGATGGCATACATCTCTGGAGCGAGATCGGCGTCATCTTCCTGCTTTTCTCGCTCGGCCTGGAGTTCTCGTTCCGCAAGATATTGCGTATGGGTGCCACACCGATCATCGCAGCCTGTGCCGTCATCATGGGCCTCACCACCGACACGATGGTTGGCGAGCAAAGCACGGAAAAAGCCCCCTCTGGGGATGTAGAGGGAGCTTTGTGGCGCGTCTATTTCAAACGCACTGTCCTGAATATCTTCATCTATAGCGTGCTTTGCATGGCGCTCATTGCATTGGTGCTCTATTTTGGCAAGCCGTTCCTTGCTGATTATCTGCCCAAACCTTGGACACATATCGTCACTGCACTGTGCGCCATCATCCTCTGCGCACCTTTCCTGTGGATGCTGATGCGACAAGGCAACCGCAGCGCTGACGTGATGGCGCTTTGGAACAGTGGCCGCGCCTCTCGCGTCAAGCTCGTCGCTTTCCAACTGTTGCGCTTTGTCATTGCTGCCGCCTTCGTCAGCTATATCCTGGGCCACACGGTCCGCTGGAGCGGCATGCTCGGCATCTTCGTTGTGCTCGCCATCGTCTTCAGCATCGTCTTCTCACCCCGTCTGCAGCGACAGGGCGAGCGAATGGCCAAAACCTTTAATGAGAACCTGAACCAGCGGGAGCAAGGGGCCTAATCGTAAAACTCCCACTTTCCTCCGAGAAGAGTGGGAGACTTCTAGGAGAAAGGTGGGAGACTTCTAGGAGAAAGGTGGGAGACTTCTCCGAGCAAAGTAGGAGACTTCTCGGCGTGCGCTTTAACGCATGGCGTAGCAGTCTGTAGTCGTCATGAAGTAGACCTGCTCAAGACCGGCCTCATCGTTGGTGACGGTGAGCAACTTTCCATTGGGCAGGGTGGTCTGGATGGTGCCGTCCTCGTTGAAGCGGAGGATCTCCTTGGTGACACCATTCTGCGATACCGACCATGAGTTCTCTTTCTGGTTGAAGATGAGCTTTGTCACCTCACCTGTGGGTGATGTGATCTCGTAGCCTTTCTTCGTGGTCTTAACGGCATACATGAGTCCGTCCTGTCCTCTTACTTGCTGGATACTGTTCATGGCAATCGGGTTGTTGCCGCTCCAGAACTCGATGGTGTTCAGCACGAGGGCATCGACGAAGAGGCACACACCGCCAACGACGGGCTGAAGAATGAGGCCAACAATGCCGTTGACGATTTTGCTGTTGGTCATGCTGCACTGCCATTTCTCATACTTGTTGAACAACTTGAACGAACCGATGCACGATGTGCTAAGCATGCTGCCTGCAAGCAGCAAAGCTGCGACTTTGAAACTGATTTTCTTCATAATTGTAAGTTGTTAAAGGGTTATACTGCCTGCAAAGTTAAGAAGAAAAAGTAGAACATGCAAGGAAAATGGGGAAAAGTTATCGGAAAACTTGCAATTCTTTTGGTTTATTGCATGCTTATTCGTACCTTTGCATGGGAAATTGGGAAATAGTCCAATCGTCCAATCGTGAAATAGTGAAATAGTAAAATCGTCCAATCGTGAAATCGTTCCGTCTTTACATCATAGTGAATATCCTGGCCTTGTTACCTTTGGCAACGATGGCTCAGCAGGAAGCGGAGACTTGGGAACAGGTCTACTATGAGCTAATGGATGTCGACGACAGCGAGGCGAGTGGGGCAGAGGATGGCGCTGAGGACGGCTGGGCCGAGACCTACGAACTGCTGGAGACATTGGCACAGGAGCCATTAGACCTCAATACTGCCAGCAGAGAAGACCTTGAGCAGCTGCCTTTCCTGTCGGAACAGCAAGTGATGGACTTCATAGCCTATCGTGATCGCTACGGAGCATTGCGGTCGATGGGAGAGCTGCGGATGGTTCGTTCGATGGACTATATTCAGATACGCCTGTTGCCCTTTTTTACATACGTCGGTGAGGTCGTCGAGACCACGGACAGTGAGAAATACAACAGTTGGTGGCAGACAGACGAGCAACCGGCGCGTCGGCGACATTGGTGGGAGACCTATAGCGACACCCCACATCGACTGACGGCTACCGGGCGGTTGCCCCTCTACCGTCGACGCGGCGACAATGAGGGCTATTTAGGTTATCCTTATCGCCACTGGCTACGCTACGAATATGTCGCAAACAGTCGACTGAAAGTGGGCATCGGCGGTGCGCAGGATGCCGGAGAACCCTTTTTTGCTGATCGCAACAGCTGGGGCTACGATGCCTACACTTACTATTTGCAGGTAAAGAAGCGTGGCGCTTTGGAGAAGCTGATAGTGGGTAAGTTCAAAGTGTCGGCGGCTATGGGATTGATACTCAACAATAGTTTCTCGCTTGGCAAGGTCGCTATGCTACAGAGCATGGGGCGCACCGCGAGCTCGCTGCGACCCCATTCGTCGTGTTCAGAGAGCGACTACTTCCAAGGCGCAGGTGCAATCTTGCAGCTTAGCAAGTCGCTGACGCTGACTGCCTTTGCCTCCTACCGTCCCGTTGATGGTACCCTAAACGCCGACGGCTCGGTGGCCACCCTCCTGTACAATGGCTACCACCGCTCGGAGACTGAAATGCGGAAAAAGTATAACACCCACCTCAGTAGCACTGGCGGTAGCCTTTCCTTCCGAGCAGGCCAATTCCGTCTGGGTGCGAATGCCGTCCTGACCCACCTCGATCGGGAACTGTCGCCCGACCGCAGGGCACTCTTCCGCCGCTACTATCCTCATGGTCGCGATTTTGTGAACGCCAGCATGGATTATAGCTACAGCAATCGCTACCTGACGCTGAAGGGTGAGACGGCCATCGACAGCCACGGTGCTCTCGCCACGATGAATGCGGTAAGTGGCAGACTGTCGCGCCACGTCAGCGGCATGCTGATGCAGCGCTTCTTCAGCTACCGCTACACTTCGCTCCACGGTCACAGTCTCAGCAGCGGCGGGCGTGTGCAGAACGAGAGTGGTGTCTATGCCGGCGCCACCTGGGAGCCTACGGCAGCCCTGCAGCTGACGGGCTATGCCGACTACGTCTATATGCCGTGGGCTCGCTATCAGGCGTCGCGTAGTTCACGGGCCTATGAGTTTTTCCTGCAGTGTGACTACCGATTACCTCGCTGGCACTTTCAGGGACGCACGAAAATGCGGTTGCGGCAACGTGACGATGAGACGAAGACGACGCTCGTCGCTTATGATGACTATCGCGGCCGACTGTCGGCAACCTATAATTATGGCTGGCCGACGCAGTTAACGTTGAAGACGCAGCTCGACGGTGTGCATGCTCTCAGTCCTGGGGCCAGCAACGGCCTGATGCTCAGCCAGCAAGTGTCGGTGCGTCACAGTCGCTGGCAGGCGTGGGCGCTGGTGGCATGCTTCGACACCGATGACTATTGGAGCCGCCTCAATGTCTACGAACAGCAGTTGCCTGGCAACTTCTCGTTTCCCATGTTCTATGGCGAAGGCTTGCGTCTTTGTGCTTTTGCGTCCTATGAGCCTTCGAAGCATCTGCGTCTTATCGCGAAGGTGGGCTATACAAACTATTTCGACCGTACGATGATCGGCACTGGGCTGCAGCAGATTGACCACTCCTCGATGACCGACGTCGAAGTGCAAGTGAGAATGAAATTGAGTAATTGAGTAATTGAGAAAATGAGACATTGGAATACTTATATTTTTGACCTTGATGGCACGCTGCTTGACACACTTGACGACTTGGCAGCGGCCACTAACTATGCCCTACGGCAATACGGGATGCCAGAACATACACGCGACGACATCCGACGCTTCGTCGGCAATGGTGTTCGCATGCTCATGGTCCGGGCGGTACCGGGCGGTGAGCAGAATCCTCAATTTGAGGATGCCCTCGCGACATTCCGCGAATACTACCTTCATCACGCTCAAGATGTTACGGTTCCCTATCCTGGCATCGCAGAGCTGCTGAGCGAGCTGCGCCGTTGCGGTTGCCGCGTGGCGGTGGTGAGCAATAAGTTCTGCGCTGCCACGGAAACATTGTGCCGCCACTTCTTTCCCACCACCGTCGAGGTGGCCATCGGCGAGAACGAGGCGGCGGGCATCCGCCGCAAACCCGCTCCCGACACTGTCAACGAGGCCTTGCGACAGTTGGGTGCCGATGCTGCAACGGCTGTCTATGTTGGCGACAGTGAAGTGGATATTCTCACGGCTCGTGCAGCCCATTTGCCCTGCATCAGTGTGCTTTGGGGATTCCGTGACCGACAGTTCCTGCTTGAGCATGGTGCCACGTGCTTCGCTAACCGTCCCGCTGACCTCCTGCGCCTGTAGCTACGCCGCATCGTCCGGCCTAACACAGGTCAAGGCGTTAGGGTGCATAAAACTTTTTTTGCACTTTCTCTTGCATGCTTCAGAAATTCTTCGTATCTTTGCAGCCCCGAAATGTTTAAGTATAATAATAAGGTAAAAATAATAGTTGTATGGCAGAACTAAAGCAGATAAAGACAGCACTGATTTCAGTGTTCCACAAAGACGGGCTCGACGAGCTGCTCGCACTACTCGACAAGGCCGGCGTCAAGTTTCTCTCCACTGGCGGCACCCAGCAATTCATCGAGCAGCAGGGCTATAAGTGCGCAAAGGTCGAAGACGTAACTACCTACCCCTCCATTCTCGGCGGACGTGTAAAGACGCTACACCCCAAAGTGTTCGGCGGCATATTGGCACGCCGCGACAATGAGGGCGACCGCGACCAGATGGCGCAGTACGACATACCCGAGATCGACCTCGTCATCGTCGACCTCTATCCCTTCGAACAGACAGTGGCCAGCGGCGCCTCCGAGCAGGACATCATCGAAAAGATTGACATCGGAGGTATATCCCTCATAAGGGCAGCAGCCAAGAATTTCAGCGATGTCGTCATCGTGCCCTCGAAGCAGGAGTACGCACTGTTGGCCGATATCCTCAAGCAGCAGGGCGCTGCTACGACTGTAGAGCAGCGACGGATGCTTGCTGAGCGGGCCTTTGGCGTCAGCTCGCACTACGACACCGCCATACACACGTGGTTTGCGCAATAATTCACAATTCTCAATTCTCAATTCACAATTCTCAAGTAATGGGATTATTTAGTTTCAGACGAGAGCTGGCCATGGATCTTGGCACAGCGAACACAATCATCATCAGTGATGACAAGATTGTGGTGGATGAGCCCTCGGTCGTAGCACTCGACCGCAGGACCGACAAGATGATTGCCGTGGGACAACAGGCAAAGATGATGTACGAAAAGACACACGACAATATACGCACAATACGCCCGCTACGCGATGGCGTCATCGCAGACTTCTCGGCATGCGAGCAGATGATGAGGGGCCTCATAAAGATGGTACATACCGGAAGGCACATCTTCTCGCCATCGCTGCGCATGGTCATTGGCGTACCCAGTGGCTCAACGGAGGTGGAGTTGCGTGCCGTTCGTGATTCGGCAGAGCATGCCGACGGGCGCGACGTCTATCTTATTTTCGAGCCAATGGCAGCTGCTATCGGCATGGGCATCGATGTCGAGGCCCCCGATGGTAACATGATTGTCGACATTGGTGGTGGCTCCACGGAGATTGCCGTAATCTCTTTGGGCGGCATCGTTGCCAACAACAGCATTCGTACTGCGGGCGACGACCTGACAGCCGACATTCAGGACTACATGTCGCGCCAGCATAACGTGAAAGTGTCGGAACGAATGGCTGAGCGTATCAAGATCAATGTTGGTTCAGCACTCACCGACCTGGGTAACGAGGGACCGGAAGACTATGTTGTGCACGGCCCTAACCGCATCACGGCGCTGCCGATGGTGGTGCCTGTGTGTTACCAGGAGATTGCACACTGTCTGGACAAGACGGTGGCCAAGATTGAGAACGCCGTACTGTCGGCACTCGAGAATACACCGCCTGAGCTTTACGCCGATATCGTGAAGAACGGCATCTACCTCAGTGGTGGAGGCGCCTTGCTGCGTGGTCTCGACAAGCGTTTGGAAGGGAAGATTGGCATCCAGTTCCATGTGCCCGACGACCCACTCCACTCTGTAGCAAAGGGAGCAGGCATCGCACTGAAGAACGTCGAACGATTCGGCTTCCTGATGCGATAAAGATAGTGCCATGAACGATGCACTATGCAGAACCTGCTCGACTTTTTCCTGAAGTACTACCACTGGCTGCTATTCCTTATACTGGAAATCATCAGTGGGGTGTTGCTGTTTCGATATAACAGCTATCAGGGAAGCGTGTGGTTTTCGTCAGCCAATGGCGTGGCCGGGAAGGTCTATGAGTGGCGGTCGGCAGTGACACAGTTCTTTTCGCTCTCGGAACGCAACGCAATCCTGGAACAGCGTAATGTTGAGCTGGAACAGCAGCTTGAAGTACTGCGGGGGAAGGTGGCCGACCTGACCATCGACACCACGGTGACAAAAGGTGCTGTTGCCGAAACCAGCCAGCTGGATAGCTACGCCCTCATCGGTGCGAAAGTGATTGCCAACGCTATCGACAGCCGCGACAACCTAATGACTATCGACCGAGGCCGTGCCGACGGTGTCAACGCCGACATGGGTGTGGTGTGCGGCACAGGGCTGGTGGGTGTGGTCTATATGGCAAGCCAGCATTACGCTGTTGTCATACCCATTCTGAACCAGCGGTCGCGCATCAGCTGCTCAGTCCGGGGACGTGAATTCTTTGGCTATCTGAACTGGAACGGTGGCGACCCAACGGTGGCCTATGTTGACGACATACCCCGACACGCCAAGTTCCTGAAAGGCGAGTGGGTGGAGACTAGTGGCTTCTCAGCCATTTTCCCGCCAGGACTTACGGTAGGCCAGATTGTGGGTGTCTACAACTCGGCCGACGGTCTCTCATACCGTCTCAAGGTGAAGCTCTCCACCGATTTCTCAACCCTGCGCAACGTGAGCGTCATCACTGCCTACAACGCAGAGGAGCGCATACGCCTGAACAGCGAGGCTACTGACTCCCTCCTTGGCACAAAGCTCCGTTAATTCTCAGCTCTCAGTTCTCAATTCTCAGTTTTCACGCCCATGGCTCTCGATACACTGCAACGACTGTTACTGTTCCTGCTCTTGGTATTAGCCCAGGTACTCGTGCTTGGACACATCGAGCTGTTCGGATGTGCCACGCCGTTGCTGTATGTCTATTTTGCCATCATGTTCCCACGCTCTTACCCCAAGTGGGCGGCGCTGTTGTGGAGTTTCGCATTGGGACTGACCGTGGACATGTTCACAAACACGCCAGGCTTGGCAGCAGCAGCCATGACGATGGTGGGTTGTCTACAGCCATACCTGCTCGAAATCTTTTTGCCTCGTGATGCTGAACCTAACATCAAAGCTTCGGCAGCCACGCTGGGCTTCGGTAATTTTTTCTTGTTGGCCCTTTTGCTGACGCTGATCTACTGCATCGCGTTCTTTATGTTACAGGCTTTCCGTATCTATGACTGGCAGCAGCTGCTTAGTAACATCGGTGGCAGTACGGCACTGACACTGGTACTGATACTGGCATTGGAGAGCGGGAGAAAGAAATGAAATTGTAAATAAGTGGAAAGGAGGGGCAGACCTTGTGTCAGCCCGAAAGTGAAGCGTAAAAACGGGGCATGTCGATGAAGGACTACGGACTGGAATATCGGAAGTTTGTCATTGGGGGAGTGGCTGCGCTTGTCGTGGTCATCTATATTGTCAGGCTGTTCAGCCTGCAACTCATGAGCGACGACTTCAAGAAAAATGCCGACTCGAACGCTTTCCTGAAAAAGGTGGAGTTCCCTTCGCGCGGCATCATCACCGACCGTAATGGCGAGCTGATGGTCTACAACCAGCCAAGCTACGACATCATGGTCATCGTCAACGAGGCACGCGACCATATCGACACACTGGAGTTCTGTCAGGCGTTGGGCATCACACGCGAAGAGTTTCTCAGCCGTATGGAGGCCATCCGCAAACTGCCCGGCTATTCGCGCTTTACTCAGCAAATGTTTAAGAACCAGTTGTCGGAACAGGACTTCAGCATCTTCCAGGAGAAGATGTTCCGCTTTCCGGGATTCTACGTTCAGAAGCGTAGCGTGCGTCGCTACGAATATCCCTGTGCTGCCCACATCTTAGGCGATGTTGCTGAGGTGTCGAAGGGCGATATTGAGGCCGACGACTACTATCAGCCGGGCGACTACATCGGCAAGCAGGGGGTAGAGCGTTTTTACGAGAAGCAGCTGCGTGGAGAGAAGGGAGTGCAGATACTGCTGCGCGACGCCCATGGACGTATCCAGGGAAGCTATCAGAACGGAGCCCTCGACAGCAAGCCGGTGGCTGGCAAGAACCTCACACTGGCCATCGATCGTGAGCTGCAGACATTGGGGGAACGGCTGCTGGAGGGCAAAATTGGTGCCATCGTCGCTATTGAACCACGCACTGGAGAGGTGCTTTGCATGGCATCGTCGCCCTCTTACGATCCTCGTTCCATGGTGGGACGTCAGCGTGCCGAGACGCACGCTAACCTGATGCGTGACCCGTGGAAGCCGCAGCTCAACCGCAGCATCATGGGTACCTATCCGCCGGGCTCTACGTTTAAGACGACGCAAGCGCTGACGTTGCTTGCCGAGGGGCTCATCACGCCACAGACGGCTTATCCATGTCACCGTGGCTACATCAATCGTGGTCTCCGTGTCGGCTGCCACGGCCATGGCTCACCGCTGCCTTTGGTGCCTGCCATCTCGACGTCGTGTAACGGCTACTTCTGCTGGGGACTCTACTATATGCTTGGCAACCGGGAGAAATATGCCACGGTGCAGGAGGCTATGAACAAGTGGCGCGACTACATGGTGTCGATGGGCTTCGGCTATCCGTTGGGCGTCGACTTGCCTGGCGAGGCCCGCGGTCTTATTCCCAACGCCGAGTTCTACGACAGACACTACAAGCGAGGATGGAACGGGCAGACCGTCGTCACCATTTCTATAGGACAGGGCGAAGTGCTCGCTACGCCGTTGCAGATAGCCAATCTTGGAGCTACCATCGCCAATCGTGGCTACTTCATCACACCCCACGTGGTAAAGAAGATTGAGGGTGAGCCTTTGGACTCGCTCTATACGACCAGACGCTATACCGACGCCCCGCAGTGGGCCTACGAAAAGGTGGCTGAGGGCATGCGGTCGGCAGCTCTCGGCGGCACCTGTAAGGCACTTGCCGGACTGCCTTTTGCTGCCTGCGGCAAGACGGGAACGGCGCAGAACAAGGGCCACGACCACTCGGTCTTCATGGGCTTTGCACCCATGGACGACCCCAAGATTGCTGTCGCTGTCTATGTGGAGAACGGCGGATGGGGTGCCACCTACGGTGTCCCCCTTGGAGGCCTCATCATGGAACAGTTCATCAACGGAAAACTATCGCCAGCCTCCGCTCGGCGTGCTGACGAGTTCCAGCACCGTCGCATCGCCTACGGCAGCGGAGAACGATGATAAGTGATAAGTAATAAGTGAAACGAGATAATCAGATACAGGTGCGTGGCACCAGGGCAGAAGAAGCCGGGAAAGGTGTCCTCCAGTCGCTCGACTGGTGGGTGATTCTTATTTATGTTGCACTGCTCACCTTTGGGTGGCTCAGCGTGTGCGGCGCCAGCTACACGTTTGGCGACACCGATATCTTCTCGCTCGACACCCGCTCTGGCATGCAGATAGTATGGATTGGCACGTCGATGTTCTTGGGACTGGTACTCTTGCTACTCGACGACCGCTACTATGAGACCTTTGCCTACGTTATCTTCGGGTTCATGCTTTTGCTGCTCTTTGCCACCATTTTCAACCCGCACAGCATCAAAGGCTCCCATTCGTGGCTCGTACTAGGGCCGCTACGCCTGCAGCCCGCTGAATTTGCCAAGTTTGCCACGGCCCTCGCCTTGGCCAAGTTCATGAGCAGCTATGGCTATGACATCCATTCATGGCACGACTTTCTTCGTACACTGGCCTTCATCCTTGCACCCATGTTCTGCATCGTCATGCAGCACGAGACGGGCTCCGCCCTCGTCTACCTCGCCTTCTTCTTGATGCTTTATCGTGAAGGCATGACGGGTAGCATTCTCTTCACAGGTCTCTCGCTGGTAGTCTATTTCGTCGTGGGCATCCGCTACGCCGAGCCGACACTTCTCAGCACCCCCACTTCCGTTGGCATGTTTGTCGTATTGCTGCTCATCCAGCTTTCGGCTGCCATGATGACTGGTATCTACTGTCGCAACTGGCACGAGGCGTTCGTCCTCATCGGGGCAACCCTCGGCGTTACCCTCATTGCGCTGCTCTTCTCCGTCTACGTCATTCCCTTTAACATCGCATGGGTGCAGACCATCGTCACCGTCGTGCTCATTGCTTATCTGGCATGGCAGGCTCTAGGAACCAGGTTGCGTAACTATTGGTGGATAGCGCTCTTCGCACTGGGCTCGCTCGTGTTTTTCAATATTTCTGACTATGCCCTCAACAACGTGTTGGAAGACTATCAGCGCAACCGCGTAAAAGTGCTCCTTGGACTGGTTGAGGACAACCGTGGCGTGGGCTACAACGTGCACCAGAGCGAGATTGCCATTGGCTCAGGGGGCCTCGAGGGTAAAGGCTTTCTCAATGGCACACAGACAAAGCTGAAGTTCGTACCTGAACAGGACACCGACTTCATCTTCTGCACCGTTGGTGAGGAGGAAGGCTTTGTTGGTGCTGCCGGCGTGCTCCTGCTGTTTCTGGCGCTCATCTTGCGCCTTATCCACCTCGCCGAGCGGCAGCCCACCACCTTCGGACGCGTCTATGGCTACTGCGTGCTCAGCATCTTCCTTTTCCATGTCTTTATCAACGTGGGAATGGTGCTCGGTCTGACACCTGTCATCGGTATCCCATTGCCTTTCTTCTCCTATGGTGGTTCATCGCTGTGGGGCTTCACCTTCCTTCTCTTCATCTTCCTCCGAATCGACGCCGGTCGTAACCTCGTGCGGCAGTAGGCTTACGCCTCATTTTTCATTTTTTCATTTTTTCATCTTTCATCTTTCATCTTTCATCTTTCATTTTTCATTTTTCATTTTTCATCTTTCATCTTTTCCCCTCCTTGCGCCCTTGTTTGATATAGATGCCACGGCGCAGTTGTTGCGGGTTGTTGACTTTGCGACCCCAAAGGTCGTAGACGGATGACGGATTCGAAGTGACCGACGGGTAGGGGACGATGCCCGAGAGGTCGCTGACGGTGTGGTCGTAGCGGCCTTCCACATAATAGCCGTGGTTGACGTAGATAAGGTCGGCGGTCTGGTTTTGGCCTGTGGGCACGAAGATGAGGCCCGTGGGCATGTCGGAGTAGGCACTGCCGTCGTAGGTCCATTTCAGGATGCGCCGCTGTCCGTCGGCGGTCTTGCCCATCACCGTCATGGCGGGCTTGCTACCCCAGCTGCCACCAGTAAAGTTCTCGTGGCTGTTCCACACCCAGATGGTGGCACCCCGCTGTGCTGTCTCCAAGAAGACGGAGAGCTCGTCGTTGCTGTCGAGCGTCGGGGTGTAGACGGCCAGCTCGTCGAGCGATGTGTCGGTGCCGCCGGTCGTATCGCCGTTGTTCTCCGAATCTTCTTCCTCCGTGCCATCCCACTGCGGCTGTGTGACCGTAGCGGGCGTCGTGTCGTAGAGGTAGAGACCATCGTCGCCAATTTTCCCGGGGGCGGGCGTCTTGTTGGTGGAGAGCACATAGACACGCATATTGCCGCGCCCGTTACAAGTGGCGGTGAGACGTCCGTCGCTGACGCTTACCACGTCGCCCGTCACGCAGTCGGTATAGGTGCCGTTGAGTATACCTGTGAACGTGGCATTGCCGTTGATGGTAATCAGAGCATAGCTGTCGGTTCGGTCGTCGGTATAGCGGCGTTTGAAGGCGTAGGCTCCCTGGCAGCCGTCGGTGCTATATTGCCCACGCCGCAATGCCGGCACTGCGGCGCGTATCATGTTCAGGCGCCTGATGTGCTGTGCCAAGGGGTGGCTGAGGGTCTGCGCCAGATTGCCGGTGGCCTGCGTGTATTGCCCGAAGTCAGTGGTTGTGACGTCGCCTTTCAGGTAGCCGCCGTAGTAGGCACGTCCAGTGTCGCGCAGTGGCAGGCGCGTGCCGGTGTCAATCTCCTTACCCTTGCGGAACTCCGTCTCACTGCCGTAGAAGAGGCATGGTATGCCCCGGAATGTGAACATTAGATCGAGATTCTCTGCCCATACCGCCTGGGGCTGTGCGAAACGCTGGCTTTCGGGGGCACCGTTGGGTGCATAGTCGTGCGAGTCGACGTAGACCACGTTCATCGTTGCATCGTTATAATACTGGTCGCCCTTGCGGATGGCCCATGCTGAGCCGATGTCCTTGAAGCAGTGGTGCATGGGGAAGTCGATGACGCTGAGTCCCGAGTACTGTGCATAGTTGGGCGCATGGTAGTCGTTGCCCCGTAAGAAAGCGTTGTCCGATGTTGGCTGTCGGCTCTCTGAGCCCTCACGGTTGTCACGGTAGTGCTGCTCACAGCTTTGCATATTCACATGCGCAAAGTCAGTGCTCTCGTTGGCGAGAATCCGCAGACCCTGCCACGATGCGGCATCGTAGTCCCATGGATAAGCCTGCTGCTCCTTCCACGTGTAGAAGGGACACGACAGGGCTGGCTGCTGACGGTACCACCAGCTGGTGTAGCGGGAACACACCTCGGCAAACATAAAGAAGGGAGCTGCCGTGGCGTCGCCACTACTGCTACGTGCGGCTACGGCCTGCGGCGCTTCAGACGCCTGTTGCAGCTGTGGCAGGTAGAGGTTGTTCAGTGTCAGTCGGGCAATGTGGCCGCCAGTGTCAATTCGGAAGCCATCGGCACCCATATTTATAAAAGAGGTGTAGCAGTCGACTAAGTACTGGCTCACTTCGGGGTTCTCGGTGTTCAGGTCCACGCAGTCGCCGGCAATTTGTGCCCACCAGCGCGTCTCGTTGTCCCAGTTGAAGTTGCCGAAGTGGTGCCAATGGTTATTACGGTCGTAGAGACCCGTGTTGTGGTGGTCCTTCATCTGCCGCAGGCGCGCGTCATACTGTTCGCCGCCGCTCAGGTTGGCATAATTGTCGGGCAGCAGTCCGCCATCCTTCTCCGTCAGGGGAACCATACAGGCCGACATGCGGCTCTGGGGCTGGCTCCAATCGCGGTTGAAGAGTTTGCAGAGATGCTCCTCGCCGTAGTTGCCAGTATGGTTGAGCACAATGTCGATGACGATTTTCATACCTCGCTCATGCACGGCGTCAATCAGTGTCTGCAGACTGACGTCCTTACTCTCGTAGCGATGGTCCACACGGCTGAAGTCCATAGCGTGGTAGCCGTGATAGTCGTAGCCAGAAGCGTTCTGCACCACGGGTGTGATCCAGATGGCGGTGAAACCCAGCGCCTTGATGTAGTCGAGCTTTTCGATGAGACCCTTGAAGTCGCCACGCCAGGCAGGATCGCCGGCGTTGGCCTCGCGGTTGTCCCAGCACTGCGTGTTGTTTTGCGGATCGCCGTCGTAGAAGCGGGTTGTCATCACGAAATAGATGGTCTCGTCGCGGAAGTCGGTGCGGCCGCCGCGGAAAGTCTGAGCTGCTGCGATTACTGGCAGCAGCAGAGTGGCCACGGTTAAAGCCACTTTGTATCGGAGGTGAGTGCTCATATTTACAGTTACGTTCGTTTATGCCGCAAACTTACACAAAATAATCGAATTACAAACCAGTCAAATAAAGAAATTAAGTTTTCTTTAGAAGAAAAGAGACGGATGACCTTTGACTGTTTCGCACAGGCCACGCGTTTCAGTGACAACTTCGATGATGGACTTGAGACTTGGAATGTCTCCAAACGCAGGAAGTTTCAGTAAAACAAAGAGATTGTCGGGTGGTTGAGCAGAACTCGTATGCAGGTTGGAGCACATTCGGCTTGGAGTACTTGCCCAGCAATTTCAAGTATGATGGCCATTCCGAGTCGTTCTCGGGCTTCGCCGTCAACTACACGCAGGCTATCAGCATCACACAGTCGGCTCCACTGTTCATTGAGTGGGGTCTCGGTGCTCAGTGGTCCACAAAGTCTGAGAACGACATTAAGATGAACTTCGTGTCGATGAAAGTGCCCCTCAACTTGGTTTACGACTTCCAGATTCCTGGCACGAACATTAACCTGGATCCCTACGTGGGCATCAATCTCCGCGGCAATGTCTGGGGTGAAGTCAAGAACGATAACTATGATACGAAATATGACCTCTTCGACAGTGATGAGGGCGACTGCAATCGTTTCCAGTTTGGAGGTCATCTTGGTGTGAAGGCTCGCTTCAATAACAGCTTCTTCGTGGGTGTCGGCTACGGCTTCGACTTCAACGAGTTCGATGAGGACACAAAGATTAACGAACTGAGCCTCTCGCTGGGTCTGGCTTTCTAAGAAACTCATTTTTACAATTATCTCAAGCCACAGTTGCCATCGGTAACTGTGGCTTGATTGTTTATATTACCTAAATTCCGCAGCACTTTAATTTAACTTTGTTTATAAGTTCCTGAGCAACAAAAAGTTCTTCGACGCGCGAAGCGGCAAAGCCGAGCGGCCCAGGATTTTGCCATGTCAGATTTTTCACTTACCTTAGTGCTGCAATTCAAGTCAAGCAAAATCATCAATGGCATGGCAAAAGTACAAATAAAATCTGAGAGAATCACTCCTTTTGGAGGGATATTTCACGTGAGGGAGCAATTTTCCCGTTATGTAGGTCCGGTTATCGACAAAGTACTGGGTCTCCGATGTACGTCATTCGGCTACCAGTACGGCGAGATTGCAGGTTCGCTGGCAAGTGTCTACTTTTGTGGCG
>JAFPZD010000179.1 GCA_017417465.1 Prevotella sp. | reverse complement strand
CTGTCATGCCCCTACGGGGCTGGCTGCGCATTGTTTTCATAGCTTGCGGAACCACTGTCATGCCCCTACGGGGCTGGCTGCGCATTGTTTTCATAGCTTGCGGAACCACTGTCATGCCCCTACGGGGCTGGCTGCGTATTGTTTTCATAGCTTGCGGAACCTCTGTCATGCCCCTACGGGGCTGGCTGCGCATTGTTTTCATAGCTTGCGAAACTTGATTGTCTTTATCAAAAAACCATGGAAAACGTTTGGCGGTTTCGCAGAAAAACGCTACCTTTGCAAAGACAAAAGGAAATGTGAATGCCAGAACCTAACGACCATATCGACAGTAGTACGTCAGCTTATCTCGTTAACGGCTACGAGGGGCTGGACACCCGCTTCGGCGACTTCAGCCAGATAGCGGGTAGGGGCTACTGCGACCTCTACCGCGCCAAGCGCTACGGGCGATGGTATCTGCTGAAATGCCTGAAGCCGGAGTGCCAGGACGACTCGGCCCACCAGCAGATGCTGCGCAAGGAGCTGGAGGTGCTGATGCTGCTGCAGCATACTGGCGTGATGCAGGCTATGGGCATGGAAAAGGTGGTGCTGCCCGAGAGGGGGAAGACGATGTGCATGGTGGCCGAGTGGATCGATGGCGCGACGCTGAGCGACTACCTGCAGTCGAAACCCGCGGCCAGCGAGCTGCGCCGTGTGGCTCTGGAGCTGGCCGATACGCTGCGCTACGTTCACCAGCAGCAGGTGGTACACCGCGACCTGAAGCCGTCGAACGTGATGATTACCCACAACGGTAACTACGTGAAGCTGATAGACTTCGGACTGGCCGACACTGACAGCCACGCCCTGCTGAAGCAGCCTGCAGGCACGCTGAGCTACATGGCTCCCGAACAGGCACGGCTGGCGCAGGCCGACGTGCGCAACGACATCTATTCGCTGGGTGTCATCATGCAGGAGATGAATCGCGTGCAGAGTGGGGTGGTGCCTCGCCGCATCGTCAGCCGCTGTCTGGCGCCGATAGACCAGCGCTGGCAGAACATGGACCAGTTGTGCGAAGCGTTGCAGAAGAGCCAGCGACAGCGGCGACAACTGATGGTGGCTGCAGCTGCTGTGACGGTGGTCATGGTGCTGGCGGGCTTAGTATGGCAAATAGGACGTTTGCGCCGGCAGACTGATTACATGGACGAACGTGCTGCGCTGATGAGCCACCAGCTGCGTGTGCTGAACCGTGAGATTATCGACTTCGACGACGAGCAGGTGCACCATAAGTGTATTGCCCACTGGGATACTGACGGCGACGGCGAACTGAGCTACCAAGAGGCGGCCGCCGTCACGTCGCTTGGCAGTGTGTTCACTGCCGACACGACCATCACTGCCTTCAACGAACTGGAGCATTTCGCGGGACTGGAGGAAATCGGTCGCGATGCCTTCCATGGCTGCACGCACCTCTATGCCCTGCGCCTGCCCCACCGTGTGCGCTACTTCCGCGCCAATGCCTTCCGCAACTCGGGTCTCGAGATGCTCACCGTGCCCAGTAGGGTGGTGGGCATCGGCGACCACTGCATGGACGACTGTCCCCGGCTGCACACGGTCATCGTCGAGTCGATGTTTCCTAACACCAACGATGGGGTGGTGCCGCTGCAGAACTGCCCGTCGCTGACCACTGTGTTTGTACCCAAGTTTGTTGCTGCCCTCCCAGAATTCGGTCACTTCCAGGTAACATGGGAGGCACTTCGTCCACTGATAAATTCGCACATCCGTTTTGCCGACCCGGCAGTGGAAGCCATCTGCCTGAGCCGATGGGACCGTGACGGCAACGGAGAACTGACGATTGACGAGGCAAAGGCCGTGAAGTCGCTCGACGCAGCCTTTAGCGGCCATAACGAGATACGGTCGTTCGACGAGCTGCGCTATTTCACGGGCCTTGAAGAGATAGGCATGGGCGACTTCCAGAATTGCGGTGGACTGAGGCATATCCGCCTGCCCAGCACCATCCGCCATATCCGTGACTACAGCTTTTTCAAATGTCTGTCGCTCGCCGACCTGCAACTACCCATGCACCTGCAGAGCATCGGTCATGATGCCATCCAGTCCCATGCGTTAGATTCCATCTACATCCCTGCGACAACGACGAGCCTCACGTCGACATCGCTCCTGTCCTGCGGGCACCTGCGCCGCGTGGTGGTGAGTCCTCAGAACCCCGTCTACGACAGTCGCGACGACTGCAACGGCATCGTCGTCACAGCCACCAATCAGCTGCTCACCGGCTTTCCCGGCACACGCATCCCGCGCAGCATCACGAGCCTGAGTGACGAGGCGTTCAATAGCCTTGACCTTGAAGAATTGACTATTCCCGCGCAGATTACCCACATAGGCCCCTGGTCGCTGGTAAGCAGAATCGGGCGTATCTACCTGGAGTCGCCCGTGCCGCCTGCTTACGACTCGGAGGGCGGCCAGCTGACCATCGTTGCTTATGGCGTTGGGCTTTATCCTAATCCCGATATCTACGTACCCATTGGCTCGTTAGAAGCATACGCCAAGGCCGATGGATGGTGCAGGCTTGCTCACCTGATGCGCGAATATCCTGTTGCTCCGCATTATGTGATGCAGCAGACAATATGGTCAACACTTTGGGTGGGGGCGGAGGTGCGATGGTATGAGACTTCGGGGGTGCGGGGGTGAGATGTTTCGGAGGTACGGAGGTACGGGGGTACGGGGGTACGAGGATAGTTCTTGCGCTGAAATATAAGCGTGCAAACTATTCTCGTACCCCCGTACCTCCGTACCCCCGTACCTTCGAAATCTCGTACCCCGTACCTCCGAAATCTCGCACCCCCGAATCGTCCAGCGGCCTATCCCAGATCCACAACCGTGATGCCGGCGCCGCCAAATTGGACGTGCTCGTCGCGGCATGACAGCACGTTGGGCACCGTACGTAGATATTGGCGGATGAGCTGGCGGAGGATGCCGCCGCCCGTGCCGTGGAGAATGCGCACACGGCTCATGCCCACCAGAATGGCGTCGTCGATGAAGTAGGTGACGGCCTGAATGGCCTCGTCGCCACGCATGCCACGCACGTCGAGATCCTGGCGGAAGTTCAGCTTGCGCGAGTCGATGGCCTGGCGTGTCTCGTCCGACAGACTGCCGTAGGAACCCACAATCTGGGCGTTGCGCTCCTCGGCTTTCGACTGCCCCTTGACAGGCTCCTTGGCGGCTTCTAGACGCTCCAGTCGCAGCTTGCTGCGCATGCCGCCGAAGACGACGGTGGCCATCTTGCCATCGATGCTCTCGATGGTGCCGATGCTTGTCAGGCCAATGATGCGAACGGTAGAGCCCACGACGAGTTGAGGGCTGGGAGTTGAGGGTTGAGCGCTTGCTGCCGTGCCAGACTCTGCCGCAGCCGCCTTGTCGCTTTCCTTTTTCCGCTTTTCGCTTCTCCGCTCCTCTTTGCGCCGCTTGCGCTCCTGAATCTGCTGCATCTTGCGCTCTATCACCTCGTCGCTCTGGCGCGTGTCGATGTCGCTGACCTCCTGCTTGAAGCTTTCCAGCTCCTCGCGGGCACGGCGGGTGGCCTCTCGCTCAGCCTGCTGCTCACGGATCTCGCGGATGACGTTCTCAATCTTGCGGTTGCTCTCGCGCAGCAGCTCCTCGGCCTGCTCCTTGGCCCGCCTGAGAATCTCCTTGCGCTCGCGCTCCACTTCCTCAATGTCGGCTTCCAGCTTCTCGCCTCTCACCTCCAGGCGCTTCTCGTGCTGGTGGATGGTCTGGCGCTTGCCTTCCCAGTAGCGCTTGTCGCGAACGATGTCCTGCAGGTACTTGTCGCTCTGGATATACTCACGGCCAACGATGTCGCTCGCATCTTGTATCACCTCTTCGGGCAGTCCCGTCTTACGGGCTATCTCTATGGCGAAGCTGGAACCGGGCTGGCCGATGCTGAGTTGGAACAGGGCCTGCATCTTGTTGCGGTCGTAGAGCATGGCACCGTTGACCACTCCCTCGTGGGCGTCGGCGAAGTGCTTCAGGTTCTGGTAGTGGGTCGTGATGACGCCAAACGTCTTCTTCGTCCAGAACTGCTTCAGCACGGCCTCAGCTATGGCACCGCCGATCAGCGGTTCAGTGCCGCCGCCGAACTCATCAATTAATAATAAGGTGTGAGCATCGCACGTGCGAATCATCTGCTTCATGTTCAGCAGGTGACTGGAGTAGGTCGATAGGTCGTCCTCGATGCTCTGCTCGTCACCGATGTCGATCATGATGTTTCTGAAGATGCCGCATGTGGAACGCTCGCTCATGGGCACGCTCAGTCCGCACTGCAGCATGTACTGTAGCAGGCCCACCGTCTTCAGACACACCGACTTACCGCCGGCGTTGGGGCCGGAGATGATGAGGAGGGAACCACAAGGGAGAGGGGATTGGTTACCTTTTCCGTCGGTAGAACTGTCTAAGCCCCCATCCCTTGGGGAGGGGCTGGGCTTTAGCATAATGTCAAGTGGCACCACCTGCTTTCCTTGCTTCTCCAATGAGATAGCCAGCAGTGGGTGGATGGCGCGAATCCAGTCGATGGATGGCTGTTCGACGACGGTTGGCTCGATGGCTTTTGTCAGCGAGGCCAGTCCGCACTTAGCCTGTATCAGGTCGATGGTCGCCAGGAACTGGTAGCTGTCGAGGATGTCCTTCACGTGGGGGCGCACCTCGTCGCTGAACACTGTCAGGATGCGAATCATCTCGCGGCGCTCTTCTGCCTCCAGCTCACGGATGCGGTTGTTGGCCTCTACCACCTCGGCAGGCTCGATGAAGACGGTCTTGCCCGTGGCACTCTCGTCGTGGACGATCCCGTTGATTTTGCGCTTCAGCCCCGGTGCTACGGGAATCATCAGGCGCCCGTCGCGCAGCGTCGGTGCAGCGTCCTTGTCGACAAAGCCGTCGCGCTGGGCGGTATGCAGAATGCTGTACAGTGTGCGCGAGATGCTGCCCTCGGTCTTTTTCAGTTCGTGGCGGATGCCGGCGAGTGTCATCGAGGCCCCGTCCTTGATCTTTCCAAACTTGTCAAGGATGGAGTCGATGCGGCGCAGCATGGCGGGGAAAGTCACAACGCCCTCCGTCAGGCGGAAGAGGGCAGGGTAGGGGGGCGCGTCACCGTCGTCATATCCACGCCGTAGGTAGGTGACAATCTTTACGATGGTCTCTAACGAGCGCCGCAGGTCGAACACTTCCTGTTCCTCGAAGTGGGTGTTCGCAAGGCGGATGCGGGTCACGGCTTCGCGGACATCGTAGAAGTGGTCCAGTGGAAAGTCGTCCTTCGTGTCGCTGATGATACGGAACTCATGCACCTGGTTGAGCCACTCACGCACCTCGTCGATGTTGTCCGAGAAGGCCAGTTCGTCGACCTTCTCGCGCCCTAACGGACAGAGGCAGCGCTCGCGAAGCAGGCTGCGAATCTCGTTGAATCCTATCTTATGTTCATAGTTGCTTGGGTAAATCATGGTGCAAAGGTACGCATTTTTTTGGTGAGTAAGGGGCAAGGAGTAAGGAGTTTTTAAATAGTTTGAGTTAAATATACTTAAAGGGGAGGCAATTCTCAATCTTCAATTCTCAATTCTCAAATTAAATCACTACCTTTGCACCCGCTTTCGAACACTGGAAGGATGGTAGAGTGGTCGATTACACCGGTCTTGAAAACCGGCGCACGGAGACGTGCCGGGGGTTCGAATCCCTCTCCTTCCGCAAAGAGCTGAGTTCAATGATGATCATCGTTGGACTCTTTTTTTGTGCTAAATAGCGAGCATTATTTGGTGGTTTGAAAGAAAAACCGTAACTTTGCAAGCGAATGACGAAACAGCCATGAGTAGAGAATTGATGGTAAAAGTCTTATTAACGATAATTGCGACCATGACGATGACAAACTGTAACAACGGGCAGACGCCCCTGCCCAGCGTGAGGCCTGCAACACAGGCAGGGCGCTTCTATGATGGCGACGCGCAGCGCCTCAGTCGCGAGGTGGACAGCCTTCTCGCACTTCATAACTCGACGGGTGGCGACGACCGTGTGGCAGCCCTCATCGTGCCCCATGCCGGCTATTATTTCTCGGGCAATGTGGCAGCGGCAGCCTACGGGACGCTGAACCCGACGAAGAAGTACGAGCGCGTATTCCTACTTGGTCCCAGCCATCATGAGTGGCTCGACGGCGCATCAGTGAACTGCGCCTTCGACCGCTATGCCACGCCGTTGGGCGAGGTGGCTGTCGACACGGCCATGGCACGACGCCTGATAGAGGCCGATAGCGTGTTCACTTATCGTGCTGAGGCCCACGACCGCGAGCACTGCCTGGAGGTGCAGTTGCCTTTCCTGCAGCGCTTCTTCACTTGTCACGCTTCGCTCGAAGCCGTTCCTCCCATTGTGCCCATCATCATCTCGACCAACGACTTCCGGAAACTGAAGCGGATGGCCGACGTGCTGAAGCCCTACTTCACCGACGAGAACCTCTTTATCGTCAGCAGTGACTTCTCGCATTATCCGTCGTACGACGATGCCTGCGAGGTGGATGACAGGACGGGCAAAGCCGTGGCGAGTGGCGACGTGGCCGCGTTTATTGCCGCACTTGAGGCCAATGACCAGAGCGGCGTGCGCAACCTGAGTACCAGCGCCTGTGGCGAGCAGGCCATCGTCACGCTGATGCTGATGCTCGACAGCCGCTACGAGGTGCGCCACCTGCTGTACCAGAACTCAGGCGATGCTCCCGATCACAACCACAGTCGTGTGGTGGGCTATCATGCGTTTGCCGTCTTACGTGGCGCCGAAAAGACTTTCGTACTTTCTGCCGAGGAGAAGCGCCAACTGAAGGAGATTGCACGCAACAGCATCCGAGACTCGCTCGATGGCAAGCGCATCACGGAAGCAATTCCAAATGCCCAATCCTCAAGTCTCAATTTGAAGTGTGGTGCCTTTGTCTCACTCCACAAGCACGGGCGGCTGCGTGGCTGCATAGGCCACTTCGGCGAGGACACGCCCCTGCACACGACGGTGGCAGCGATGGCCCGTGCGGCTGCCTTTGAAGACCCACGGTTCCAGCCCGTACGGCGTGAGGAGCTCGACGATATCGACATCGAAATCTCTGTTCTCACGCCCATGCGGCGCATCCATAGCCTCGACGAGTTTCAGCTGCATCGCCACGGCATCTACATCCGCAAGGGCTATCGCAGTGGTACGTTCCTGCCGCAGGTCGCCGATGAGGTGAACTGGACGAAAGAAGAATTTGTTGGCCACTGCTCGCAAGACAAGGCTGGCCTGGGATGGGACGGTTGGCGCGACGCCGAGCTCTACGTCTACGAGGCTATCGTGTTCTGAATTGAGAGTTGAGAGTTGAGAATTGGGAATTGAGAATTGAGGATTGAGAATGAACGAGTGCCGATATTACAAGAGACTGGACGATGGGGCAGTAGAGTGCCAGCTCTGTCCCCACCACTGCCGTATCGCCAACGGCAGGACGGGGCGTTGCCGTAGCCGTCGCAACCAGCAGGGTACGCTTGTCAGCGATGTCTATGCACGTCCCTGCTCGCTTGCCATCGACCCTGTTGAGAAGAAACCGCTCTATCATTTCCATCCCGGCACTCAGTGCCTTTCTATTGCCTGTACAGGTTGCAACTTCAGCTGCCTCAACTGCCAGAACCATAGCATCTCGCAGGTGGCGCCCGATGCTGTGGGACACTACAACCTCACCCCCGAGCAGGTGGTCGACCTCTGTCTGGAGCACCGTTGCCCCGGCATTGCCTATACTTACACGGAGCCGCTCACCTACATCGAGTATGTCTACGACACGGCGCGCCTGGCCCACGACGCAGGTCTCTGGAACATCCTCGTCACGGCGGGCTATGTCTGTCAGCAGCCATTGTCCGAGCTGCTGCCCTTCATCGATGCGGCCAACGTCGACCTGAAGTCGTTTAGCGACGAAGTCTACCGGAAGGTCAGTGGCGGTCGTCTTCAGCCCGTGCTCGATACCATCCTTTCGATGCGCGATGCCGGGGTGTGGTTGGAACTGACCAACCTTGTCATCCCCGGCATCAACGACGACCCGCAGATGATTCGCCGCCTATGCCAATGGCTTGTTGCCAATGGCCTTGCCGAAGCGCCACTCCACTTCAGCCGCTTCTTTCCCCAATTCAGGCTCACCGACGTCGCTCCTACGCCTATCCACACCCTGCGCACAGCCCGCCAAATAGCCCTCGACGAAGGCATCCGCCACGTCTATTTGGGCAACGTCTGACTGGGATCGGTTTGAAAGCCCGTTGTCGATATGGGCAGCCAATGCCGTAGGCACACAAAAAAATTCCCCCACTTTTTTGGCGGTTTGGATTCTTTTTCTTAACTTTGTACCCGATAATCTGTCCCTCGTCACGACGGGGGCGAATGTAACATAGAATGAACGAACTAAAACCTTTAACAAGAATGAAACAGCTAAACCTTTTACGAGTCGCACTTTTGATGTTCCTCGCAGCCATGATGCCCTTCGCCAAAGCCGCAGCGCAGGAAGCCTATGCAGTGTACAGCGACGGTACACTGACGTTCTATTACGACAATGCCAAGGCGTCGCGGTCAGGCAATGTCTATGCGCTGAACACCGGGGGCAAAACCCCCGCGTGGTATGTTTATGGTAACAACGACGTGACCAAGGTCGTGTTTACGCCCGATTTTGCCAATGCACGCCCACAAAGCACCTACGCATGGTTTTCGTCAATGCATAAACTGGAAAAAATCGAGGGCATGGAGTACCTTAACACCAGCGAGGTCACCACGATGGCTTACATGTTCAATGGCTGCAACATTCTGGAAGACATCGACGTGAGCCATTTCGACACGCGGAAAGTGACAAGTATGTACGCCATGTTCTATGCCTGCTGGGCCGCAAAAGAGCTCGACGTGAGCGGCTTCCGCACAATGAACGTTACAAATATGGACGGCATGTTCAATAACTGCCGAGCGGTGACAAGCCTCGACGTGACCCATTTCAATACCAGCAAGGTGACCAATATGTCGTCCATGTTCGACGGGTGCAAGGCACTAACGAACCTTGACGTGAGCTATTTCGACACGCGCGAAGTGACCACTATGTCATGGATGTTCAATTGGTGCTATAGCTTGGAGAACCTCGACGTGAGCCAATTTAACACGTCGAAAGTCACCACTATGGCCGGTATGTTCTCCTATTGTCCTAAGTTGACGAGCCTCGACGTGAGCAATTGGGACACCAGGAACGTGGAAAAAATGTCCTATTTGTTCTATTCCTGCCATAAGTTGACAAGTCTCGACCTGAGGGGATGGAACACGGCAAAGGTGACCGATATGAGCAACATGTTCCGAGAGTGTACAAGACTGGAAAACATCTATGGCCTGAAAGATTGGGACACAGGCAATGTGACCGATATGTCCCAAATGTTCTTCGAATGTAATGCCTTGACGAGTCTCGACCTGAGTGGGTGGAACACGTCAAAAGTAACCAACATGGAATATATGTTCCGCAAATGTGAGAAGCTGACGAGCATCGGCGATATCAATTTCAATACGGAGAACGTGACCTCTTTTTCGTGCATGTTCAGGGAATGTTATGCGTTGGAGGAGCTGGATGTGAGCAACTGGAACACGTCAAAAGTGACCGATATGACTTGCATGTTTGAAAATTGCAAGGCCTTGAAAGCACTCGACGTGAGCAACTGGAACACGGAAATGGTGACCACGATGATCTACATGTTCTGTAACTGCGAGTCGCTGGAAAGCCTCGACTTGAGCAGGTGGAACACGTCAAAGGTGACCACGATGAACCTTATGTTCTATCATTGCAAGTCGCTGACAAACCTCGACGTGAGCAGTTTCGATACCAGCAAGGTGACTGCTATGGGATCCATGTTCGCAGGTTGCAGTAGCCTTACAAGTCTCGACCTGAGCCATTTCGATACGAGCAAGGTGACCGATATGACGACCTTGTTTGCCGACTGCACGGTGTTGTATAACCTCAAGATAGCTAACTGGGACACGGGCAACGTGACGGCGATATACCGCATGTTTGGCCATTGCGAGGGTCTGACGCGGCTCGATGTGAGCCAGTGGAACACGAGTAAAGTGAATTCGATGACCGAGCTGTTCGCATCTTGTAAGTCGTTGCGGAGCATCGACCTGAGTGGATGGGACACGGGCAATGTGACCTCGATGGAACAGATGTTCTATCATTGCGAGTCGTTGAGTAAGATTGTCGTGGGCGAAAGCTGGTACATGGATAAGGTAGAGAAGTCTTCGAGGATGTTCGACTACTGCACCAGACTCAAGGGCGAAAAAGGCACGGTCTACGACGCCAACCATACTGATGGGGAATACGCCCACATCGACGGCGGCGTGGACAACCCAGGCTATCTCTCAGGCCCCGAGACCTACGCCGTCCTCGACGAAGGCGTGATGACTTTCTATTGCGACTCGAAGAAAGACAATCGGTCGGGCACGGCCTACACATTGGTAACAACGGCAAGCTCGCCCAGCTGGTTCCGGCAGCGGCCTGACATCACAAGGGTCGTATTCGACCCGTCGTTCGGGAAGGCTCGTCCCTCCAGCATGTATGAGTGGTTCAAAGGTGCGTCTGGCCTGACAGAGGTCGTCGGACTGGAGTATCTGAATACCAGTGAGGTGACGACCATGTATAGCCTGTTTCATGGTTGCAGCAGCCTGACGAGCCTCGACCTGGGCTATCTCAAAACGGGCAAGGTGACTTCGATGAACATGATGTTCTACGGTTGCAGCGGCCTGACAAGCCTTGAACTGGATCAGTGGAGTACGGCGAGCGTCACCAACATGGCCGGCATGTTCAAAGGTTGCACCAACTTGCAGACGATCATCGTGGGTAGTGGCTGGAGCACGGCGAGCCTCACAAGCTCGAACAACATGTTCAACAACTGCACCAGCCTCGTAGGCGAGAAGGGTACAGCGTATGATGCCAGTCATGTGGATGCCGCCTACGCCCACGTCGACGGTGGCACGAGCAATCCTGGCTACCTGACAGCGGCTGACGAGACTCCCTATGGCATCTTCGTAGGCGGTAAGGAACTCACCGCATCCAACTACAAGCGCATCACCCCCAACAATGGCTTCAGTTCTGTATATGGTGGCTCGGTGAGCTTTAACCCCGAGACCAGCGAACTGACTCTCGAGGATGCCACCATCAAAAATTTAAGTACCTATGGCATCACGTTCCGTTCGCCAGGCTCGCTCGTGCTCTCAGGCGTCAACAGCATCACTGGAGATGTCGGATTGAGTGCATTCAGCGACGTTGTCATCACGGGCGAAGGCGAGGGGACCTTTGTGGGTTCAACTAGCAATTGCGGCATCTATTTGCAAAATTACAATGCCGATGTGACACTCACCATACGCAACACCCACGTCAACGCAGAGGGTATGTGGGGCATCGCAGGACAAGATGCTGAAACAGAACACCTCGTTGTCCAGGGCTCCACCGTCAACGTCACGGCCGGCTACGCTGCCATCTCTGACCTCAAGTCGCTGAAACTCAGCCGATGTGCCATCACCAGTCCCCGAGGGGCCGCATGGGACAGTGAAAAGGTGGCTGTCTGCACCTCATCGGGAGCCCTGGCGAAGACGCTCACAATCGAGCCTTCAGGTGACGTCAATGGCGACGGCGTGGTGGGTATCGGCGACATCGTGGCCATCACCAACGTCATGGCGGGTGTCGAGACCGATCCCGTCATCGTCTATCGTGCCAATGTCAACGGCGACGAAAGCGTCGGCATAGGCGACATCGTGGCCGTCACCAACATCATGGCGGGTGTCGACTAACCTCGTTCCTCTGGCCCATAGGCCATATCTTTCCATCAAAAAAGGGGCAGCTGCGTCTGTCCCTTTTTCCTTGTCGTGTGCCCGTTCGCTCCCTTTACAGTCATCACTGTAAAGCCTTGATTTGCTCGATGGTCAGCTTGCCTGAGTCGATATAAGACTGTTTGATGGCATAGAGCTTCTGCTGCAAGTCTTCAGTCATCGAGTAATCCCACAGCTTTGCCTCTTCATTGGTGACGCGCTTGCCACCGTTGTTGTGGTTGTTGTCAAGACAGTAGAACTTCATGTCGGGATAATGCGCTTCGATGTACTCCACTCTGCCCTGAAACTGTGGGAATACCGAGATATAGGCCTCGCAAGTCACGGCACGGTTCGAATGAATCAGTCGCTCCATGCAGTTGGTAAAGCCTGTCTCGGCATCGTTATATACATAAAGGAGGTGGGGCTCAAATCCCTTCTTGCCACTTTGGGCCACCATCTCGTCGAAGTATGTCACATTGTTGTAAGCGCCTTCGGAGATTACACCCACCTCGTCGGCTAACTTTTTCAGTTCTGGATTGTTATTCAGGCTCGTCGTCTTGCCACATCCGTACATCCCCATCGTGAAAAGGATGGTCTTGTTATTAGCCGCAGTGGCACGGTCCATCAGACGGATGAACACCACGCTGTCTATCAGCCAGCTGGCCTCTCTGTAGTCAAGCACATTCAGGCGTGTATAGCCGATGCACTTCAGCAGGTCTCTCGTCATGTCGGGATCTAATAGATTGCCGCAGTCGGCCATATATACGCTGACCAGCGAGTCGAGATGATTCCTGGTCCACTCCACGGCAGCTTTGCCTTTGAGAATGACTGGCTGTGGCTCTGGTTGTGGTTCTATTAGGTCGTCCTCGCTGCACGACGTCAGGACTGTTGAGCAACTTATTGTCAGGATGAGGGCCAGCATCCACAGCAGGTTTGTCTTTATTTCTTTAGTTTTCATTGCTGCCGTTTGATTAATTCTGGTGCAAAGGTAAGGAAAAAAGTGAACTTGGGGCTACCCTCTACTTTTCGCTTTCCACCTTCCAGTCGTCAATCAGCTTGGTTTCCGTTGAGAAGTTGATGCCAATCTTGAACAGCTGGCGTGGGTCGGCAGCGAACGGACGGGCGTAGCCCTTGTCCTCAATCTGCTGGAGGGCTGCGGAGGCCGTCTG
>JAFPZD010000178.1 GCA_017417465.1 Prevotella sp. | reverse complement strand
TCGGGGCCGTCAGCCGTCCGATGCAGTGCAGGAATATCTGCGTCGGCGTCTCTGCCTGCTCGTAGGTCTCGATGCCCACCCATGCCAGGTGGTCGATCGTCATGGCGACGATGGCGATGACCTTCAGTGCGTTGCCGCTCAGTCCTTTTTCCGTCATTTGTCTTTGGTCACTCCTCGTCGCCTATGCTGATGTCGCTGCCGCTACGGTATTCGTTCACTTCGACGGAAGCGGTGAGCATCAGCCTGGGGCCTTGGAGGGCTATGGAGCGGGTCTGAGGCCGTCTGTATGTCTTTTTCATGTTCATGGCTGGATGATTTTATTGCCGTAGGCGTTGTAGAGCGAGTTCTTGCCGATGTTCACCTTCACGTCGTACTGAGTGCCTTTCTCTAAGGTGGCACCGAAGGGGATATAGGCAGTGCCCGTAAATCCTTCGTAGCCCTCTTTGCTGATGGTGCAGCTCAGTTCAAGGTAGGTGTTGGCAGGCGAGCCGGAACCACTCCATGCCGTCAGTGTCTGTGGAATCACGATGAGGTAGGGCTTGTCGGAGTTGTCCATGATGGTGTAGTCGGTATCGCCCAGCGTCGCGCTGCCCGAAAAGATGCTGTAATTATCTGTCGTTGTGCCTGGTACCCACGATGCGGTGTTGAAGAAGTAATTGCCCTCATTCACCACATTGCAGAGCTTCACGCTTGTCACCGTCAGTGTGTAGTCGCTGATGTTCTTCGCCTTCTTCATGTAGAAGCGCAGGGCGGAGCAGGCGTGGTCGAAGGTGAAGGAGAGGTTGCCGTCAGTGCTGTCCCACGTCCCGGTAGCCGTAGCTACCAACAAGTCTTTCTGTTTGGCGACATCATTATTGACGGTGAAGCTGAGGTAAGGCTTCTTGTCGGCATCGTCGGTCAGATAGAATGGAGCATTTTCGATGTTTCCGTTGGCGTATCCGTTGTGGGCGTACCAGTTGACAGTAGCATAGGTGTAGGGCCAGCCCTCGCTGTCGTTTTTCCATTTGCCCTCACCATCTTTTTGGGCTGTTCTGTAACCGTGGGAGGACGTTGTGCCATACGTGTAGTCCATCCTAAACTCCGATAGCGTCGAGGCGGTAGTGATGGCCGCTTTCCTGACGGAGGAGGTTCCCCTACTGGCGGAGGCATCGGGATTGATGAACGGCTTCTCCGTCACGCTGATGGTCAGAGGTCGGGTGTTGCTGACCTGCTCCGACGGGGAGGTTGGTGTTCCGGCCATGATGCTGATGATGGAAGCAATGTCGGCCACATCGACCGTGCCGTCGCCGTTCACGTCGGCAGATGCGGGCGAGTCGCCCGCGCTCCTATGGGCCATGACGCTGATGACGGTGGCGATGTCGGCCACGTCAACCGTGCCGTCGCCGTTTGCGTCACCCGTCAAGCTGCCGTCGAAGGTGAAGACACGGTGGCGGGCGGCGTCGTAGTATTTCAGGATGACGGTCTCGTTTTCATTGATCATTGAACATTGAAGATTGACCGTTGACCATTGACCATTGTCCATTGAAGATTGACCATTGACCATTGACAATTGGCTCACACCACGGCACTCGTCGCCCACGAAGGCGGCGGCGATGTCGCCCTCGGCGGGTGTGATGCCTGCAGAGGCGAGGATGTCGGCCACGTCGATGGTCTTCACTACAGGGTACTTGGCCGAGCCGAGGGTGAAATTAGGGATGAAGTCCTCCTCGATGCCTAACACCTCGTCCGGGTCGTAAGTTATGGTAGTGGAGCGTGAGAAAACCTGACGCAGCTGGGCATTGTAGTACTTCAAGGTGACATCTATCATGTCGCCTCCGCTCTCGTCGCCGTAGGCTTTCACTACGAAGTGCTTGTTGTCCGTCTCGCCGGTGCTCATGTCGAGGGCCGGGCCTGACATGCCGCGCAGCTCGTCGCCGACGAAGAGGGCCAGCAGGTCGTCATTCGAGGCGTAGGGCTGCAGTTCCTCCTCAAGGGTGACGAGGATCACGGAGAAGTTCATGTAGCTTGATGCTGAGGGCTCCTGCCAGTCGGGGCGCGGCTGGTTATAGCTCCAGTCTATCTGCCACTGGGGCGCCTCGGCTACATGGGTCACGGTGTAGGCAGACACCTGCAACGACAGGACTGCCGACAGGAGGACAGTGCAAAACATTTTCTTATAATTCATAACTGTATCTGTTTTTTAGTTCTGAAGTTTTTCTACCACAGATTTCACAGATTTCACAGATTTTGGCTGCGCATTGTTATCGCTATTTCACAGATTTTATTCTGATTACAGCGGCCAAGGCCGCGATTGGCTGCGCGTAGCAACAATCTGTTAAATCCATCAAAATCCGTGTCATCTGCGAAATCTGTGGTCGTATTAAATACTTGCAGAAGTTGAGTTACTTTATCACAATTTTGTTACCATTGTAGATGTACACGCCCTTCTTTATCATTGAACGTTGACCATTGACCATTGAACGTTTC
This sequence comes from Prevotella sp., assembly GCA_017417465.1. Lineage (GTDB taxonomy): Bacteria > Bacteroidota > Bacteroidia > Bacteroidales > Bacteroidaceae > Prevotella. Next base: position 1,593 of record JAFPZD010000178.1, on the reverse strand, counting down.
ATGCGGCGGCCCTGTAGGTCGTAGTATTCATCATTTCTCATTTCTCCTTTATCATTTAGCGTAGCGCTGATGTCTGTTGCGCTGGCGGCAAAGCGGAGGGCGAAGGGTTCGTCGGGACTGCCCACCACGTCGTCGACGCGGAAGGTGAGCACGTTGCCGGTCGAGGCGACGATGTCGCCGTTGCGCTCGATGGCGAACCAGAGGTCGGCCTGCTTCTCGCCGCCGATATTGAGGTAGAGCGGCTCGCTTTCCTCAGCGGCAGAACCGCTGGGCACAGTGGTGGTGAAGCCGCGCTGCTCGCCGTCGGCGTAGGCCACAAGGAGGTCGCCCTCCTCAGGCTCGAAGCCCTCTATGACGGCAGTCAGCGACATGGTGTGGCGGTATCTGTGGGCACCCAACGGAGAAGCGGCGGGCACAGTGGCATCGTTGCCGTTCACATCGGTAGATGCGGACGGAACGTCCGCGCTCCCATCTTCTGCTGCTCCGCGACTTCCGGCCACTGCCCATGCGTCGAGGAAGGTGCTGCCCGGCTCATAGAAGGGGTAGCGGAACGAGGCCTCACCTTCGGCCTTGCGCAACAGCATGTATCCCTCGCCGGGCTTCATGTACTGCAGGTTTCCGCGCCAGCGGCCCGTGCCGCCTGTCTTGGTGAAGTAGGCAAACTCGCTGTGGCTCTTGATGATGTCGCCCGGCGTGGCGTTGTCGTAGTAGTCGCTCAGGGCGGTCTCCACGCTCAGGTTCAGTATCGGCGTGTAGCCTATGCCGTTCCAGCCGTTGCTGACGGTTATGGTGCGCGTGTCCTCGCTCTTGATGATGCTGCCGCCAACGGGGAACTGTATATCCTGTGCCACCTTGATGGCATAGCCCTTCCTTGGCGATATGCGCAGGTTCTTCACGTCGCCCGTTGCCAGCCACGTTCCGTTCTTGTAGGTCATCGTCACGTTGCCGCTCATCTCCGTCAGCACGTCGCCGTTCACCCAGGGCAGTCCGCCGAGCAGGGTGTTCAGGTCGAAGAGCTTCTCGCTGGCCACGTTGAACGACACCCAGTTCCAGCCCTCCTTCAGGTCGAAGGTCTGCACGTACATGCTGCCGCCCTCGAAGCGCACGGGCGTATCTACGCCCACGATGGTGTCGTTTCTGAAGGTCATGCTCTCCTTGCCGTCGGCGGTGAGCACCATCTCGCGGCCGGTGGAGTACTGCCATATCTTGAAGTAGAGTTCCGTGCCCTTCTTGCTGCTGTCGTAGACGGTGAGGAAGAGGTCGCTCTCTCCCGTCAGTGCCGAGTAGTTGACGTGTGCGATGCCGTGGCAGCGGTTCTCGCGGTCGAATACGCCCACGATGTCGCGGCTGTCGATGTCCACCTCGCCGTTCAGGATGACCTGTCCCGCGATGTTCATCGAGTATTTCAGCAGGTCTTCGTCCACGCTCCATGACCATTCGGGTGCCGATGTTGTCACGGTCAGGTTCAGGTAGAGCGGCTCGGCCACGCCGTCCTCGTCGGTCAGGTAGATGATTTCGTCGTAGGTGCCCACGTTCAGGCTCTTGTTCACCACGCCCCTTATGGTTACGGTGCCCAGCGGGCCGATGATGCCG
>JAFPZD010000019.1 GCA_017417465.1 Prevotella sp. | reverse complement strand
TGTAGTCTTTGTCGTTATAAGACAAGACTGTTATTTCCGTGTTCTGAACCGTTATCTTTGCCATAGGGTAGTGCTATTATAAATATATGTGTGCAAAGGTAGCACAAAAACATGAGACGAAAGAAGAAAGAGTGAAAAATCCTTCAAAAGTTTTGTAATCTCGCATATTCTATGTACCTTTGCCCACGACAAAGAGTCATTGAAACAGGCTGGTGGCTCAGCGTCAGGAGTTCTTTGATAAGCAAATCACGGCAGAATGAGGAAATGAGAACCGTTGCCAGTTCGTAACCCAGATTTTTCTCAATCCTCGGAACTGCCTTTATACAAAGAAAGATTGCTTTTTCTATCCAAAATTACAAAATAATTCGCATTTCGTGCGTCGTTTCGGAATTATTTTGTATCTTTGCAGCGGAATTGCACAACAAAACAAGGTCAAGGGGGACTTACTTCTCTCTTTCTGTTAAGGAATTCTTAGTCCCCCGATTACCTTTTCTTAGCTATGAACAGAGAACTACTGAAAGTTTCGTTGCGCCAGCAGGCGCTCTTCTTGGGCAAGACAAGAAAAGAGGATAGCGAAGCCACCTACCAGGCATCGGCACGCACGCTGGCGCTGGTCAGCGAGCTCCGCGGACTGGGTTTCGGCGTGAGCGAGCCGCTGCTCCACGCCCTTAACACCCTCGACGAGAAGGAGCAGCAGACACTGCTCGACGTGATGAACGAGGTGATGGGCACCAAGCTCAACTGGGCATCGCTCACCCGTGGGTGGCTCGTGCCCACGGGCGAAACGGTCTGGGACCACTTCGTGACGCTCATGGCGAACGTCATGAGGGAGAAGTCAGAAGTTAGCAGTGGGTCGGAAGAGGATTCCCGCGTGTTGCCATGTGGGCATTATATTCCTGAGGGGACGTTCGACCTGGAACGTTACAACGGCTGCCCGTTCTGCGGCACGCCGTTCCACACTGCCGATTGGACCTACCGCGGACAGGGGACGAAGCTGCGCACACTGCAGCTGTGGGACGAGGCACAGATGCGCCAGCTGCTCACCGACCTGCTGCTGTCGCCCGTACCCCTCGACGCGTCGCAACGTGACTCGCTGAAGGTGCTGCTTCGCTACTACGATCTGCCAGCAGGTGCCGACATCAAAATGAAAGAGACACGCATGCTCGTCGTCAACAACCTTGTGGACATGGGCGACGACGCCTCGGCAGGTTCACTGCTGGCGACACCCACCGACGTGCTGCGCTACCTGTGGTACCGCCACACGGGCCACATACAGCTCATCGAGCCACGCACGCTGCTCCACACCGACCGCAAGAACCAGCGCTACGAGTGGAACACACCAGAGGACATCGACCGCCATGTCGATGCCAAGCGCGAACAGCTGAAACTGAAATACGACCGCCCATGGTGCCACCGTGTGGCCCGCTGGCTGAACGCCCAGACCCTCAGCACCGACCAGCAGCTCGAAGCCATGCATCCCAAGCGTGAGATGTGGGTGCGCATGATACGTGCGCTGCGACTCGCTGAGTATGCCCGCCGTCCGGGCTATGAGCACCTGCGCGAGTTGATGGACCGCTTCTACCGCAAGGACTATCAGGTGTGGCAAGGACGCGTAGACCACTACCGCCTGAAGAACGATGCCACAGAGACGCTGCGCCTGCTGCGCCAACGGCCCGGACTCTTCGCCCGCAGCCTCTTCGCCACCATGCTCACCTTCGGGCGCGAGCCTGTCATCGCCGCCTTCCGCGAGGTGCTCCCACAAGTGCCCGTGCGCCTGCTCCTCTCATTGGGCGGACAGGCGGAGAACTACTTCGACCGCAACGCACAGCGCATCGCCCGACCCTTGAGTGGCGTGCAGAAGGACATCCAGCCCCACCCGCTCCTCGCACACTACACTGACGAGGAGCTCGCTGCCATGCGCCGCGACGTCAACGGCCTCTACCTCGAAGCCATGCGGCAGCACTTCGCCAGCCAGCCTCTGCCGACTGGTGCTGGCTCAATCTACATCGACCCCGCCCTCGACCAAATCCCCGTAAGCGTCGGCGACCGCCCGGCAACCATCCAGGACACCGCCTGCGCCCTGCAGGGCACACGCTTCAAAGTGGAGGGCGACGCCGTGCGCCTCTTCCTGCAGTGGGGCGTAGGGCTGCCTGCACAGCACCTCGACATGGACTTGAGTTGCTATCTGCTTAGACAAAATAGTGAAATCAGTAAATCGGCAAATAGTGAAGAATCGGCAAATAGTGAAATAAGTAAATCGTCAAATAGTGAAATAGGCGAATCGTCAAATAGTGAAGAGCCCGAGGTCTGTGCATACTTCAACCTGTCACCGAAGGGAGCCCGCCATTCCGGCGACATTCAGCACATCCCCAACCAAGTGGGTACCGCAGAGTATATCGAGCTACAGCTGCCAGTACTCGAGGAACGTGGCATTGAGCGCGTCGTCTTCACCTGCAACGCCTACACGGCCGGCAGCTTGCAACCGAACCTCATGGTGGGCTGGATGAGCTGTGAACATCCTATGCAAGTAAGCAACAAGACGGGTGTGGCCTACGACCCCTCCACCGTTCAGCACATCGTGCGTATCGCCGAAAGCAATCTCTCCAAGGGGCTCATCTTTGGCGTTCTCGATGTCAAGGCACGGGAAATCACATGGCTCGAGATGCCTTTCGACGGGCAGACGGTCATCAGCGTTAACACAAGAACTGTCGACGCCTACTTGCGACGCCTCCGCGCAAAGCCCACCATCGGCCAGCTCCTCCGCATCAAGGCTGAGGTTCAGGGCCTCACGCTGGTCGACACGCCCGAGGCCGCTGACGAGGCCTTCACCCTCCTTTGGGCACAGAACCCTGCCGCCGTCAGCCGCCTCCTCATTAGCTGAACATCGAGGTGTAGAAAGAGTAAACTGAAAATTATCCTACACTTCCTACACTTCCTACACCTAGATTTGGGTGTAGGAAGTGTAGGAAGTGTAGGATGTTTTTTTGTTAATTCAAATACATGTTGTCTTTTCTATACCCACCCTTTTTCATTTGCAATTCTCAAGAATCAGCACGCAACTCTCGAGAATTAGCTCGCAATTCCCGAGAATAAAATCGCAAAACCCGAGAATAAAATCGCAAAACCCGAGAATACGTCACCAAGCGCTGCCACGTCCTCGCCATCATCAACAAGAATCTTCCGCTTGCAATATACAAACGAATCTAAGACACTACATAAACATTTTCATGAATGGTTGAAAGGGCGGAACAAGGGTGATGCTCACAACGCTCTTCCCCCCGCTTTTTGCTTATTTAACGGGGAAACAGGACGAGATATAAAAGAAAAGTTGTAAATTTGCAGACGAAAATAAAAAGTCTTTCTATTATGGCAACAATAATATTACATGTTCCAGACGAGAGCTTAGTTTCAAAAATAAAGAGTGCCTGCAAGATGCTTGTAGGCGTGGCTTCTGTCAAGGTACATAAGTCCACTAAGGAAAAAGATTACGACATCACAAAAACGGCCGGATATCGCGAGGCAATGGATGACGTAAAGAACGGCAGAGTGACAACATACGACTCTGTCGATGACATGTTCAAGAAGTTAGGCATCAACGTATGAAGTACATTGTAAAGACCACTAAGCGTTTCGATAAAGATTTGAAACGCTGTGCAAAGCGTGGACTTAATATGCACCACATACGAGAGGCAATGTTGATATTGGCTTCTACTGGCACGCTGCCCGCTAAGTATCGTCCCCACAAGTTGTCGGGCAACAGAGACGGGCAGTGGGAGTGCCACATCGAACCTAACTGGCTGATGACGTGGGAGCAGAACGACATGGAACTGACACTGCTTTTCCTGCAAACCGGGACACACTCAGACTTATTCTGAATGGCCATACCGCAGGAGCGGCGAAGAGGGGCTTTCCCTTCTTTTTTTCTTTAACGGGGAATTTGAACGAGATATGAAAGAAAAGTTGTTAATTCCAATATTTTTGCCTTTTCAATAACCACCTTTTTTAATTTGCAATTCTCGAGAATTAGCTCGCAATTCTCGAGAATAAATTCTCAAAACTCGAGAATAAACTCGCAAAAACCGAGAATACGTCACCAAGCGCTGCCACGTCCTCACCATCATCAACAAGAATCTTCCGTTTGCAATATACAAACGAATCTAAGACACTACATAAACCCAAATCGGTCGTTAGAAACAATATCCGTAAGAGACCTCCCCTAACCCCTCCTGTAGGAGGGGGATAAGATAGACCTGCAACGGAAAAGGTAACTTATCCCCCTCCTACAGGAGGGGTTAGGGGAGGTCTCTTGTGCTAACGAACGATTCGGGATAAAGGGACGGTAGAAAAGCGTGCCTTTAGGTACGCGACAGCATCCAATCCTTGTCGCGTACCTACGGCACGCCCGCAATACCACCCCTGTTACCAGCCATTCTTGCGTCCCTTTGGTAGCAAGCGACAAGGTCGAGCGGAAATGGCTGGCCGCTCGGCGTTTGCGACGCTTCGCTTCGCGAAGACCCTGTCTGATGCCTACGGCATCGGCTGCGCAGAACTTGCGGAACTCGAGCGGAAGGACATGAAAAAGGGGGCGCTTCGACTTGCGAAGCGCCCCCAATGCTATTGAAGATCAGTTAATTATTTCACGGTAACTTTCTTGCCGTTGATAATGTAAACCTGACCCTTCTGAACGTTGTTGACCTTCTGACCACCGAGGGTGAAGATCTGAACATTCTCACCATACTGGGCACGGATGGCCTGGATAGCGGTAGCGGTGTCCTTAACAGTCACGGCAACCCACTTCACGCCTTCAACACCCTTGACCCAAACCTGGAGCTGGTTCTTGAAGGTACCAACCTCGGTGTAGGTCTTGTTGATGGTGATGGTAACGGTCTCCTCAGCACCAGCTGCGATGCTTGCGATAGTCGTAGCAGCGAGCTCTGCGCCATTCTCGTCGTAAATCTTCACTTCGACGTCCTTAGCCTCTCCGTTGCCATTGTTGGCGACAACGACGTTCACGTCGAACGAAGCAGCGTTGATAGTAGCGACAACATCCTCAACAGTGAAGCTCAGCTCGGCCACGCCATTGACGACGGGCACGGTCTTCGTCACCTTGTCATTGCTGTTGTCAACATCACCCTCAACGTTTACCCAAGCGATGAGCTCAGCCTCGGTATCCTCAGCGGGCTCGAAGATGTCGGTAGGAATAGTGAACTCCACATAGCCGTTCCGACCAGCAGCAACGCTAACGGTCTGCTCATAAGCATGATCGTTGATAGAGAGCATCACGACGACGTTCTCAAGATCCTTAGTACCCATGTTCTCAAACCAAACCTGGGCAACGTTCTCCTTGGTCAGGTCGATCTGGGTCAGACCCATGATGGCAGTGATAGCCATGTCGATGGTCTCCTCGACGGGCTCGCCCTCGAAGGTCACCTCAACTTCGGCCTGATTGTTGGCAGCCTGTACGTAGTACATCACGGTCTTGCCAGCCTCGAAGCCTTCCTCAGGAGCCTCGATGGTGAAGGTAACGGTCGTGCTCTCACCAATATTGAGGATCACGGTCTCGGCAGCGACGATCTCAGCGCCCTTCAGCAGCATCACAGTGACTTCGTCATCGGTCTCGCCGGTGTTAGTCACGTTGGCAACGATCTCGAAGCTCTCAGCACCGAAGGGAACAGTGACGTTCTCAGCAGTAACAGCGTACTCAGTGACGGGCTGCTCGCCATTGATGACGGGCACGATCTTCGTCACCTTGTCGTTGCTGTTATCGGCGTCGCCTTCGACGTTCACCCAAGCGATGAGCTCGGCCTCAACGTCCTCGGCGGGCTCGAAGTCAGCCACGTCGATGGTGAACTCCACATAGCCGTTCTTACCAGCAGCACAGCTGACAACCTGCTCCTGGGCATTGTCGTTGACGCTGAACATGATGGTCACGTTCTCCATGTCAACAGTACCCTTGTTCTCATACCATACGGTCACCTTGTTCTCCTTGGTCAGGTCAATCTGGCTCAGACCCTGGATGGCGGTGATGGCCATATCGATAACCTCCTCAACGGGAGCGTCCTTCACGGTGACAGCCACCTCACCGGTAGCCTTACCAGCGATGATGTACATGGTGTACTCACCAGCCTTCGTGAACGGGTTAGCAACACCCTCGAAGGTGACAGTAACAGGCTCACCAGCGGTGAAGCTGACGGTCTGCGTAGCGATGGTCTGGTTGTAGAACAGCTGCACCTCGACGTCAGCGGCATCGATGTCGCTGGTCAGGGTAGCCACGACGCTAAACGACTCAGCGGCGAACTCAACTTCTACGGGCTCGGCAGCAATGGTGATGACGGGCTCGGCCACATCCTCCTTGCTAACGACGGTAGCAGTCATCTCGCTCTTGTTGTTCTCAACATTGCCGTCACCGTCAACATTGACGAAGCCAATCAGCGTAGCCTCAAGACCGAGATCCTCAGCGGGATCGAACAGATTGTCGACATCGAGTGTGAACTCTACGAAGCCATTCTGGCCAGGCTCAACGGTGACGGTCTGACGACCAGCCTCGTTGTCGTTGACGAGCAGGATGATCTCAGCGTTCTCGACGGTGACGTTACCCTCGTTCTTGTACCATACCTTATAGGTGTTCTCACCCTTCAGGTTAATCTCGGCGGGACCCTGGATGGCCTGGATAGCCATGTCGATGGTCTCCTCCTCAGCCTCGGTCACCTTGACGGTGACGTCCTGCATGTTGTTGTCGAGGTTGTTGTCCTCGGTGGTGACACGCACGTAGTAAGTGTAGTTGCCTGCAGCAAGCTTGCCAAGGTTGAACTCAACGGCAGCCTCTTCGCCAGCGGCAATCTCCTCGACAGTCTGCATGATGCCAACGAGCTGATACTGCATGTTCTCAAGGGTGTAGATACCAACCTTGACCTCCTGGGCAGCCACGTCGCTGTTGTTCTTCAGCGTAGCAGCAATCACGACGTCCTCCTCGGTGGTAGCCTCGACGGGAGCAATCTTAGCGACGGCAACGTCAGCGACGGCAGCCGGGCAGGTCAGCGTGAACTGCTGCATCTGGTTGTCGGCGTTAGCATCCTTGAAGTTCGTGAAGACAGTGAAGTCATAGCTCTTGCCAGCCTCGAAGGTGTAGTTGAACGTGAAGGTGAGCACCTTCCAGTTGTTCTCCTCACCAGCGGGCACATCGACGGTCTGCGGCTCGCAGAGGCCGTCGCCATAGCTCTTGTAGAGCTCGACGGTGACGTCCTTAGCCTCGGCCTCACCGTTGTTGAACAGTGTCACGGTGACGTTGACGGTCTGCTCGCCAGCCTCAACTTCCCAACCACTGATCGGGTTAATGGCAATCTCGGCAGCAGGTTCCTCCTCGCCAGAGACGATGGGCAGAGTCTTCGTCAGACGGTCGTTCGAAGCGTCGGTGTCGCCCTCGACGTTCACCCAAGCGACGATCTCAGCCTCGGTGTCCTCAGCGGGCTCGAAGATGTCGGTAGGAATGGTGAACTCCACATAGCCGTTCTTGCCAGCAGCGACGTTGACAGCCTGCTCCAGAGCGTGGTCGTTGACAGAGAGCATGATAGCCACGTTCTCCAGGTCAACATTACTGTTGTTCTTGTACCATACGGTAACCTTGTTCTCACCAGAGAGGTTAATCTCGGTAGCGCCCTGAATGGCCTCGATAGCCATATCGATGACAGGCTCAACCTCCTCAACCACCTTCACGGTGAAGAAGCACTCGGCTGTGCCGACCATGGCGTGCAGCTCGACTTCGGTGCGGCCACCCAGCATAGCGAGAATCATGTTCAGCTGCTGAGCAGTGACACTGAACTCCACGTCGACAGTCTCGCCAGCGGGAACGTCGATGGTCTTCGTAGTGACGGTCTGCATGCCATAGAGCACCTTCAGCTCAACGCCCGTAGCGTCGACATCGCTGGTGTTGGTCACCTTGATGACGCAATTAGCGGGCTCGCCAGCCTTCACCTCGATGTTATCAGCAGCAACGCTGAAGGTAGGCTCAGCGGCGGGAGCGGCCTTCACGATCAGGTTCTCAGTCTTCGTATTGTTATCGGGAGTAGCGTCGCCCTCAAGCTCGACAGTAGCGGTGACGGCAAGCGTCTCGCCCTCGATACCCTCAGAAGCAACCTGGAAGAAAGCATAGCCTTCCTCACCAGCCTTGGCGCTGACGGTCTTCTCGAGAGTGATGTCGCCGAAGCTCAGCGTAATCTTGGCATCCTTCACGTCGACATTACCGTTGTTCTTAACGGTCACAGAGACGTTGTTCTGAGCAACCGACAGGTCGATAGAGCCCTGGATGCTGACAATCTCAAGGTCAACCACCTCTCCGACAGCCTCCTCGGCGAAGGTCACCTCAACCTCAGCCTGAACCTTGTTAGCCACCTGCACATAGTACAGCACGGTCGTGCCAGCCTCACCAATCTCAGTCAGCGTGAAGGTGACGGTCTCTTCAGCGCCAGCGGCGAGAGCCTCGATGGTCTTGGTCTCCAGGACCTCGGTGCCCTTCATCAGCTTCACCTCCACATTGGTAGCGTCAACCTCGCTTGAGTTAACGACAATAGCATTGATGTCGAACGACTCAGCTCCGAAGGGAACCTCAACGTTCTCAACACCCACTGTGAATGTGGGCTCTGCGGGAGCAGCGTCGGTAACAGTGACGTCCTTGTCGAACTCAGCAATTGTCTCCTCGCCAGCAACGATGGCAGCGTGGACGGGCAGTGTGCCAGCCTCCAGGCCTTCGGTGTTAACCAGCACCGAGCAGACAGTGCTCTGGCCAGCCTTCACATTGAGGGTAGCCTCGCCAAGCTCAGCCTCCTCACCAGCAACGGTCAGGATAACCTTAGCGTCAGCGATGTCGGCAGTGCCAACATTCTCAACATTAACAGTCAGATAGTTCGACTCCTGTGTCAGGTCGATGGCACCAGAGATGCCAGTGATGGTCACATTGACAACGGGCTCCTTAACAGTCACGTTGACGTAGCAGCCGTACTTGTTGTCGGCGGTCAGAGCCTGCAGCTCATAAGTGCCGGGCTTGTCGAAGTTTGCGAACTCGAAGGTCACGTTCTGTTCGGCACCACCTTCCAGACCGTAGATGTACTTCGACTCACCAACCTGGTCCATACCCTGGAGAAGCTTCACCTCCACCTGGTCGGCACGCACCTCGCTGGTGTTCTTAACGTTCACCACAACCTTCACGGTCTCGGCTGAAAGCTCAACCTCGACGGGCTGGGCGCTCAGCTCGAACGTAGCCTCGGGAACGGGAACGGGGTTCACAGTCAGTGTAGCGCTGAAAGAGTTGTCGTCAGCATTGGCGTCGCCCTCTGCCTCGACAGTAGCAACGACCTCCAGCTCACCAGCCTCGAGACCCTCGGAAGCGACGGTGACATAGCAGAAGCCAGTCTGACCCTTAGCAACCGTGACGGTAGCGGTGCCCAGCACCTTATCGCCAGCCATCAGCGTGACAGGAGCGTCAGTAACATCAACGTTACCCTTGTTCTCAACAATGATGCGGATGTTGCTGGTCTCGTTGGCCAGCTCGATGGTACCAGTGACGTCGGTGACAGCCAGGTTGACAACTTCCTCTTCAGGAGCAGCCTTCACAGTCACGTTGATGCGGCAGCCGTACTTGTTGTCAGCAGTCAGGGCCTGCATCTCGTAGGTACCAGCCTCAAGAGGTTCGATGGTAAAGATAACATCGGTTGTCTCACCAGCGGGAAGCTCGGCGATGGTTGTAGTGGCGATAACGCCATTGTTCCACAGGTTAAGCGTCACATCGGTAGCATCCACGTCGCTGGTGTTCTTCACCGTGACGGGGATATCAATGTTAGTAACGGGGAGCTGAACCTCTACGTTCTGAGCACTCAGCTCGAACGTAGCCTCAGGAGCTTTCTTCGTGAAGGTCACGGCCTTCTCGACGGTCACAGCATCGGCATTGTCGGCAGTCAGCGACAGCGTCACCTGGTGCTGGCCAGCCTCTAAGCCGTCGTAGTTGAACTTCATGTTCTGCCACTTCTCCTCACCGATGGCGAGCGTGCCAATCGTCCAGGCGGCATTCTCAGCACCGTCGACGAGCACGGCAAGGCGGGCATTCTGAGCTGCCTCGTTACCCTCGTTCTTGGCATAGACGACGAAAACCGTCGACTGGTCCATGTCGTAGGAGTCGGCCAGCGTGTTGTTGCTGATGCTCAGCACGGGGGCTTTCTCTGCGGTAGATTCACCCTCGTAAGTCACCTTGACAGCGCTGATATAACGCTCGCCAGGCGACTGGAACTCTACCTTGTTACTCTCACCCGTCCAAGTACCGGCGCTATAAGAACCGCCACCAGAACGAACGGTGAGGGAATTGTAATCACCAGTGAAAGTAAACTCGATCTGGGTGATTGTCACCTCTGTGGAAATACCGGCAACTGTCAGTCTCTGACCATTCCGAAAGCGAACGCTTCCATTGGAATAGCTCGGATACTGTTCGTGACTACCGTCAGACCACGTTAAAGTAATGTTGGCATCAGCAGCAATGGTCTGTCGTAAATTGTCTCCAGAAGACGCAGACCATGTCACTTCGCCGCCAAACATGCTGCCGCACACCATCGTCAGGAGTGCAACAAGCATAAAGCGCATCGTTTTAAGCATAGTTGTTGGGTTAAAAAAGTTAATAAAAAGGTGAATTGGTTCGTCATTTAATAGAAATGGGGGGCGGGCACTCTACATAAAGCGCCGGCCTCCCATTACAAAATATCAAGGATCAGTCCTCGTCGTCCCAGACGCCACGGCGGCGGGAGGCACCTTCGCCATCATACTCGGTCTCAGTGAGTCCGACATTGACAGTTTCATTGCCCTCCTGGCCAGTCAACTTTGAGGCTGTTTGCAGGACGGTCTGTGACATCATCAGAACGACTGTGCTCGTGGGAGCAAAATATGTCTTCTTCATAATCGTTTCGCGTTATTAATCTTTAAAGTTTTATCTTTCGTTTCTTCACACCCTTGAGCTTTGCTCGAACTTGTTCACGTTTGGACAAGCCCGAGCAAGCTTGGTGTTGTCGCTTACTTACGCACAACCTTCTTGCCGTTGATGATGTAAAGACCCTTCTTGGTGCCCTGAACCTTCTGGCCCTGCAGGTTGTACATAGAGCCAAACTCCAGCTCACCGTCGGCAGTCAGGGCGCCGATAGCAGTAGTCGTGCCGTCGTCGAAGCGGATGCTCATGCGTGCCTCACCAGTGGTGGTGAAGTAAGCACGGAAGCCCTTCAGCGTGGCGTTGGCACCAGCCTTGGCAATCTTGGCATTCTCACCCTTCGTCACCACGTAGTTGCCGGTCAAGCTGCCAGCAGCCATTGGGTTGTAAGTGCCCTGGAAGGTAACGTCACCCTTCGTGACAGCAGGATCGGCGGTGCTCACACTGACGCTCTCGAAGAACAGCTCGGCGAGGGCATCCACGTCGACCGTCTCGGGGATGTAGAGCAGATAGGGAGTCTTGCTGCTCAGCTCATTGCCGGTGACAGCGGTGAAGCTCAGACCGCTCTCAGCGGAATAGTTGCTAAAGGCGTATGCCTTGACACCTGTGCCAAACACTGAGGTGATAGAGTTCGGATAAGAAACAGCGAAAGGCAGACAGATGGTATTCCAGCCCTGGATGAACGTCCTCTTGAGGATAATGTTTTGGCCAAAGCCGTCTGTCAGTTTGTTAGTGTTGTCCTCAGTCTCAGCCAGCTCAACGACAGCCTTGATGTTGACAGTTGCCGTCGTGCTGTTAAGCGTCACGTCCTCGTAAGCCACCACAATCTTAGCCGTACCACTGACAGCTTCAGTCGGGGTGAAGGTCAGCGTGAAGGTGGTCTCACCGCCGGCGGTCAGGTCTTGCGTGTCAGAAGCCATCTCGTCACTGCCGATGTACAGCTTAGCGACAACACCCGTCTCGTCCTTGCCAGCTGCTTCCTTAACGGTAACGGTAGCAGTATAGACCTGGTTCTGATAGCCACTGGTGGGAATGTTTTGGGCGGTAATCACAGCGTCGTGCTCAGGAATGTAGCGCTTGAAGCCCTCAAAGTTGTCGAGCTTGAAGTTGCTGCCTGAGAAGCGGAACTGGTAGGTGCCAGCCTCAAGACCAGTAAGGGTATACGTGCCATTGCTGCTTACATTAATCGTTTGATAGCTTGTTGACCAGTCGCCGCCGTCCTTCTTCGTGTAATAGTAGATGTACGTACCCCAACTGCTCGTTGACTCATAGTCGAAGGTCAGCTCGTCGTTAGTATTGCTAACAATAAGGTAAGGCGTGGTTAGATACTTGCTCATGCTGCCGCCTGCCACTGCTTTGCCGTCGGCAATGCTCCAGCCGCTGTCCATCGTCCAGCCGCGGTCCTCAACATTGGCATCGGCAAAGTCCTCGCTCCACAGTTCAGGATCCTTGGCGTAGGCAGATGCAGAGATAACGACGTTGGCCGCCTCATCGTAGGTCGGGGTGACGGTAATGTTAGCTGTCTTTGCGCCATAGTTACCAGCGACACTGGCATAGTCGAAAGTAACGGTGAAGGTTTCACTCTGGCCCTCAGCAATGTCAGTCAGTTGGGCGGGCGACACGACGAACAGCGCGTTGTCACTTGCAATGTTCACAGTCATCAAGCCAGTACCGGCATTGGTCACAGTCACGGTCTTGGTGTCGTTGGCAGTCAGACGACCGAAGTCGATGGACGTGAGGTCAACAGCCAGCTCAGGTGCATTGTAGCCACGGTCGGTACCGGTAACATTTACTACGATGTCACCATCGTCTGTTGTTACAGTCACAACGGCATCCTGGGCCTCGGTGCGGTTGCCATCGTACGTGCGGGTAATAATAAGGTCGAAGGGAACTGCCACGCTCTCCGTCCAGTTAGTGCTATAGGCAGCAGCGCCGGCGCCTGTGATGGCAACATTCGTGATGTTGAGCGTTCCCACACCGACGTTTGCAAAGTTGTAAGTGACAGTAGCATCGGCAGTGCTTTCACCGAAGTCATAGCTTGTGGGCGAGGTGACAGCATCACCTTCCTTAGTTACAGCAAGATTAGGTGCATAAGTCAGGCCAGCGATCTCGTCGATACGGACATAGTAGCCCTTGAACTTAAGGTATTTCACCGTCGTTGGGATGCCGGTCACCACCAGCGTGGCGTAAGAGCCATAAGGAATCTGGCTCCTGGAAACATAACTCTTAGTATCGAAAGCCGTCCAGCTGTTACCATCAATTGAACCTGTTATCTCAAGGTAGTTATTGTCGTAGTCGTCATAACTGGTAACGCTGATAACCAAGACATCACCGTCAGAGACTTTTAATTTAGGAGTTGTCAGCTCGGCAGCATAAGTACAGTAGGCCTTGCCGTCAGCAAAGCTCCACTTGTTCGAAGCGTTGTTACCCCAGTTTTCGGGCAGAGCATTGTCGTTGAAGTCAACCACAAACAGGCCTTCGGGAATAACAGCACCAGTGACGGTGAACTGAACGTTATCCATGTCGGTGGCGCTGACGGTAATATCAGAGGACAATGCACCCGTCGTGGTAGCAAACATTGTGATGGTCACCTCGGCACTGGCGCCAGCCTCAAGAGAGGTGGGGGCTCCGCTGATAGCAAAGACATCAGCATTCGACGATGTCACGGTAATGCCGTTCAGGGTAGCTCTGCCGGTATTTGCAATAGTGAAGGTCTTGGTCGTAGTCTCCGTAATAGCTCCAAAGTCGAGCGAAGCAGGCTGGGTGACCACCATCTTCGGCTCCTGTGGGAGCTGACCGCCGTAGAACATACGGATGTCACACTGCGAAGCATTGATGGCAATGTAGTATTTACCAGCAGGCACACCAGTGAATGAGAACGTCTGCCAGTTCGACGGATCAAGCACAGGCTCGCTGTCAAAGTTTGTCCAGGTAGTTCCGTCAGCAGAATACTGCATCTGCAAGTGTTGGTAGCTCTGATTGCTTGTGCTGTAGCCCTTTGCCTCAACGAAGAAAGTCTCGCCTTCAGCGACATCTACCATAGGAGTAAACAGACGGGCATTGCTCGAGAGATACCACACCGTTGTGTATGCACCATTTGCCTCAGAATAATACCAAGTACCTGTTGTTGACCACTCTTCCGGCAGAGAAGTGAAGCCATACTCATAAAGCTTGTTAGCATCGCGGACGGTACCACTGACATTGATTGTATAAGCGTCAATGCCCGTTGCCGTTGGTGTGATGGTCACTTCGCCAGAGGCAGTAGCCGCAGGCATGGTAACGGTAAGAGTAGCCTCTCCACCTGCCTCAATCATTGCCGAGGCCGGGCTCACCTCAAAACCGCCAGTTGCTGCAACATTCACCGTCAAGTTCTCCGTACCGGGGTTCTTCAGCGTAAAGCTCTTTGTGGTACCAGCAGTTGCAAGGCCGAAGCTGTAGCTATAGCCAGTAGCAATCTTGGTATTTTCATTAAGAACCAGCAATGCAGGTCCTTCTACTTTTGTCTCATATGTCAGAGTGGTCTTAGGGGCAAAATATGACCCCGACCCTGTAGCCGTACCGTAACCAGTCCATGTCACATAGGTGTCGGCTGACTTGCCGTAGAAATTGGTTGACTTATACGAACCATTCTCTGTCTGATATATACTAACAAGAAGGTTCCCGCCATTATACGTGTAATCATTTGACAGTTCAATTTCCAGCTGCGAACTGGCATTTGTCGAAAACGCTCCCTCATAGACAGGCGTGCTGCTCGTCTTGGAATAGGCTGTAAGGGTGGTCAATTCAGTTTCTTCTAAAAACACTTGGAATTTGCCATTGAAATTATAGCTTGCTGCGTTGGTGTAAAGCACCAACTTGGTGATGCTGCTACCTGTGTCGATGGCAGAAAGGTCTGCAGCAGGAATAATGTATTCCGTGTGATACAGCCGTTCATCTACATACAATCCGGAGAACGGGATGTTCGCATTTGTGTTTGTTCCGTCATAGACGGTCAGATCATCTGCCCACGCTGGGCTTACTCCTCCCGCCGTGATGGCGGCGAGGGCTAAGAGCAGTAGTTTGCTCTTTTTCAAGTTGAAATAAGTTTTCATGTGTTTTGTTTTTATTAGTTAGAATATTGGATTATAGTTTTGCTTAAAAGTGTTTAATCCGTGTACGGGTGCTCACGTGTGTGTGAGTCTGGCCGTACACGGACTGGAGTGATTGAGGTTAATAAGTGTGTTTACAGTTTCACTTTGACGACTTTGTTGCCGACCTTTGCTATGTAGAGCTGGCCGGGGTTGAGGTTGACACTGACCGTAGAGGCGCCCGAGAGCACCTGGCTGAGGCATGCGCGTCCGTCGGCTGTGTAGACGTCGAGCTTGTCGCCCTGCTGTGCGCCGGTGATGCGGAGTCCGTCGGCTGTGGCGAGGACCTTGACTGTTGAGTCTTGAGCGTTGAGCGTTGAGTGCTGAATACTGCTGTATGTCGTCTGCTCGTAGGTGACGATGAGGCGGTTGAGCTCAGCGCTGATGGCGGGCGTGGTGACGAAACCGTTCTCGTCGATGTCGAGCTCGTTGTCGTTGAAGGTGACGCTGTGGATGCGCCAGCCGTCGTTAGCCTCGATGAAGTATGAGTACTGCACGCCCATCTCGGCCTTCTGCCACACGCTGCCGCTCTCGGCCTGCTGGATGGCGATGAAGACACCCTCGGGCTCCTCGTTGCCAGGGTTGAAGGGATCGATGGGAGCGCCGTCGCTGGGATCGTCGCCGTCGACCCACAGTGCTGAGAAGGTCCAGCGGTTGTCGACCTTCGACAGGCGCGTGCCGATGCCGGTGGTGATGTCGACCTCGTAGAGGGCGGTGTCGTACTTGCCGTTGGTGCGCCAGTCGCGGTCGCTGAGGGTTGTCCATGAGCCCCAGTCGTTGACGCCCTTGCCGCTGTTGTAGTAGCCGACCCAGTACATCTTGTTGGGGTCGCTCTTGCTGAAGCATGCGCTCTGGCGGCGAGCCTGCGAGCAGTAGCCCGTACCCTCGCCGTAGATGTTCTCGTCGGAGATGTATGTCTCGCCCGTCATGGCATCGGTGCGCTCGACAGGCTTGGTGAGCATCAGACCTGTGGTGAGGTCAAACTCGCAGAGCTGAGCGCCCGTCAGCTTGCCTTCGATGTTGCGCATGCGGCCATCGTTGTCCTCGACGCCTCTCGTGGCACCGCTGGTGAGGGCGAAGGCACGTCCCTCGCTGTTGATGGCGAAGGTGACGAAGTTGTCGTAGTAGAGTCCCGGGGTGATGGGCGTCACCTTGAGGGTGGCAAGGTCGATGGTGCAGATGGCGTAGCCGGCATCAAGACCCTCGCGACCAGCGTCGGTGTCGTCCTGGTCGACGAAGTATTCCCCGTCCTCAGTGATGTTTTGGGGCAGCTGGGCCTCCGTGACGTAGAACAGGCCGTAGACCTTCCCGTCGACGGGATTGTAGCTCATGCCTGCCGACTCGAGAGCGCTGCTCTTAGGCTTGATGGTCGTCGAGATGAGGTCGCCAGTGTTGGCATCCCACTTACGGACGGCGAAGAGCTGCTCGTCGGGAGTCGATGACTCGTCGCGTGACATGATGGTGACCAGCTTGCCATTGACATAGACGGCACCCGAGTTGCCATACATCATGTTGAAGTTATTAGCCCACAACTCGCGGTCGTTGTTCCCGCGAATCTCGTCGGCTACCACTGGGGGCTCTTTCTCAGGCGTGGTCAGCGTAGTGCCGTTCCACGACATTTTGTAGAGTCCGTTATCAACGATGAAGATTGATTTGCTTAGTTCCTTGTTGAAACCGAGATACTCAGTTTTCATCTGTTCACCATCGTCGTAGCGATTATTATGACCGACGCCCTTGATGGTAACGTTCTGCGCGCTGACGCCGAGCGTCAACGTGAGTGCAATTGCGATTGTTGCTAATGTAGATTGTTTCATGTACGTAATATTTAGAATGGGCTGCAAAAGTATGAATAAAACATGAAAGCGGCAAGGAAAAGCGCCTTGGGGGCGTTCATATTTACAAATATGGTCAAAAAACAGCGTTTTCATCGATGTTTTTTAACATCGCGTAACAAAACTCCTAACTCCTAACTCCTCCCCTCCCTGCAAGGCCATGCGGAGATACTCGCTGGGGGTAAGGCCCACCTCGCGCTTAAAAGCGTTGACGAAGGCGGTGCGGCTCTTGAAGCCTACGCTGGTGGCAAATCCCTCGACGGTGTAGTTGCCATAGTTGTTGTGATCGTTCATGCGTCGGCAGGCCTCACGAACACGGCAGTTGCCAAGGACATTACTAAAAGCCATGCCGTAGTGCTGATTGATGGCCTGCGAGACGTAGGTGGTGTTGCTCTCGACGAGAGCGGCCAGACGGGCGACGGTGAAGTCCTGCTGGCAGATGAGGTCGGGGCTGTCGAGCACGTCCTGTATGCGGCGGATGAGGCTCTCGCGGTCCTCACTACTCTGGTGCGAAGAGCGCAGTTTCTGCTGCTCGTCCTCAGCTTTGATGACCTGCTGCGTGAGGTCGAAGAGGCTCTTGTTACGTGCCGTCAGCTCGCGGTTCTTACGCCACAGCAAATATGCGGAAGCGATGACGACAAGGAGAACGAGGGCAACGGCGGCGAAGGCCAGACGCTCCTGCTGCTGTCGCTGCTTCATGTCGCGGGCAGCCTGCTGCTCCTTCTTCAGCTGGTGGACGTAGTTCAGCTCGGCGATGCTGGCCAGGCGGCTGTTGCTGGCGGCCTCCTTCTTCTCAAGGTAGCGCACGTAGAAGTAACGGTGGCCTGTGGAGTCGCCAATGAGGCGGTAGTTCTCGGCAATCAGCTCACAGATGCCAGCCGCAAGATCGTCGATGTCGTAATCCTCGGCCATGTGCAAAGCACGGTCCAAATATTCGATGGAATGGGCAAAATCTTGCTGTTCGTTGTAGGTGTGGGCGATGCTCATCAGGGCTGCCAACGTGTCGCGCTCAGGCTCCCAGCGGGTGTTCACGGCAGCAAGCTGGTCGATGAAACACTGGCGTGCCTCGTCGTAGCGCTTATGCTGCAGGTGCTCAAGTCCGCGGTACTGCAGTCGGACGTATTGCAGGTCGGGCGTCTGCGAAGGGATAGAGTCGCTGAAGAGGATGGTGTACTTCGAGAGGTCGAGGTCGTAGTTCTGATTGGCCAGGTTGAAGAAGGCCGTGGTGACCGCCTCCCAGTTGCCATTGGCGGTGGCCTCGTCGATGCACTGCTCGAAGATCTGGCGTGCCTGCTGCACCATGGGCTGCGAGACGTAGCTGATGCCGTAGTCGTTGAGCAGGTCGCCCAGGTTGACGAGGACGACGGGGAGGAAGTCGCTGTAGGCTAATGCCTCACAGAGGTCGAGCGCACGGATAAAGCAGTCGTAGGCCTGGGCGTAGTCGAAGTAGGAGAACTTGTAGACGCAGCCCAGATTGTTGAGGGCGCGGATGCAGAGGCGTGCCTCCTCGTCGTTCATACCCTCCTGGTACCGGTCGCTGACAATAGTGAAGCAGGCGAGAGCCTTCGCTGCCCTGCGCTGCTCGAAGTGCCGCCGCCCGTCGTCGATAAGCTTTTGTGACGGCAGTTGGGACAGCGCATCGTAGTCGGCCATGGCCTCGTTGGCCGAGGGCAACGAGGGACTCACCTCAGCAAGCGTCAACGACGACCATGCTACGGAGCACACGAGCGCTAATATATATAATAAGGTGTACCTTTGCAATTTGACGATTTGACGATTTTGCTATTTGACGATTGGTCCTTACTCGGCTGCAAAGATACGAAAGTTTTTTGAATTACAAGTGTTGAGGGAGAGATAAAGTCGTTAAAGGAAGTTAACGATAAGACTAACGGCCATGTTCCGCCCAGGCATGGGGTAGTTCAGAATGACATCGTACTGCTGGTTCAGCAGGTTGTTGACTTCTAAGGAAAGACGGTATTCTAATTTACGATTTGACAATTTACTATTTACGATTGATTTACTATTTGACGATTTACTATTTACAATTGATTTGGACGATTTACTATTTGACAATTTGGACGATTTGGGTCTCCATGTGTAGGAGGCGGTGAGGTCGCTGGTGTACCAAGGCTGCATGTAGTTGTAGGCCGTGTTCTCCTGGGCATTGTAGCGCTCGCCGGTATAGAGGAAGCTGTAGTTGAGCGAGAAGGGATGCCAATCGAGGCCGAGGATGAGGGAACCAGCGTGGTGGGGAATGTAGGGAATCTGGTCGCGATAGTAGGTGTCGGCGGTGTTGGTGACGTCGATGGCCCGCTGGTAGGTGTACTGGGCGCGGATGGTGGCGATGATATCGCCATCAACTGAACGGACGGGAGAAAGGCGGAAGGAGGTGGAGGCAACGACGTCGACACCGCGGATGTCGACACGTCCGAGGTTGAGCATGGTCCAGCGGAACTGCTGGCCCTTGGGGTAGGCAATGATTTTGTCCTTCACCTTATTATAATAGGCGTCAGCCTGGAGGCTGAAGTGGGTAAAGAAGCCTCGCTCCACGTGCTTGTCCGCCACGATACCTATGTCAAACTGTGTGGCGGTCTCGGGCAGGAGCGAGGCGTTCCCCATTTCGGTGTAATATAAATCGTTGAATGTCGGCATGCGAAAGCTGCGCTTCGCAAAGGCGCGGAGGCAAAGGGAGGAGTTAGAAGTTAGGAGGGAGGAGTTAGGAGTTAGGAGAAGAGGGAAGAAACTGACGAAGAGGGCGGGGGTGAGGCGGGAGAGAGAGGCGTGGTGGGCAGCACGGTCGTTGACCAGCGTGCCGACGAGTGAAGCCTGCGCCTTGACGATGCGGTAGTCGATGGCGGTGGCCATGGAGAGGGCGTGGGTGAAGCGCCGCGGTGTCTGTGCGGTCCCTCCCGTGCGGTAGGTGTCGGCATTGAGACGGTTCCAGCGGAGGTCGTAGCTTGCCGAGGCACTCCAGTTGGGCAACAGTTCGAGGACGTTGACCGACGAGAGGTAGGCCTCCTGTTGCCGGTAGGTGTTGTCGACGGGCAGGATCGTAGTGTCGCGATTGACGTAGTGGGTGTCGTAGTAGGCGTACTTGCCGAGCAGCTTGGTGCTGAACTGGTTGCCCACGGTGCGTTGCCACTGTCCCTGTACGAAGGTGTTCAGGTCGCCCTGACGCTCACCACGCCGCCACACGTTGTTGACGATGGCACCGGGGATGCCGCGCTGAGAGTGGTAGGCGTAGCCTTTAAGCTGCCACGTGCCCTGATGGAGCACACCGTGGAGGTTGGCCTCCAGACGTTCGGCGTGGATGTCGCCGTTCTGGCGCACGGCGGTGGTGTCCCAGGCGACGGTGCCGTCGAGGTTCTTACGGCGGTAACGGAAGTGGTACTTGCCGCTGGCCGTCATAAACTCCCCATTGAGTGACAAGGAGAGCGTGGGTGAGAGCCGCTGTTCGTAAAGCAGCGAGGTGCGCAGCAGGTCACTGGCACCATATTTGGCACGGAGCTTCAGGTGATGGTTGGTGCCGGGTGAGAAGCGAGGCGCGCGGGTGCGGATATAGACCGACGAGGCGGAGGCGAAGTCGCTGGCGGGCTGGAAGATGGCACTCTTCTGGCCATTGTAGAGGGTAATCTCCTCGACATTGTCGAGCGAGAACTGCCCGAGGTCTGTCTGACCGTTCTGGGCATTGCCAAGGGTGATGCCGTCGTAGCTGACGGCCAGGTGGTTGGTGCCCATGGCGCGCACGTCAACGGTCTTCACGCCGCCCACGCCACCGTAGTCCTTTAGCTGTACGCCTGAGAAGTAGCGCATGGCGTCGGCGACACTCTGGCTACTGAGGCGCTGCAGCTGTTCGCCACTGAGCTTCTGGGCGGGGATGACCTCGCGGAAGGTCAGCTTCGAGGTGATGATGACTTCTTTGAGGAGTTGAGGAGTTGAGGAGTTGGGGAGTTGAGGAGATGGGGAGGTGGGGAGATGAGGAGATGAGGAGGTGAGGAGGTGGGGAGATGAGGAGGTGGTTGTCGTGTCCACACGGCTCTGCGCCCCGGCCGTGAGTACGGCCAGGAAGCAGAATGTGAGTATGGACAAACGCTTCATGTATATTCCATTCTTGAGGAGTAAAGGAGTAGAGGAGATGTGGAGGTAAAATAGAATAGAACTGTTCCCGCCACCAATGCGCTCCTTGTGTTGGATCTCAGAGCTTTAGAGGTATTCTACTTTACCTCCTCTACTCCTTACTCCTTTACTCCTTACTCCTTACTCCTTACTCCTTAACTATTTACTTCATCAACAACTTCTTGCCGTTGACGATGTAGAGACCCTTTTGGATTGGGCGATTGGACAATTGACGGCCCTGCAGGTCGAAGCATTTACGATTTTCAGATTTACGATTTACGACTTGGCTGATTGCCGTGACGTCATCATCAGGAGCCTCGTCGCCGAGGTTGTCAAGGCAGAAGTAGGCGGGCGTGTTCATGCCCCACTCACCGTTGTCGGTGCTGCTCATGTTGAACTCCAGACGCTTCACGGCACCTAACGGGGTGAGGTCGCACCAGCGCCACTCATCGAGGATGAAGTGCTCGTCCTCGTTCTCCGAGCGGAGGTCGGCGAGGTAGAAGTCGACGGTGCCCGTCTGCTCACCCTCGGCGTTCAGGCCAGTGATGGTCAGTTTGAACCAGTCGCCCTTCTGGAACTGCTTCGTGTTGTTCTCACCATTCTTCATCGACAGATAGGCGTAGGCATTGTTGGTCAGGTAGCAACCGCTGATGACCTGCTCGTCGCCGAGCACGTCGATGCCCTTCGGGTCGTCATAGAGGTTCAGGTTGTAGGTGGCGTAGTTGCTGCTGTCATCGGCACCATGTCCCACGGCCGAGTTGTACTGCTCGTTCTCGGCATCACCGTAGTAGGTCGTTGCCGTGCGGTTGGTGTAGAAGAAGCCGTAGCAGTAGTTGAAGACGCCATACTCACCATAGTCGTAGACCTGGTGTCCGTTCTCGAACTTAAAGCCGCCGCTGATGAACGAGCCACTGTCGTCGGTGCCGTTCCAGAAGCTCTCGTCGGCCAGCTCCAGGTTCTCGAAGGAGGCAGGACCCTCAGCACCCGTCACTACCTCGATGTCGTCAATGCAGGCATAGAGGGGCACGCCGGTGTTATGAGCGGTAAGGGCAAACTCCAGCTGGGTGACGTCGGTGCCGCAGTCGCTGAGGCTGACCTTCGTCCAGTCGTTGATGTAGCTCAGCTCGGTGGTAAACTCAGCCAGCACCACCGTCTTCGTCACGTCGGTGCCGTCGGCCTTATGGGCTGTGATGAGCAGGTGGAGGTGATCGCCATCGTTCTGGAACTTAGGCGAATAGCCATCACCGACAAGGATGTTCTGCATGGCGTAGGAGCTATTGACAACCTTTAGACTATTGACCAAGGCACCACCCTCGACGTTGATGTCGATGGTGCCCGTGCCGTAGACGACGGCGAAGGTCTTGGAGCCGTTAGCCCCCGTTCCAACGATGTTGTTGTACTGGTCGTCGAGGGAGGTCAGCTCGGTGCTGGTGCGCTGCGACAGTGCGATGCCTCCCCACCAGTCGTAGCTGTAGCCGTAGTCCTCCATGAAGCTATAGTCCACATGGCCGGTGAGCAGTCCGCTCTTCCACGTGCAGTAGTAAGTTTGCTCGCCCCAGTCGCCTTCGACGGGGTTGCCTATCTTTCCACCGTTCCAGTAGCCTTGTTCGCTAAACTCCACGCTGGTGTCTTCCAGCGTGCTGACGGTTGTCTGCTGCGCCATGGCGGGCATGGCGAAGAGCATTGCAAAGTAAAGAATCTTTTTCATGCGTGATAATTTTAAGTTAAACTATTTATAGATGTATTTCTTGCCGTTTAGGATGTAAAGACCTGGGGAGCGTGGCGTCTTGGGCGACAGGGAGTGGGGGGACTGGGTGCCGGGAATGTTGGACACACGGCGGCCCTGAAAGTCGTAGAGATGTTCGGTGTGTTGCGTTGGCAACGCAACATACGGGACAATGCCGGCTGCATACGCCAGAGAGGCTTCGAGGTGCAGGTCTTCGGCGCCGCTGACTTCCGTCGATGTCTCACCTATCCATCCGCACACTTGGTTCAGGGCCGTGTAGACACGAAAGAAGTCGGCGTGTGTGAGGACGACGGGCTGGCGCGTGAGCGGGTCGACGGCCCAGTCGAGATTGAAACTACTGCTGAGGCTGTCGGCGTTGGGCCGGTTGTCCACATAGCCGTAGCGCAGGGCCGACAGCAGCCAGTTTTGTCCGCTGGCACTGGTGTTACGGGCATTGGTAGGCAACCGCGTGCCGCTGAAGGTCAGCTCGTCGCCGAGCCACAGGGGGAAGTACTCCTGGTTGTGGAAGCCGTTGCGGGGCACCTTGCCACTGCCGCCCAGCGTGTCGGTCCAGGGCACGTCGGTCAGGTCGCCCTGGCGGGTGTAGGTCAGCACATAACCGTAGTCCACCTTGTCGATGCTGTCCTGGTCGGCCGAACCAGCCAGCTCGTACCAAGGGTCGTCGGGCAGGTGGTTGCCATTGACGTCCTGACTGACCATGACGATGCCCGCCTCGCTGCCGTTGATGTTGGCGTTGCCGGCGATGTAAAAGTCCATCTGGCCCGGCACGTTGGCCACGGGGTGGTCGAAGTGGAACGTCAGGTAGCCGCCCCAGGCCCCGAGGGTCACCAGCACGCCGGCGCCGTTGGCCAGACACTCGGTACACTTCTGTGCCACGGTCTCCGGCGTATCGTCGGCCGTTGTCTCGGGCATGGTATTGACAAACTGTCCGGGTGCCGGCACGTACTCGTCGACGGCAGCGATGTACTTCGTCTGCGCGCCCACGGGGCTAAAGAGCGATGTAGAAACCAGCAATAGTAAACTGTTCAGCAGCCTTAACTTCATATTTTCAATGTTTAATGTTCAAACCTCCAACAGGCATGTCCGGGAATGTCGCCCGTCAACGTCTTCCACTTCAGGTTCCCTTCGGCATCGAAGCAGAAGAGGCGCCCGCTGGAGACGTAGTTCGTAGCGTCCATGACGTAGATGTCGCCCGTCAGGGGGTGAATCATCAATCCGTAGGCCGTCTCAATGGGCGACGGGTCCTTCACCAGCTGTGTCGAGAGCAGGCGCCCGGTGGAGGTGCTGATGACGCCGAAGCAGTGCGTCTGTCGCCAGCGCTCGTCGTAGGTAGTGCCCATAAAGCACAGGGAGTCGCCGCGGAAGGCCATGTCGCTGACGGCCACGTCGACCGAGTCGGCTTTCTCCATGATGCCCTGTGCATTCTTCCTGAGCCGGTAGAGGCGCGAGGTGCTGCCGCCGTAGTCGCCGCGAGAAGATACCCACAGCTGGCCATGACGGTCGGCACGCAGTCGGAAGAGGTTGGGCGCCACGTCGATGCGGCGCTCCTCACGGAACGTCTGAAGGTCGACGACCGACACCGTGCGGTCGTAGTCGCGCCCCTGAATGACCTCGTAGCCGCCGCTGTTCGCCACGTAGAGCTTGCCGTCAACGATGGCCATCTCCTCCGGCTGGTAACCCACGGAGACCTGGCCCGTGACGCGCAGCGTCAGCGTGTCGATGCGGTAGACACTGCCCATCACCGAGTTGCCATTGACAGGCCCCACGTAGCTGCTGACGTAGGCATTGCCGCCGTCGAACGCCAGAAAGCGGCAGTTGGGCACGTCGACATGTCCCAGCGAGAATGCCGAGTCGGCGGTGCAGACCTCAACCTTGTTCGAACAGTTGATGACAAGCCACAGGCGCGAGCCGTAGATTTTGCAGTCGTTGCCGACGTCGCCCAGCATCATCACCTGCTGCGGATTGCGCGACGGGAAGATGTTCTTCCAGTAGCGAGCCGTGTCGCCGTTGAGGT
Source organism: Prevotella sp. (assembly GCA_017417465.1). Lineage (GTDB taxonomy): Bacteria > Bacteroidota > Bacteroidia > Bacteroidales > Bacteroidaceae > Prevotella. The sequence goes on along the minus strand of JAFPZD010000019.1, from coordinate 40,111 downwards.
CCAGATAGTCGAGCGTGGCTTTGTTCGAGCCCATATTGCCCTCGCAGAGCACGTACATGCCGGCCACGGCCGTCGCCGTCTGGTGTCCCAGGTCGTCGGTTGTCGGCTGTACGATGTCATCGTCCGTGCGGCAGGCAGCCGCCAGGAGCAGTGTCAGCAGGAACCATCGTCCAAGCTTTCTCATCTCTTCTTTACCTCCTATTATATAATAATAAGGTGTAGTTCCACCCGCCTAACCCCAGAGGCGCGGTCGGAACGTTCGTCGTGGCAGGTCTTCTGGCTCGTCGCCCGGAAAGGCAAGCGGTCTTCCCAAGAATCTCAGTGACCGCCGGCGGCAGACAGCACGCCGGATGCTTGCTCCGTGAAAGCGACCTACAGCTGCGGGACAGCTGGGGCTTCGCACCCCATTCTCATTTTAATCGGTCGTCGAACCACGATTCGCGTGCAAAGGTACGAAAGTTTTTGGAATTACGAAACGGCGATCCCGTAAAAGATGACCGGCGTCGTTAAAAGCTGTTAAATACAGGGAGAAATAAGCCAAAAACTGTACTTTTGTGCAGAAAACCCCGTTTTCCTTGTAACTTTTCGGCTTACTAACCGTCAACCAATACAGAGAGGATGAAAGAACAGCGTTTCCGTACAGAAGTCTTACCGCTGAAGAATGAGCTCTTCAGACTGGCGCTCCGCATCACTCTTAGCCATGCGGAGGCCGAAGACATCGTACAAGAAACCATGATCCGGGTGTGGAACCGCCGTGAGCAGTGGGATGAGATTGAGTCCATCGAGGCATTCTGCCTGACCATCTGCCGCAACCTGGCGCTCGACCACCAGCGTCGCAAGGACTTCCAGCACGCCTCGCTCGACGATGAGCATGCCGCCTTGGACGTTCACCCGACAGTTGCTGACACCCCTGAGATGCAGGCCGTCCGCCACGACCAGCTGAGGTTGGTGAAAGCACTGATCAATGAGCTTCCCGAAAAACAGCGCACCTGTGTGCAGCTGCGTGACATTGAGGGCCACTCCTACCGTGAGATTGCCGCCATCATGGACATCCCCGAAGCGCAGGTGAAGGTCAACATCTTCCGGGCCAGACAGGCCATTAAACAAAGATTTATACAAGATGAACAATATGGACTATAGGTACATTGAGCAGCTCTTGGAGCGCTACTTCGCCGCCGAAACGACGTTGCAGGAGGAGCAGATACTGAAGGCCTTCTTCGCGCAGAGCGTGGAGACGATGCCCCAGTCGCTGAGCCGTTATGCGACGCTGTTCACCCTTCTGGGTGAGAAGGCCACTGACGACGGCTCCACGCTGCCTGACGACTTCGACGCGCGCATGCTCCGAGCCATCGAGGGTGCGCCCGTTGTGAAGGCGAAGACGGTGAAGCTGCGCGAGCGCCTGCGTCCGTTGTTCCGTGCCGCCGCCGTGGTGGCCATCATCGTCACGTTTGCTGGCGCCATCAACCAGGCATTCCAGCAGGCAGAGCCCCCCATGGAGGGACCCGCCGACAGCTATGCCGAGTATGTGGAGATCAGCAGCGACCCGGCCATGGCCTACGAGGTGGGCCAGCGTGCCGACACCCTTCTCATGGACACCCTGGGGCTGCGGCCTTAGGTGACAGCCGAATCGACTATATTTCTATGCTTTCTCTATATTAAAATCATTAAAGAATTAAAACACACGAAAGAGACTGTGAAGTCTTGATTAAGTACCAAAGCCAGTAAAAAGGTCTTCCGTCTACCCGACGAGGAAGGCCTTTTTCGTGTTTTATATGGTGGAAGGGAAATAGGCTGATGGTGAGTGCCTGCGCGAAAAGATGCAGCCCTACGCCCAAAACTTAGCGGGCGAAGAGCCGTCGGCCCAGCATGGGGACGATGAAGACCACCGAGGTGGCGGCGATGATCTGCAGCCAGTCGTTGAGCGAGAGTGGCACAGTGCGGAACATGGTGCCGCCCCACTGCACGATGGCCCACTGACCAACGAGGATGATGGTGGTGACAAAGACAAAACCCTTCGGCAATGCTTTCAGCAACCATCTGAGGGGGCTGTAGCGGCGGTTCGGCCGCTGGGCGCTGCCAGTGGCGGCAGGTCGTCGGGCGTTAGTCAGGAGGGCGCGGGCATTGAACAGGTTCCACCATTGCATCATCACGAAGACGGTGAAGAACTTCGTCAGCTCGTAAGTGCTGACGCCTGTGCCTACGGCGTTGTGCTCCAGCCAGTAGAGATAGACGAAGGAGACAGCGAAGAAGGCGAGGCCGGTGACGATGATGGCACGCCAAAGCGGACGGGTGATGATGGGGCTGCCGGGCTGCCGCGGCGGCTGTCCCATGACGTCGGACGACGATGGCAGTGAGGCCAGTGCCATGGCGGCGAAAGTGTCCATAATAAGGTTTATCCAGAGGATCTGCGTCACCGTCAGAGGCAGTTCCGTTCCGATGAGAGAGCCACCGAGCACCAGCAGAAGGGCGGTGACATTCACCGTCAGCTGGAAGAAGAGGAAGCGCTGGATGTTACGGTAGATGGCACGCCCCCACTCCACAGCCTTTACGACTGAGCGGAAGGAGTCGTCGAGGATGGTGACGTCGCTGGCGTGCTTGGCGACGCTCGTACCCGAGCCGAGCGAGATGCCGATGTGGGCGTGGTTCAGGGCCGGGGCGTCGTTGGTGCCGTCGCCAGTGACGGCGACCACCTGGCCCTGGCGTTGCAGCAGCTGGACGAGGCGCTGCTTGTCGGCGGGACGGGCGCGGAAGAGGACTTTCAGGGCGGGGAGGCGCTGGAGGGCCTCCTCGTCGGAGAGGGCGCTGAAGGCGGCGCCAGAGAGGGAGGAGAGGGAGGAGCGCGTTGACAACGCGCCATACGGGACAGAAGATAGACAGGAGGCGGAGGAGGGAGAGGCAGGGGCGGGAGCGGACGCGGCGGGGGTGAGAGCGGACGCGGCGGGGGCGGAAGAAGGGGCCGCGGAGGGGGCTGGAGCGGACGCCTCGGGGGTGAGGATGCCGATTTGGCGGGCGATTTCCATGGCCGTTGCCTGGGTGTCGCCAGTGACAATCTTTACCTCGATGCCTGCAGAGCGGCATTTGTTCACGGCCTTTGGGACATCCTCGCGGACAGGGTCGCTGATGCCGGTGACGGCCAGGAAGCGGCCATCGCAGGTGAAGGCCAGGGTACGCATGGCCTGGCGCTGCCAAGTGGCGAGCTTCTTAGTGACAAGTGCATACTCCTCGGGGTGGTTCCATTGGCAGCCGTCGAGGACAATCTCCGGGGCACCCTTGACGAAGGTATGGGTGGCGCCGTCGGCCAGACGGGCGGTGGTCTGCATATACTTGCGCTCGGTCGAGAAAGGCGTCTGCGAGAGCACCGTAGCCTCTGCGCGCAGCGCGCGGTAGTCGGTCTGGAGATGTCGCAGCAGTGCCACCTCCGTGGGGTTGCCTATGCCGTTGCCGTCGGTGACTTCGGCGGTGCTGTTCACGGCGATGGCGTAGTCGATGAGGCGGTTGTCGGCATCGGGGGTGACGTAGAGCTCGCCGACGGTCATGCGGTTCTGGGTGAGCGTTCCCGTCATGTCGGTGCAGATGACCGTGACCGCGCCCATGGTCTCCGTGGATGCCAGTTTACGGACGAGGATGTTTGTCTTCAGCATGCGCCGCATGTTCAGTGCCATGGCCAGGGTGATGGCCATGGGCAGCCCCTCGGGGACGGCCATGACAATCAGCGTCACGGCCATCATGAAGTAGCGCAGCACGATGGTGGCCATGCCGACATAGTCGTCGGTGTGCCAGATGCTGCCGGTGAGGATATCGTGGACGAGGAAGCTGACGAAGGCCAATACCGACACCGCCGACCCAACCTTGCTGATGAGCTTCGCCAGGCGGTCGAGCTGCTGGTTGAGGGGCGTCTTGATGGCGGATAGCTCAGTGGCCTCGCGCGCCACCTGGCCTATCTCGGTCTGGTCGCCGACAGCGGTGACGACGAAGGTGGCCGTGCCACTCATCACCATGGAGGAGCGGAGGACGACATCGGGGGGATAGGCATGGGAGTCGGAGGTTAACTGAGCGTCGGGGGCGGCGGAGGGAGAGGAGGCAGAGGCGGAGGGAGTGGCGGACTTGGTGGCGACGGGCTCGCCGGTGAGCGATGACTCGTCGACCTGAAGGTCGGTGGCCTTCAGCAGGCGGCCGTCGGCGGGGATCTCGTCGCCCGTCTCGATGAGGACGATGTCGCCGACGACGACCTCACGGCGGGCAATCTGCTGCACGCGACCGTCGCGTCGGACTTTTACGGGCAGCTCCTCGCCGAGGGCTGTCAGTACGTCGAACTTGCGAGTGGCATCGCGCTCGAAGTAGAAGCCGACGGTGGTGGCGAAGAAGATGGCGGCGATGATGCCGATGGTCTCGACGTACTGACCGCTGATGAAGGCCAGGCCCAGCGAGATGAGGGCGGCGACGATGAGGATGCGGATGATGGGGTCGGCATACTTCTCGGCGTAGAGATGCCAAAGAGAGCGGCGCCTGGGGGGCGTCAGGATGTTCTCGCCGTGGAGGAGGCGGCTGTCTGCAACTTGCTGAGGGGACAGACCGGAGGGGGAGGGGGAAGGGTGAATAGCCGACATGGGAAGGGAGGAAAGAGGCGGGGCCGCGGGGGGAGGGAGGCGGGGCCGCGTTAACAACGCGGCATACAGGACGGAAGGAAGACCGAGCCGCGAGAGGGACGGGACCGAGCCGCCAGGGGGACGGGAGCGGGGGCCGCGCTAACGCTGCGGCCCCCGCTCCCGCGTTAGTTGTCGCTGATGAGGCACTCGCCGGTCATGTCGGCGGGCTGCTCCAGACCAAGGATATGGAGGAGCGATGGTGCCACGTCGGCGAGGCGGCCGTCACGGACGGTGGCCGAGTTGTTGTCGGTGACGTAGATGAAGGGAACGGGGTTCAGGGAGTGGGCGGTGTTAGGCGTGCCGTCTGGGTTGATGGCATTGTCGGCATTGCCGTGGTCGGCTATGATGATGGCCTCGTAACCATTTCGGCGAGCGGTCTCGATGACGTCGCGCACACAGCGGTCGACGGCCCATACGGCCTTGGCAATAGCGTTGTAGACGCCCGTGTGTCCCACCATGTCGCCGTTGGCGAAGTTCACCACGATGAAGTCGTACTGCTGGGTATTGATGGCAGCCACCAGCTTGTCCTTCACCTCGTAGGCCGACATCTCAGGCTTCAGGTCGTATGTGGGCACCTTCGGCGAGGCGACGAGTATGCGGTCCTCCCCCTCGAAGGGCTTCTCGCGCCCGCCGTTAAAGAAGAAGGTGACGTGGGCGTACTTCTCGGTCTCGGCGGTGTGGAGCTGCTTCAGCCCCTTGCTGCTGAGGTACTCGCCGAGGGTGTTCTCGACGTTCTCCTTGGGGAAGAGCACGTGAAGACCCTGGAACGACGCGTCGTAAGGCGTCATGCAGTAGTACTGCAGGCCGGGCACTGTCGTCATGCCCTGCTCGGGCATGTCCTGCTGGGTGAGGACTATCGTCAGCTCTTTGGCACGGTCGTTGCGGAAGTTGATGAAGATGACGACGTCGCCCTCCTCGATACAGCCGTTGACGGTGGTGTTGTGGATGGGTTTGATGAACTCATCGGTGACGCCCTCATCGTAGCTCTCCTGCATGGCTTGCACCATGTCAGTGGCTTGCTTGCCCACGCCCTTGACCACAAGGTCGTAGCCTTCCTTCACGCGTTCCCAGCGCTTGTCGCGGTCCATGGCGTAGAAGCGTCCGACGATGCTGGCAATGGCGGCATCGTTCTCGGCGCACACCTTCGAGACTTGCTCGATGAAGCCCTTACCGCTCTTGGGGTCGGTGTCGCGACCATCCATGAAGCAGTGCACGAACGTCTGGTTCTTCAGGCCATAGTGCCGCCCCACCTCGATGAGCTTAAACAGGTGATCCAGCGACGAGTGCACGCCGCCGTCGCTTGTCAGTCCCATCAGGTGCAGCTTCTTGCCGTGCTCCTTGGCGTAGGTGTAGGCAGCCTTCACCTGAGGGTTCTCCACAATCGAGCCATCCTTACAGGCGCGGTTGATCTTCACCAGGTCCTGGTAGACGATGCGTCCTGCGCCAATGTTCAGGTGACCAACCTCCGAGTTACCCATCTGTCCGTCGGGCAGACCGACGTCCTCGCCCGATGCCTGGAGCTGTGAGTGGGCCGATGTGGCCGTGAGATAGTCTAAATAAGGAGTAGGGGTGTTGAAGATCACGTCGCCCCGGCCGTGCTGACCGATTCCCCATCCGTCGAGGATCATCAGAAGCGCTTTCTTTGCCATTGTTTTTCTGTTATGTTTTGTTTGTCATTCGTTACGGGCTGCAAAGTTACAAAATTTCCGGCAGATAACGGGGGAATCGGCGTTAAAACGGGTTAAAAGTACTGAGAACCACCGCCAGAAGCACTCGGCCACTGCCCCACCCCGCCGTTGCCGCCATTAGAAAAACGGCTGAAAAATTTGGCGTTTTGGGCTTTTCTTCGTACCTTTGCACCATGATTAAGCGAACCCTCCCCCTGCTCCTCCTGTTCATGGCCGCCACCCTTTCGCAGGCCACCGTCACCGTGACCCATCTGCGCGTCGAGAATCTTGATGCCCCCTTGGGCATCGACACCCCGGCGCCCCGCTTCTCCTGGCGCATCGAATCCGACCAGCGCGACGTCGTCCAGACGTCCTACGAGCTACACGTCGAGAGCGACGGCGCGACCGTATGGGATTCAGGCGTCGTCAGCAGCGCCGAACAGCTGTGGGTGCCCTACCTTGGCTTGCCACTACGCGCCGGACAGCAGTGCACCTGGCGCCTGCGCGTCACCACCAACCGCGGCACCACGGCCTGGAGCGCTCCCCAGACGTTCAGCATCGGACTGCTCAGCGAGAGCCACTGGCGCGGACAGTGGATAGGCCTCACCCGCCTGCAGCCCGGCGAGGAGGGCGGAACCACCACGCCTCGCCTGGCCGCCCGCTACCTGCGCAAGGTCACCCCCCTGCAGCCGAAGACCGTGCGCCGTGCCACCGTCTACGTCGCCGGCCTGGGCTACTACCGCCTCTTCCTGAACGGCAGCGAGGTTGGTGCCAACGACGTTCTGAAGCCTGCACCCACCGACTACCGCAAGACCATCCTCTACAACACCTACGACGTCTCCGCCCTGCTCACCGACGCCCAGGCCACCATCGGCATCGTCCTGGGCGGCGGCCGCTATTTTGCCCTGCGCCAGAACAAGCCCTATAAGAACACGAACTTCGGACTGCCCTGCTGCCGCCTGAACCTTGTCATCGACTACATCGACGGCACCACGCAGACCATCGCCACTGACGACTCATGGCGCGTGACGGCCGATGGCCCCATTCGCGCCAACAATGAGTACGACGGTGAGGAGTACGACGCACGAAAAGAGCTAACTGGCTGGCTCACACCAGCCTACGACGACAGCCACTGGCAGCAGGCCGAGCGCACGGCCCTGCCGCAAGGCACCCTCAGGCCCCAGATGACGCCCACGATGACCGCCGAGCGGCTCGCCACCAACCAGGGCTTGGCCCCCACCACCCTGAGTCCCTCGGCCGCCGCGCAGCACCAAATCATTGACTTCCACCAGAACTTTTCCGGCTGGATCACCTTCCGCCCAACGGGTCACGCCGGCGACACCATCCGCGTGCGCTACGCCGAGCGCCTCAACGCCGACGGCACGCTCTACACCGACAACCTGCGCCACGCCCGCTCGACCGACGTCTACGTCTGCAGCGGCACCGACAGCCAGGCGTGGCACCCCTCGTTCGTCTATCACGGCTTCCGTTATGTCGAGGTCAGCGGGCCCGCCACCGACGTGCAGGCCTGGGTGGTTCGCGACCAGATGGCCGACCGGGGTCACTTCGCCTGCAGCGACACCACCCTGAACCGTGTGGTGCAGAACGCCTGGTGGGGCATCGCTTCCAACTACAAGGGCATGCCCGTCGACTGCCCGCAGCGCGACGAGCGCCAGCCCTGGCTCGGCGACCGCACCGCCGGCTCGCTGGGCGAGAGCTACCTCTTCGACAACGAACGCCTGTACACAAAATGGGTGCGTGACATCTGCGAAGCCCAGCGCTCTGACGGTGTCATCCCCGATGTGGCACCCGCCTTCTGGAACTATTACTCGGACAATGTGACGTGGCCTGCCGCACTGCCCCTGGCCTGCGACATGCTCTACCGCCAGTATGGTAACCAGCAGCCCATCATCGACTGCTACCCGGCACTGCGGCGCTGGGTGATGCATCACCTGCAGGAGAACCTCTCGGACGACCTTGTCACGGCCGACAAATACGGCGACTGGTGCGTGCCCCCCGAGAGTCCCGAACTGATACACAGCCAGGACCCCACCCGCAAAACCGATGGTACGCTCATCGCCTCCGCATACATGATACGTGTACTCCAGCTAATGGAGCAATTTGCTCGCCTACAGCAGCTTAGCGATGACGCCATGTACTGGCAGAAGCGCCGCGAGATCATGACCACAGCCTTCAACCGCCGCTTCCTCACCATCGCCAACACCTCGCCGCACCCCGGCCATCCGCTCTATCCCGACAGCACGTTCTACGGCAACAACACCGCCACCGCCAACCTGCTGCCCCTGGCCTTCGGCATCGCCCCCGACAGTCTTCGGCAGGCCATTGCCCACAACATCGTGGCCAATATCCTCCAGAAGAATGGCGGCCACGTGCCATGTGGCGTCATCGGCATCTCGTGGCTGTTGCAGACACTCACCGACATGGGCTACGCCGACGTGGCTTGGCTCATCGCCACCCAGCGCACCTATCCCTCATGGGGCTACATGGCCCAGCAGGGAGCAACCACCATCTGGGAGCTCTGGAACGGCGACACTGCCAATCCGCGTATGAACAGCGGCAACCACGTCATGCTGCTTGGCGACCTGCTCACGTGGTGCTTCCAGCACCTCGCAGGCATCACTCAGGCACCCGTTGGCGTGTATGGTGCGTTGCCAACGCACCCCACCACCAGCCACTTCCGCCTGGCACCCGCCTTCGACATACAGGATTGCAGCAACGTCGACGCCTCGCTCGACACGCCCTACGGCATCCTCGGCTCATGCTGGCAGAAGACGCTGCAGCGCCTGCACTGGGAGGTCGACGTGCCCTGTAACACAACGGCCGACGTCTGCCTGCCTTCAGGCGACGTCCGCACCGTAGGCTCCGGCCACCACGTCTTCGACGTCGACATACCCACTGCCGATGCCCGCATCGTCCGCGACGAGTTTGTATACAGCCAGACCGACTTCCCCTCAGTCCACGCCACCACCATTGCCGAGACGACGAACGGCGACCTCGTCTGTGCCTACTTCGGAGGCAGCTACGAGGGGTGCCCCGACGTCTGCGTCTGGACCAGCACGAAGGCACGCGGCAGCGACACCTGGAGCGAGCCCGTACTGGCGGCCGACGGCGTCTTCCTGCCGGGCACGCCCGAGGCACTCCTCGCCGGCGTCGACACGGCCACCACGCATGCCGACAAGGGGCCCGTCAGGTCCTCGTCGCTCGTCGCCGACCTGTCGCTGCTGCGCCGCAAGGCCTGCTACAACCCCGTGCTGTTCCAGATGCCCGACGGCGAGCTATGGCTGTTCTTCAAAATCGGGGCTTTCGTGCAGGACTGGACGGGATGGCTATGCCGTTCCACCGACGGCGGCCGCACATGGTCGCCGAAGGAGCCGCTGCCCGAGGGTTTCCTCGGCCCCATCAAGAACAAGCCCCTGCTGCTCAGCCCCGACGCCAACGATGCCGACGGCCATCCCGTGCTGCTCTGTGGGTCGTCCACCGAGAAGGGCGGCTGGAAGTTCCACGTCGAGCGCTACGACCTGGTCACCCACGAGTGGCAGTACGTAGGGCCCGTCGATGCCCAGGAGGCCGCGCGCACCAAGGAGCCTGACAAGCTGGCTCCCATAGCCTGCATCCAACCCTCGTTCCTCGAGTTGAGCGACGGACGCCTGATGGTGCTCATGCGCACCCAGAACGGCCGGCTGGCAAAGTCGTATAGCAGCGACCGCGGCCGCACATGGTCGACCGTGGAACTCACCGACCTGCCCAACAACAACTCGGGTACCGACGCCGTCACCTCCATCAACAGGTCGCCGTCGGCAGCCCATCCTGCGCGCACGCATGTACTTATTTATAATGACATAGCCACCCTCCCCGGCGAGCCGAAAGGCCCGCGCACGCCACTCAGCATCGCCGTCAGCACCGACGACGGCGCCACCTGGCACCACGCACTCACGCTGGAGGACTCGCCCATCAGTCAGTATTCCTACCCGGCCATCATCCAGGGCAGCGACGGCACACTGCATGCCACCTACACCTGGCGCCGACAGCGCGTGGCCTACAAGCAGCTGAAGCTCGACTGACAACCACCTCGCAACACCTCATGAATACCATTGTCTACACACCCGACCTGCATCTCGACGGGCACTTTGCCGCCACCATCGGCTGCTTCGACGGCCTGCACCGTGGCCACCAACACCTGCTTCGGCAACTCGCCGACGCGGCCGCTGTGCGCGGCCAGCGCACGCTCGTCGTCACCTTCGACCGTCATCCGCGACAGACCCTGCAGCCCGCATGGCAGCCACAGCTCATCACCACGCTGGCCGAACGCCAGGCGCTGCTCGACGAGACGGGCATCGACACGCTGGTCATCCTGCCCTTCACCGTAGAGCTCGCCCGTCTGACGGCCCACGAGTTCATGGGCTCCATACTACGCAACCGCCTCAGCGTCAGCACGCTACTCACAGGCTACGACAACCGCTTCGGATGCCGGACGGCCCACGACGACGGGCTGCGGCCCTACGACGACTATCGGCGCTACGGCGCAACTATAGGCCTCGACGTGCTGCTCGCCGAGCCGCTCATCGTCGATGGCGAGGCTGTCAGCAGCTCGCGCGTCAGGCGACTGCTCGGCGAGGGCAGCGTCCGTCAGGCGGCACGCTGTCTCGGCCGGCCCTACACGCTGGCCGGCCGCGTCGTCCACGGCGACGGCATCGGGCGGACATTGGGTTTTCCCACTGCCAACCTGGCGCCCGACGACCCCTGCAAGCTGATTCCCAGGCCCGGCGTCTACGCTGTCTCGGTCGGCATGGTGTGCGACGGTGAGCGCCAATACCGCCCCGCCGTCATGAACATCGGCACGCGGCCGACATTCGGGAGCCACAACCTCACCCTCGAGGTCTACGTCCTCGACTTCAGCGCCGACCTGTATGGCCAGGAGCTCACCGTGGCGTTCCATGAGCGCCTCCGCAATGAGCAGCACTTCGATGGCGTAGAGGCGCTGAGGCAGCAGCTTGAGGCAGACGCCGAGGAGGCGAAGGAGGTGATGAGGAGGCAGCTTGTTACCGATGCCGAGGAGACGAAGGAGGTGATGAGGAGGATGGGGGAAGAAGATGTGTCACCTAAGGATGGTGGAGACCTCCCCTAACCCCTCCTGTAGGAGGGGGATAGGTTACCTTTGCCGCAGAAGGTCTAACTTATCCCCCTCCTACAGGAGGGGTTAGGGGAGGTCTCCGAGTGGCAAACAAACCCGCTACGAGTGGCAAACAAAACCGCTACGAGAGGCTTACAAACCCGCCACGAGCGGCATACTCCCCCGCCCCGAGCGGCCACAACTCACCCTCCGACCATCATCGTCACATATCACCAAGCACTCACCATTAACAAAGCAAACAGTTATGAAAAGAATCTTTGAGGCCATCGCCTACGTACTCATTTTCCTTGGCATACAGGCCATTGCGGGTGCCATCGTCACCGTCACCTTCACCATCATGAAGGGCAGTGTCCAGACGCAGCTGCCGGCAGAGGGCACCATCGCCACCATGCTCCTCTTCGACCTGGTGGCGTTGGCGCTGTTCATACTCCTGAGGTGGTTCGTGCCCACCACCGCCTACCTGCGGTCGCGGCCCTGGGACGTGGTCTTCTGGTGTGTCGTTGCTGCCCTCGGCGCCCTCGCGCCCTCGCTCTTCCTTCAGGAGCATCTCCAGCCCGTATGGCCGCAGTGGATTCAGCAGATCATCGACCAGGCAAGCGAGGAGCTCGCCCTGATCATGACCACGCCCGGCGGCTATTTCATCATCGCCCTCATGGCGCCCGTCGTCGAGGAGATGGTGTTCCGCGGCACCGTCCTGCGTACGCTCCTCGGGAGGCCCGCCGCCTCACCCGCGGCCAATCCCGCCAGTGTAGGGGCAGGCCCCGTGCCAGCCCGTTGGCCCGACAGGGCCAGTGGCAGCGACAGCCCCGCCCCCTCATCGACCGCCGCCCCCTCTTCCGCCGCCCCCTCTCAACCCTCCTTCTCCCCCCGCCGCAGCACCTCCTGGCGCGTCTGGGCGCTGGTCATCTCAGCTCTGCTGTTCGCCCTGTCGCATCTTAACCCCGCCCAGATGCCACATGCCTTCCTGATTGGCCTCCTCCTCGGATGGCTCTACATGCGCACCGGCAGCATCCTCCCCGGAATCATCTATCATTGGGCCAACAACACCGCCGCCTATCTCCTTTTCCACCTCTATCCTGACCCCGACGCCACCCTTTCGGACATCCTCGGGGGCGCCATGACCAACCAGCTCCTGGCGGTGCTCTTCTCGCTCTGCCTCCTTCTGCCGGCCATCTACCAGCTCAACCGCCGCATGAAGCCGGCAATGTAGGGGCAACCGCCCGCCAATGGTCGCACTGCCGCCCGCCAATGGTCGCACTGCCGGCCGCCAATGTAGGGGCAGGCCCCGTGCCAGCCCGATGGCCCGACAGGGCCACTGTGCGCGGCAATGCACACCGCGCGCATGCCCTTGCATCGCCGTTTCGTAATAATCATTTTCGCGAACACTGGCCCTGACGGGCCAACGGGCTGGCACAAGGCCTGCCCCTACATTGACGGCATTTGAGGCAGAACTGGCCCTGCCGGGCCAACGGGCTGGCACAGGGCCTGCCCCTACATTGGCGGCCTGCCAACCAAATAATGGCACCCGCCGCCAATCCCCTTCTCCTCCCCTGCCCTCCCCTTGCCTCCCCATCTATCTGGCCTTCTCTCGTATGCCGCGTTATTAACGCGGCCCGCCCCGCATTTCTCCGCCCTCCTCACCTCCAAAAAATCCTTACACCCCCGCCGTCCCTTCCTCACGCCCCCGGCACCCCTTCCCAACAATACCGTATCTTCTTCCCAAGAAAACCGTATCTTCTCCCCAAGAAAACCGTATCTTCTTCGCCTCACTCCCCCGTCTTCTCGCCGCGAAAACCGCCGCCCCTCCATCTCCTTGTCCCTCAGTCACTTACGCTCCCCGTCACGCAGCTCCTCCAAAAACCGTCCCACCGCCTTCCGAACACTCGCTAACCCGAATAAATCCGGACAAACCTCGTCCAACGGCACCCACATCACCTCGCCCGCATCATCGCCGGCCTGCGGCTCGGCCTCCGCCGCCACCTCCACCCGGTAGAACATGTCGAGCGTGTGAATCTCCATGCCCGAATACACGTAAATGTTCGGCAGCGAGAACAGGTACGCCGACCGCACCACGCACAGCCCCGTCTCCTCCATCACCTCGCGCGCCATGCCCTCCTCGGCCGTCTCGTCCATGTCGACGAACCCACCCGGCAGGTCGAGCGTCCCTTTCGCCGGCTCCTTGCCCCGCCGCGCCACCAGCAACCGTCCGCCACGCACGATGAACGCCGCCGTTGCCGACGATGGGTTGGCATAATACACAAACCCGCAAGCCTCACAACGCTTGCTCTTCACATTGTTTACCACAAACTGTCGACTGCCGCATACCGGGCAGCAGCAGAACTTCTCCAAAGGGTGTCGCATCTGTATCATCTTCTTTTTTGACCACAAAGGTACGGTTTTTTTAGGAGAATGTGTAAAAAAAACACCTTTTTTCACCGTTTGACACAAAAAAAACGCCAAAACATGCGCGTGTTTCAATAATTTTTGCTAACTTTGCAACCGATTACGCAATAAAACAACTACGCCCGTCACTCAACGACGACCCCCAACGCCGATAACAAGGCCATAAAACAACTGATTACGAGACTAATTTCCATATTTACTAACTTTACTAATTCTTAAGCTTATGAAGTATTCAAAACTACTCGTTTTGAGCGCACTCTGGCTCAGCAGCCTGGGTGTCAATGCGGCTGACTTGGTGGAGCGTACCATGCCTACCAACGACGACGTTGAGGTCAAAGCCGTTGAGTTCGCTGTCGGGCAGACCTATCTGCTTTACAATGTGACGGCTGACGCTTATTTTACACAGGGAAACAACTGGGGTACCCGCGGATGCGTGGGCCCAAAGGCTTCTGCTGTGCGTATCAAGGTTGCCCAGTACAAGGTCGACAATGTCTGGGACGGTAAAACTTACGAAATCGAGGACTATGTCTGCGTACGCAGTACAAACTACAGCTGGATGAAGGCCTGTATGGACGATTCCGGCAACCTCTTCCTCGACCAAACCACTTGGGCTAACCGCTTCTACGAGATCCAGCCGCAAGGCAACCTCGTCTACCGTTTCATGCCCAACGAGGTGAACACTACCATCAAGAGCGATGGCACACAGTTCATGGGCCGCGACGAAGCAGTACCACAGGACTTCGACAACGCCTATTCCGGATTCGAGGACGATGCTGAGCGCTATCCCCTGTCAGCACTCCTGACTGAGGGCGAAGGCCATCACATCAACTGGCAGTTCATCGACGCCAGCGTCTTCGACCAGTACGAGAAGGCTATGGAGCTGAAGTCCGTCATCGAGACCGCTGAGGCCGAAGGTATCGACGTCTCGGCTGCCGTTGCTGTCTACAACAACCTCAACTCCACCGTTGAGCAGTTGCAGGCTCAGATTGACGCCCTCAACGAGGCTCGCGCCAACAACATCGGCACCGGTACGGCCGACAACCCCAGCAACGCTACGGCTCTGCTGCAGAATCCTAACTTCGACAACGCCAGCAACGCTGGCTGGAGCGGCACCAAGCCCAACATGACTGGTGATGGTAACCACGCCGCTGCCGACGTGGCCGAGGTCTACAACAGCACCTTCGACACCTATCAGGACATTACTGGTCTGCCCGCAGGCGTATATTGCCTCAGCCTCCGCTCGTTCTTCCGCGGAACACTGGCCGACTATCTCGCTGGCACAGCTACACAGTACTATCCCTACGCCTACGCAGTGGCCGACGGTGACTCCTGCAAGACCCTGTTCTGCAACGCTTACGCACCGATGAACACCGTGAGCTTCGTCGATAAGTATGGCGACACCACCTACTTCGGAACACCCAACGCCGAGGGTAGCTCGACGTCTGGCACCACGACCTACTACGCTCCCAACAACCCCTCAACCTTCCGTCTGTATTGCGAGGAAGAGGGTCATGAGTACTACAAGACCCTCGTGTTCTTCGAGGCTAATGGCGGTGAGGCACGCGTCGGCGTGAAGAAGGATGCGCTCCAGGGCGGCACCGACTGGTCTGTCTTCGACAGCTTCGGACTGCAGTACTACGGCAACACAGCCGCCTCGTTCCAGAAGTGGCTCGAACTGGGTGTACCCGAGATCAACCTCGGCGAGGAGACTGTCTACACCTATTCTTACCTCCAGGCTTACAACGACAAGAAGAAGGCAACCGTCAGCAATAAGGCTGAGGTCCTCGCTGCCATGGCCGAAATCGAGCAGGCCCGCGCTGAGCTGTTCGAGAACGTGGCTCTCTGGAAGGAGTATGCACTGGTTATCGACCAGGCCCGCGTCATTGTGAACTCAAAGCAGGCTGACGGTTCGCCCACCTATGCCGAGACCGACTGGTTCATCAACTGCGAGGACGCCCTCGACGACTACGCTAAGGAGGTCAACGAAATGGCACTCACCAACGCCAAGCTCCGCGAGAAGATCGATGCTCTGAAGGCTAACGTGACCGAGGCCGGCAAGCACTTTGCCAGCGACGACGTGGCTGCCGACGTCACCAACCAGTATCTGACCAACGCCGACTTCTCGGCCAACTCATGGGAAGGCTGGACACGCGAGGGCAACCTCACGGGTAACGTGGCCGTCTCGAACTCCTGCGGTGAGGCCTGGAATACGGCAAGCTTCGACATCTACCAGGAAGTGACCGACGCACCTGCCGGTGTGTACGAGATCTCGGTGCAGGGCTTCTATCGCTACGGCCGTGGCGACAATGCCTGGAACAACTATCAGAACGCGTCCGTCAGCTTCGTCAAACCCGGTGGAGCCCCCTGCTTCGTCTATATGAACGAGCTTGCTACGCCCTTCATGAACGTATTCGATGAGGCTATTACCGACAATAGCATCTTCACAAACTCCGACTACAACACCTTCACCAGCAGCATCGACGGCAACACCTACTATGCTCCTAACAACATGGCTACCGCCGCTAACTGCTTCGCTTCGCCGTCGGAGGTTAACCCCGGCCAGAACATGTTCACGCAGAAGGCCTACGGTCTCGTCGTGCACCAGGGCGACCCGATGCGCGTCGGTGTCAAGGGCTCCAGCAACCAGCTGGGCGACAGCTGGGTCATCTTCGACAACTTCAAGCTGACCTATCGCGGTAATGCCGCTAACGTTGTCTCCGAGGTGCTGCTCACCGAAGTGGCTACAGCCGAGAACATTAAGGGCGACATGGGTAAGACGGCCTACGAGAACCTGGCCGCTGCCATCGCAAATGCCCGCACGCTGGCCGCCGGAACCGACGGTGACGCCATGTTCCAGGCTCTGCTGACACTGATGGATGCCGAGGCCGCTGCCAAGACATCTATGGCTCTGTTCGACACCCTCATCGAGGCTCTTAACGACCTGAACGGCGCCCTGATGGACGGACAGAACGAGGACGCCAAGGGTAACGCTGCCACTCTGAAGGAGGACATCGAGGAGCGTCTGGAAAAGCATCTTATCGAGGACGAGGAAGTGCCCGAGCTCATCGCTGAGATTCGTAAGTGGATCACCAAGCTGACCATCGATCCCGGCTTCGGCTCCGCAACCGACCTCAACCCTGTTGACCTCACCTCAGTGGTGGTTAATCCTTCCTACGACGGCGGCGACAACAAGGGCTGGACGTGTGCAGCTTCAGTCGGCGTGAACAACGAAGTGCAGAACGCCGAGATCTTCGGTGGTGACAACGGCGTGACCTACGACTACTATCAGGAGATTGCTGGTCTGCCCGCAGGTACTTACGAGATCTCAGTTCAGGCCTTCTACCGCTACGGTGGCGACGGTCCTGCACAGGAGTTCGAGAACCGCTACGACAGCTCAAAGGACTATGTTTACATCTATGGCGTCACCGCTAACGGACGCAGCTCCAAGCCCATCGTGCGCCTCAGCGCTACACCCGTATGGTACTCGGCCGAGGACCTGCCCTCAGGATGGGCATTCGGCGACGAGACCACCAACGAGGCTGTGCCTAACAACATGGCTACCGCTTACGAGTACTTCACTGACTATGAGTCGGCTGTCACCAACACCATCGTGGTGAAGGTGGGCGACGACGAGAAGCTCCGCTTCGGTCTGGCTAAGGATGTGGCCGTCGCTAAGGACTGGACCATCTTCGACAACTGGACACTGACCTACTATGGCACCGAGAGCACCAAGGAAGTCACAGGCGACCAGAACCAGGGCATCGAGGAACTTGTCAACTCACCTGTCAAGAACGTCGAGTTCTTCAGCATCGACGGCCGCAAGGCTACGATGGGACAGAAGGGTGGCATCGTCATCATGCGCCAGACACTCGACAACGGCACCATCGTTGTCCGCAAGGTACGCAAGTAAGTTGACACTAAGTATGACCAGGAAAGAAACACTGATCACACAATGACAAGGGAATCGGGGACGGCATCCTCAAAATGCCGTCTCCGTTTCCCTCATTTTGTTTATACACCTTATTATATATACACGCGCGAGGGAATGGGCCGGAAACCCTCAACAGCAAAACCGGCTGAAGGCAAAACCACAAGGCAACGCCTAACGCGAGAGAACGCCACAACGGCGGAATCTCAACATCAAGCGAACGACAACGACAAACCAGTAACTGGAAATAGCGACAACATAACCGCATACTATTACATTCAATACTAACTTTCAAAACTATGAAACAAACAACAATCGGAACGCAAGGACGGCAAAAGTCCACACCGCGGCGACCAAAGGCCAAGAAGCAGCGGTGGGTGTGGACCGCATGTGCCCTACTACTGGGTGCGTGGGGACTGCAGTCGTGCGAGGACGAGGTGCTCACAGGGCAGCCGGAGTGGCTGGGTAACTCCATCTACGACCGCCTGAAGGAAGACCCCGTCGACAAGTACTCCACGCTGCTGCGCCTCATCGACGACCTTGACCAGACGGAGGTGCTCAGCCACACTGGCTCGAAGACCCTCTTCGCTGCCAACGACCAGGCCTTCGAAACATGGTTTAAAAACAACACGTGGACCACGAGCAGTGGCTCACCAGTGCGCAACTACAGCGACCTCTCACTATCGCAGAAGAAGCTGCTGCTGAACAACACTATGATCAACAATGCCTACCTGGTAGACCTGTTGAGCAATGTTAGTGGCACGCCGCCTATGGAAGGACGTGCCATGCGTCGCGAGACGGCTGCATCCATCTACGATTCTGTCTACGTGATGCCCGTAGCCGAAATGCCCACCACCGACTATTGGGCAGCGCTGCGCTCACGTGGAAAGAGCATCCCCATGATGATGGATGCCACGGCACCCACCGTACTCCACTTCCTTCCAGCGTTTATGAGCTACTACAACATGACCGCCGAGGACCTCGCTCTCCTGACCAACCACAAGGCACAAAGCATCGACGAGGCATGGATGGCCGGCGTGAAAGTGCTCTCGAATGCGGGAGGCGATGCCAGCAAGAACCGTAACATCACCTGCAAGAACGGCTACATCCACAAGGTGGACGCCGTCATCGAGCCGACAGCCAACATGGCTGAGATCATCCGTCAGGACTCACAGACACAGCTCTGGTCGCGCATGCTCGACCGCTACTCCACGCCCGTGCCCGCCTCGGCCGCCATACAGCGTGAGTACAACCGCCTGTACGACAATTCCGACTCCGTTTTTGTCAAGCGCTACTTTAGCCGCCGTTCGGCAGGAAGCACCCTGACGCTCAACTCACAACTGAATACTACTTGGCCCGAAGGCAACAACGTTAAGTCACTACTCAAGTTCGACCCAGGGTGGAACCAGTATATCTATAGCAACACCATGGACTACGACCTGCACTACGATGCAGGTGCCATGCTCGTGCCTACCGATGCTGCCGTGCTGGAGTGGTGGAACGGCGAGGGCCGCGAGCTCCAGGAGGAGTATCAGGAAATAGACAGCATCCCCCTGGCAACGCTGGTGAAGCTCATCAATGTCAACATGATGGAGACCTTCACATCGGCTTTTCCGTCGAACTTTGCCGACAAGGTGCTCAACGACGCCAAGGAGCCCCTGGGCGTCACCAAGGATAATATTGTAGAGTGTAAGATGGGCTCGAACGGTGTCGTCTACAAGCTGAACAAGCTCTTCGGACCCGCCGAGTACAGCTCAGTGGCTTATCCCGCACTGGCCCACGAGTCGACGATGAACGTCATCTACTGGGCTATCTCGACCACTGACAACGACCATAAGAAGAACACCTCACTGCCCTACCTCCTCTCAATGGATACGAAGTACTCCATGCTGCTGCCCACCAACGAGGCCATGAAGAACTACATCGACCCGGCAACGTATGGTCTTGCCAACCAGTCGCTCATTGAGTTCTATCTTGACCCCAACAAGAACGAGATGGAAAGCATGCAGGGCAACCGCTACACCGTCAAGGTCGAAGAGGACGGCACCATCACCAAGGTGACCTCACGTCCGACACAGACCGACCTGACACGCAACTCCATGAACACCCGCCTCGACGACCTGATGAACCAACTGATTATTGTTGGCGACATTGAGGACGGACACGAGTACTACAAGACCAAGGGCGGCTGCCTCATACGCGTCTTCCGCACCGCCGACGACTCGTTGGCAGTGGCAGGTGGCTGGCAGGTGGAACACCAGAACCAGCCGCTGAAGATCAAGGCTACCTACCCGAAGAAGAACGGAAAGGCCTATCAGCTCGACACACAGCCGCCGCTCGGCTCGTCGATGACCGTATTGGCTACACTGCAGGCCCACCCGGAGTACTCGCTCTTCACCGACCTGCTGAACCACGATGGCAGCGGAATGTTGTCGTCGACCCTCTCCATCTCTGCCGATGAGTCGTGCTATGCGCCCACCGGCATGCGGAACTTCACCCTCCTCGACAACTATAACTACACGGTCTACGTGCCTACCAACGAGAGCATCCAGGAGCTGATTGACCAGGGACTGCTCCCGACGTGGGAAGACTACGACAATGTCAGCGAAGCTGAATGGGGTACTGAGGCTGCCGTCGACAGCGTTCGCAACGTTATCAAGCAGCGTATCATCAACTTCATTCGCTATCATGTGCAAGACCACAGCGTAGCCGTCGACATGGCTCCCGAGAGCGGAAGCTACCAAGGAGAGTACGAGTCGATGATGCGTAACCCCGAGACGGGACGCTTCTTCCCCTTCTCAGTTGACTACAGCTCCAAGCAGCTCACCGTGCAAGGCCAGTATGGCCCCGCACGCCACGTGGTGAAGAGCGACGGTCTATACAACAACATTTGTCGTGAGTACTGGTTCACGGGACGCGTCAATAACAATGCCATTGCCGCCTCATCGGTCATCTTCATGGCCAGTAATGCGGTAGTCCACCAAATCGATGGCCCACTGCTTTATGAGAAACTGACGAACTGGAAAACCGGACAATAACCCCCAAACGGAACAAAACAGCGTTATGAGAATATTGAAATCCATTATCATGCTGCTGGCACTGCTGTTTGCCTCGGCGACAACGGCCACAGCACAGAACATCACGTCGGTTCACGGAACAGTGAGCGACGATATGGGCCCGCTGATGGGCGCCACGGTGTGCGAAATCGACGGCACCGGGCGTATCATCGAATCGGCCATTACCGACCTCAATGGTAACTTTACCATGAAGGTGCGCAACCCGAAGGATAAAATCCGCTTCAGCTACGTCGGACAGAAGACGGTGACCCTGCCCATCAACAAGACCACCTTCAACGTCACAATGTCATCGGCCACCCAGATCAAGGAGGTGGTGGTGAAGTCGAAGAAGCGCCTGCAGGGCAACTCGCTCCCCATTCCTGAGCGCGAGATATCCTACTCTACACAGACCATCAACATGAAGGAGTTCGAGGGTCTGGGCATTACCTCTGTCGACGAGGCCCTGCAGGGCCGCATCGCCGGTCTCGACATCATCGGTAACAGCGGTGACCTGGGTTCCGGCTCGACCATGCGTCTGCGTGGTGCCTCTACGCTCTCGGCAGGCATCGACTCCAACCCGCTCATCGTGGTCGACGGCAACATCCGCGAGGTGGACCTGTCGAACACCGACCTCAACTCACTCAATGATGAGAAGTTCTCCGAGCTGCTCAACCTGAACCCTGAGGACATCGCCAGCATCACCGTGCTGAAGGATGCTGCCGCCACGGCCATCTACGGTTCACAGGGTGGTAATGGTGTCATCGAGCTCACCACCAAGCGTGGTGTACGCGGTAAGCCAAAGGTGACCTACTCACTGAAGCTTACCGGCACCTACCAGCCGAAGGGCTACAAGCTCCTCTCGGGTGACGACTACACCATGATGCTCAAGGAGGCTTACTTCAACCCCTCGCAGAACGACGGTGCATCGGCTAACATTGAGGAAATCAACTACTCGCCCGACTTCTCGGAGCTCGAGCAGTACAACAACAACACCGACTGGATCGACGCCGTCACCCAGTGGGGTCTGCGCCAGAACCACTACGTCAACATCTCGGGTGGTGGTGAGAAGGCCTCCTTCCGTATCGGTGGTGGTTTCGACCATGAGACTGGTACTATCATCAAGCAGAAGCTGAACCGCTTCTCAACGCGTGTGGCTCTGGACTACAACGTCTCACAGCGCATCCGCGTCAGCACTAACTTCGCACTGACCTACACCAAGAACGACCGTAACTACCACGGCCTTTTGGGCATCGCCCAGAAAAAGATGCCTAACATGAGCATCTACCAACAGGATCCCCTCACGGGCGAGGACACCGACACCTATTATAATATGTTGCAGACGGCGTCAACGGTCTTCGACAAGGACCAGAAGACCATGGACTACGTCAACCCCGTGGCATCGGCCAACCTGGCCAAGAACCAGCAGCGCACCTACGATGTGTCGCCGGAGTTGGTGATTAACTACCAGCTGTGGGGCACTGACGAGGACCACTGGCAGCTGAACTGGCGTGGTTCCGTCTACATGAACATCTTCAACAAGTACGAGGACCAGTTCCTGCCGCAGGAACTCACCACCACGCACTACACCAACGAGAATGTCAACCGCAGCTACAGCGGCGCCTCGAAGAGCGTATCGTTCAACACCAAGCAGACGCTGACGCTGATTCCCGCCTTCCGTAACAAGGACCACTCAGCCATGCTCATGGGACGCTTCGAACTGACCAGCGGCTCATCGACCAACCAGGGCGACACGGGCTATAACCTCGCCTCTGGCGGTATCGTCAGCCCCGAGGCCGGCGGAAAGATCAAGAGCTTCGGCTCGGGATTCGGCGAGTGGCGCTCCATGTACTACACCCTCTCGGGACACTACGCCTACAAGGGCCGCTACATGCTCGACGCCACGCTGCGCGCCGACGGCACCACGAAGTTCGGACCCGACAACCGCTGGGGCTTCTTCCCCTCGGTGTCACTCCGTTGGAACATCATCGACGAGCCGTGGTTCCGCCGTTTGGCAGGACTTCCCCAGGCCGGTGAAGACGGAGGCTGGATGTCAATGTTCTCACTGCGTCCCAGCTGGGGTCGCGTGGGTAACCAGCCCGGCGGCAACTACCTCTATGCTTCGAAGTACGGCACTGCCCCCACCTATCTCGACATGAATGGCATGTTCCCCATCAACATCCGCCTGAATAACCTGAAATGGCAGATCAACTCCAGCTACAACCTCGGTATCGACCTCGGCTTCTTCAACGACCGTCTGACGATGGTCATCGAGGGCTACCATTCGACGGTGACCAACATGCTGATGAAGGATTACCGCATCCCCTCGAACTCCGGCTTCTCGACCATCGCCGTGCGTAACACGGGTAAGATGCGCAACATCGGTTGGGAGTTCCATATCAACACCAACCAGCTCGTCAAGGCCGGCAAGTTCATCATGGACATGAACGTCAACTTCGGTAACAACAAGAACGAGCTTCTGGAGATGGAGCAGTACCTTCTCGACCAGCTTGGCACATCGACATTCGACTATAAGAATGCTTCAATCCTTCGCCGCGTGCAGGTTCACAACCCCCTCGGCGCCATCTATGGATTCCACTACAAGGGTGTCTACGACGTGAACTACAGCACCTTCGCCAACCTCTCACGCGAGGAGCAGCGCGGACTGCTCGACGGCACACTGCCGCAGGCATTCTACGACAAGCACGACTGGGAGAAGCGACCCATGACCGCCCCCGTGGCCCTCAATGAGAAGGGCGAGATTGTCTACGACGGCACCGGTGCTCCCATGCGCATGATGTACAACTACACCAACGACGCTACGGGTAAGAACTACCGCTTCCAGGGTGGTGACGCCATCTACGAGGACATCAATAACGACGGCCAGATCAACGCCCTCGACATTGTCTACCTTGGCTCATCGCTGCCTAAGCTGACGGGTGGTTTCGGATTCACCTTCACCTACGGCGACTGGCGCCTGAACACCCAGTTCACCTACCGTTATGGCAACAAGATCATCAACTTGAAGCGCCTGCAGCTCGAGGCCATGAACGGCAACGACAACCAGAGTCAGGCCGTCAACTACCGATGGCGTAAGGAGGGCGACAACACCACCATCCCACGTGCCATGTTTGGTGATGAGGCCAGCTTCAACTCCCTTGTCAGCGACCGCTTCGTAGAGGATGGTTCTTACCTGCGTATGGGCTATGCCCAGCTGACCTATACCATCAAGAAGAAGCACCTGAAGTGGATAGGACTGAACCGTATCAACCTCTACGCCAGTGTGAACAACCCGTTTGTCATTACGAAGTACTCAGGCGTCGACCCCGACATCTCGCAGGCAGGCTACAGCCCCGCCATCGACAACTCGCAGACGCCACGCCCAAGATCCTACACCATGGGTGTCACCGTAGACTTCTAAAAGTTCACCACCAGCCCAATTGTGAAATAGTACAATCGTGAAATAGTCCAATCGTGAAATCGTTATGAATACAGAATTATTGAATAAAAAGATAAAGGCAGCGTTTATAGGACTCTGTGGTATCTTAGCCCCCCTCACTTGGGGAGGGGTTGGGGGTGGGTTACTCACCTCTTGCTCCGACTTCCTCGAAGTGGAGTCGCGCGACGAGATACTGCTCGAGAACTTCTGGAACGAGAAGGCCGACGTTGAGGGCATCCTCGCCGGATGCTACTCCCGCCTGCAGGACGAGAACACCGTCAAGCGCATGATGATTTGGGGCGAGGTGCGAAGCGAGAACTTCGTAGCCGGTAACCTCGGCAACGAGGATGGAAGC
Source organism: Prevotella sp. (assembly GCA_017417465.1). Taxonomy (GTDB): domain Bacteria; phylum Bacteroidota; class Bacteroidia; order Bacteroidales; family Bacteroidaceae; genus Prevotella. The sequence goes on along the minus strand of JAFPZD010000019.1, from coordinate 15,468 downwards.
CTGGAGAACGTCCTCAAGGAGAACATCAACGCCCTGAACGCCTATACGTCGTGGGTCGACTTCTACGACGTCATCAACCGCTGCAACACCCTCATCGAGTATGCACCGGCCGTGGCAGCCGCCGACCCGTCCTACACACAGAGCGAGCTGCAAGGCCACATCGCCGAGGTACGCGCCCTGCGCAGCCTCTGCTACTTCTACCTCATCCGCACGTTCTACAACGTGCCCTACTCTACGCAGGCCTACATCCACGACAACCAGAAGATGGACCTCGAAGCACTGCCTTTCAATCAGGTGCTCGACAGCCTCATCGCTGACCTGCGCGACATCAGCGACCGCCGACTCGCCGTGGAGTACTATCCCGAGACGAAGCCCAACTACCAGACGGGCCGCATCACCAACGATGCCGTCAACGCCATGCTCTGCGAGATGTATCTCTGGAAGCAGGACTACGACAACTGCATCGCCTATGCCGACAAGGTCATTGCCTCGAAGCAGAAGCGTGCCGAGGAAAAGCGTCAGCGCACCAGCTCCAGCAGCTACAGCGTGAATACCACGCAGACGCGCTACAACGGCTTCCCCCTGACTGACGGCTCCCTGTCGGCCACCTACGGCAGCAACTACTACGATGCCGGATACAACAGCATCTTTGTCGGTGGTAATGACGACGAGACCATCTTCGAGCTTATCTACGACAACAATGCCACCGCCAAGGGTATGATACGTAACGATGCCGTCGCACTGCTCTACGGTAATGCCCAGGTCAATGGTCTGCTCGCACCTTCGAACTACGTCTCCGACGATGTGTCGGGTGAGCAGTATCAGGTGTACGACGCGAAGAACAAGAAGCTCGACACCCGCGCTTACATCAACTGCATCAGTGGCAGTAGCCCCCTCGTCTGCAAGATGGCAATGGAATCGGCCTACATGAACGCCTCCACGCCATCCAATCCCAAGTCATACTACATCATCTCGGGCAGTTGGAACAAGGACGGCACCTGGAACATGCGCGGCACGAACACCAGCAACTGGGTCATCTATCGCCTTTCCGACATCATGCTGCTGAAGGCCGAGGCCCTCGCACAGAAGATGGTCGACGGTAACGACCCCGAAATCCTTGAGGCCAACAGCTCGCTGGCCGACCAGGCGTTCCTCCTGGTCAACGCCGTCAACAAGCGCGCCTTGGCTCAGGCTACCAGCGAGCTCACCGACACCCTTGTGCGCACCGACTACCGCTCGAAGTCACAGATGGAGACACTCGTTCTCAAGGAGCGCCACCGCGAACTGATGTTCGAGGGCAAGCGCTGGTACGACCTCGTGCGCCACTCGCTGCGTAAGGGCGACTCCAGCGACCTGACAAGCGCCGTGCTGAAGAAGGTGAGCACCAATCAGGGCTTCATCCAGAACTTCCTCAGCAATAAGCAGACGTTCCCCTACCAGCTCTTCTGGCCTTACGGCTACGACGAGGAGTACAACGTGAACCTGAACCTGCAGAAGACGCATAACCCCGCCTTCGGCAGTGGAAAGAACAGCAATATCGATACTAACAACTAAAGACGACCGATGAATATGAAGAACCTCAAACAGAACATACTGACACTGATGGCCGCAGCAGCCCTGGTGGCACCCACCCTGACAGGCTGCTCCGACGAGCCCGATGGCGACAACTTCTTCACCTTCACTGGCGAGATGGCAAGCGACTACCTGCGCAACCGCTCGGAGTTTAGCGACTTCACCGAGATTGTCAACCGTGCCAACCAGCAGGGCAGCATCATGGACATGCTCTCCAGCTACGGCCACTACACCTGCTTCGTGCCTACCAACGAGGCCGTGCAGACCTATCTCCGTGAACGCGGACTGACGTCAATCAGTCAGCTCTCCGACGATGACTGCGACACGCTTGCCCGCACCCATCTGGTGAACAACATGTACTCGACCATCGATATGAACACCGACATGCTGCCGACGGCCAACCTCAACGGACGCTACCTCGGCACTGCCGACACCATCGATGCCAACGGACGCTCAGTCATCATCCTTGAGGGCTTGGCACGCATCGACTTTGACCTAAAGGACGACACTGTCGAGAACGGCATCATGCAGCCCATCGACCGCGTCATTGAGAAGTCGAACAGCTCCATTGCCGACCTTCTGCGCAACGACGACCGCGTAAGCCTCTTCTTCCAGGCCCTCCGCGCCACCGGCATTGAGGAGGAGCTCACCGCTATGGTGAAGGATGATAGCTACGATCCGCAGGCTTATCCTAAATACTATTACACCAGCGACTTCTGGAAAGAGGTGGCTTGGGTTCCCGACACCAAGAAGTACGGCTATACCGTCTTCGTCGAGCCCGACACCGTTTACCAGCGTAAGTTCCGCGAGCTGGGCATCACCACTGACGGTTCCCAGGAGGGCAACCTCCGTGCACTCTACCAGCTGGCCTGCCACTATTACGACCATCCCAATGTCTTTGGCGACGATGTCAGCAAGCCGGGCCACGCCTTCGAGAACCTCTCCGACTCGGTGAACCCGCTGAAGCGCTTTGTCCAGTACCACATCCTGAACCGCAAGGTCAGCGGTACTGCCGACCTGACGCCCCTTATCCATAAGAAGATGAACGAGGCCTTCGGCGTTGAGACGACACTCGCCAACCCCGTCGACTGGTACCACACGCTGCTCCCCCACACCATGATCAAGATTGAGCAGCTCACCGTCGTCCAGTACCTCGGAAAGGGCGTTCGCTACGAGCGCTATGTCAACCGCCGCTACGACGACCAGTTCCAGTTCGAGGGCGCCCTCATCGACAAGAAGGTGGAGAGCGAGTATGTCCACGATGGCATCAACGGCCACTTCTTCTATGTCGACGACATCGTGGCCTTCAGCAACGACGTAAAGAATAAGGTGCAGAACATGCGTATCCGCATGGACTTCTCGACCATCTTCCCCGAGGTGATGACCAACGACATGCGCCTCAAGGGCAACTACGACCAGGACGATGACTCCGGCACCCCCGACGACGCCACCGTACCCAAGAACGGCCGTAACTTCTACTTCCCCGAAGGCTATCTCGACGGTGTCTCGTTCAGCAACTGCCACCTCGTGCTGCGCCGGCCTCACCAGAACTTCTGGTCATGGCAGGGCGACGAGTGGAACATCTTCGGCGAGTACGACTTCACCTTCCGTCTGCCGCCCGTCCCCTATAGCGGCGACTGGCAGATCCGACTGGGCTTCTGCGGCCTGAAGACGCGTGGCGTGGCACAGATCTACTTCGATGGTATACCACAGGGCATCCCCCTCGACATGACGCAGTATCTTAACGAGGAGGCCTTCATCGGTAGCCGTTTCGTGAACGACGAGACCGCCAAGAACTACGACGACATGACCGACGAGGAGAAGGCCAAGGAGCAGAAGGTGCTCAAGAACCTCGGCGCCTACCGTGCAGGCCGCAGCACCTACCACACCAACGGCTCCACTAAGTACTACTTCATTGGTAACTTCCGTACCTTCCGCCGCGTGCTCTGTCAGGTCCACATCGACGCCAACAAGGATCATTACCTCCGCTTCCGCGTCGCCTCCGACAGCAAGCAGGGTAACGACAACGAGTTCATGCTCGACTATCTGGAGCTGGTGCCCAAGACCGTCTACGGTGTCGACCAGGACGGAAAGCTTGAGGACGACCTGTAAATCAGTGTATAGTTAACAGTTAATAGTGAATAGTTATGATTACAAAAAACATAAGACTTCACCTCGCCGCAGGTTTGCTCTGCTGCGGCGTTGCCATAGCGCTCACCGCCTGCACCGACACCTGGGACGACCACTACGACGCCCCCACTGAAGGTGTCCAGCAGGGCTCGCTGTGGCAGGCCATCAGCCAGAACCCCGACCTGAGCAACTTCGCCTCCGTCATCAAGGCCTGTGGCTACGACGTGCCCCTGGGCAGCAGTCAGGTGTTTACCGTCTTCGCACCCACCAATGCTAATTTCTCACAGGCTGAGGCCCAGGCGCTCATCGCCCAGTATCAGGCCGAGAAGGGCAGCGTTGCCGACGAGGACAACACCACCATCAAGGAGTTCCTCCAGAACCACATCGCCCTCTACAACCACTCCGTGTCGAGCCTTAGCAACGACTCCGTGGTGATGATGAATGGCAAGTACATGCCGCTCACACATACCTCTTTCGGAGGAAAGACGCTCAACGGTTCCACGAAGAACAGCCTCTACGAGAATGGCGTGCTCTTCACCATCGACCAGAAGGTGGACTACTTCCCCAACGTCTTCGAGTACGTCCGTAAGGACAGCGACCTCGACTCGCTGGCCAGCTTCCTTTACAACCCCCGGTTCTACTACCGCGAGTTCCAGCCCGAACAGAGTGTCCCCGGTGGCTACGAGAATGGACGCACCGTCTATCTCGACTCCGTCTTCGAGCAGCACAACGAGCTGTTCTACGACCTGGGGCGCATCAACAACGAGGACAGCACCTACTGGATGGTCGCTCCGACCAATGCCGTGTGGAAGCAGCTCATCGAGGAGTACGACAACTACTTCAACTACCGCGACAACGTGCTCACCACCCAGAAGGAGTGCGACTCCATCCGCTACACCAATGCCCGCTTGGCTATTGTCGAGGGCACCATCTTCAGCCGTACCGTCAACCCCGACGCTCAGCTGCGCGACTCTGCCATGTCGACCAACGCACAGCTGGAGTACGCCTACCGGCGCTCGCGCTGGGGAGCCGACAGTCTCTGCTACTACCAGTACTTCAAGCCCTTCGAGGCCGGCGGTATCTTCAACGGCACTACCAACGTGGCATGCAGCAACGGACAGGTGATGAAGGCCTCGCAGTGGAACATCGACAAGACGCAGACCTTCTTCCGTACACGCATCATCGAGGCCGAGGGCCGCACAGCCGTGCGCGAGAAGAGCAAGTGGTTCGACCTTACCAAGCGCGACTCTGTCTACTCGGTCAATGTCACCTCGCAGCGCGTAAGTCAGGACAACTACTTCTACTATCCGCTGGTGTCAAACCATCAGTACTTAGAGTGTACGCCCATTGCCGAGTCTGAGCAGATTGCCGTGACGTTCAACATTCCCGAGGTACTGTCGAACATTCCTTACGACGTCTATCTCGTCATGGCACCCGCAGCGGCTGGCGACACCACCGCCATCGAGTCCGAGCGCATCCCGACGCGCGTCGTCTGCACACTCTACCAGAAGACGCAGTCTGGCGCCGAGAAGATGTACACCCAGAAGAACGGACGCCAAGCCGCCGGACTTGAACTGGGCTCATTCGAAACGACAAAGGACAGCGTCGACATCTTCCGTCTGTCACCTGAGGAGGGCATCGTCTTCGATGTGTGCTCCTATGGACTGGCCACCGAGCAGACTGAGTCTCAGGTGCGTCTGAAGGTTCAGACCGACGTGTCGGCCAGTGAGAAGCGCCGTGGACTGTTCACACGTACCATGCGCATCGACTGCATCATCCTCAAACCCCACGTAGACTAATCCCCTAACGAACCCGCAGAAATATGAAGTACATGAAACGATATATCTTATTTGGACTGTCACTGTTGATGGCTTGCCCCCTGACGGTCTCGGCACAGGACGACGGTGACGACGAAGTTCAGGAGGCCGATGTCCGTACACTCACGCCTAAGAAGAAACAGTACGAGACACGTACCGTCAAGGGTATGGTCATCGATGCTGCCACGCAGCAGCCGGTCAGCGGTGCCATCGTAAGGGCCGCCGAAATCGAGGGTTACAGCGTACTCACCGAGGACGATGGCTGCTACGAGCTGAAGGTGCCCGTCTTCACGACGGCCCTGATTGTCACCACCCCCGACTACAACCCCGTCCGCATGGGCCTGCTCAACGATACCGACCAGCGTACCGCCCGTCTTTATCCTACAACTTTCAACGCCGAGTACGGCTTGCAGACCAATGTGCGCAGCGACTATGAGGCCAACGACTTCAAGTACAGCAGCATGGTCAACGTCAAGGAGGAGATTCAGAAGCAACTCGGCGCACAGGTGCATACTGTCAGCCGCTCGGGTCTTCCGGGCGTCGGCAGCGTCATGTTCGTCCAAGGTCTTAACTCGCTGAACGCCAACGCCCAGCCGCTCATCGTTATCGACGGAGTCATCGTCGACCAGCAGTATGGGCGTAAGATGCTCCACAGTGGCTTCTATAACGACATCCTGTCGAACCTCAATGCCGCCGACATCGAGAAGGTGACGGTGATGCGCAACGGCACGGCGCTCTACGGCGCCAAGGGTGCCAACGGCGTTATCCTCATCCAGACGCGCCGCAACAAGTCGATGGCCACCCGCATCACGGCCACCGTCTCTGCCGGTGTCGTCATGGAGCCCAAGTATGTCTCGATGATGGGTGCCGAGGACTATCGCGGCTACGCCTCCGAGCTTCTCAGCAGCACCAACACGCGGCTCAACAAGTTCAAGTTCCTCAACGACACGCCCTACCCCGAGAACTACTACTACACGCAGTACCACCAGAACACCGACTGGAAGAAGTTCGTCTACCGCACGGCCTTCACCCAGAACTACGGCATCAACGTCGAGGGCGGTGACAACGTGGCCAACTACAACCTCTCCGTAGGCTTCATCACCAACCAGTCGGCCCTGAAGTTCAACAACATGAACCGACTGAACATCCGATTCAACACCGACATTGAGCTGTCACGACACCTCGGTGTACGCTTCGATGCCTCCTTCGGTAACACCACGCGCAACATCCGCGACGACGGCGCGCCAGAGGACTACGATGAGGGCACACCCACGGCGCCCACCTTCCTGGCCTACGCCAAGAGCCCCTTCCTCAGCGCTTACAGCTATGGTATGGGCGAGCTCTCAACCAGTCACTACGACATCGAGAAAGAGGACTACCTCAAGGAAGCCCTTATCAACTACAGCAACTACAACTGGCAGCTGGGCAACCCCGCAGCCATCAACGAGTATGCTGACGCACCTAACAAGAACCGCTTCGAGAACTCCATGCTCAACCTGAGCATCACCCCGAAGTATCGAATCAATGCCAACCTCACCGCCAGCGAGCACTTCAGCTACAACCTGGTCAACACCAACGAGAAGTATTATATCCCCGTCAACGGTACGCCGCAGTACTACGTCAGCACCATCGGCTCCTACCAGAACAACGAGATTAGTGCGTTGGCATCGAAGCAGAACTCCGTGATGAGCGATACGCGCCTCGACTGGCACAACCGCTACGATGCGCACGACATCCACGTCTTTGGCGGTGCCCGCATCAACTGGGAGAGCTACACCATGAACCGCCTGCTGGGCTACAACACTGGTAACGACAAGACGCCGAAGCTCGAGAACACCAACCCAAAGTTCACCGAGGGTATCAACGAGAACTGGAACTCACTGGCATGGTATGCACAGGCCGAGTACAACTACCTCAGCCGCTACTACTTGCAGGCCAACCTCACCATGGAGGGCTCGTCACTCTTCGGGCAGGATGGCGGCGACCTGAACTTCCTCGATGCCGCCTGGGGACTGTTCCCCGGCATCCAGGGCGCATGGGTCATCAGCAACGAGCCATGGTTCAACGCTCGCTGCTCATTGATCAATTTCCTGAAGCTCAACGTAGGCTTCGACGTCAGTGGTAACGACAACATCGACTACTATGCTGCACGCTCCTACTTCCGTTCGAAGCAGTTCATGAACGACCCTGCAGCACTCTCGTTCGAAGGCATCGGTAACACGAAGATTCAATGGGAGACCACGCGTCGCCTCAATGCCGGCCTCGAGACCAGCCTCCTGAACAACCGTCTGGGCATCCGCTTCAACTACTTCCGCGCCACCACCAGCAACCTGCTCACCAAGCAGACGCTCGGATTCCTCTCGGGCCTCAGTGAGAACTGGTCGAACGGCGGTAAGCTGAAGAACCAGGGCTTCGACGTCACAGCCACCGCCAAGGTGCTCGCCCTGAAGGACTGGCAGTGGCAGCTGGGCGCCAGTGTGGGCCATTATAAGAACGAGCTCACCGAGCTGCCCGACGGCAACTATGTCGACAACGAGGTGCTCGGCGCTACCATACGCTCACAGGTGGGTCAGCCACTGAACGTGTTCTATGGCTTCAAGACCAACGGCGTCTTCGCAACCTCCGAGGAGGCTGCCGCTGCAGGCCTCAGCATCAAGTCGGCTAACGGCTCGAAGGCTTACTTCGGCGCTGGCGACATGCGCTTCGTCGACCTCTACAACGACCCGGCCAACCCCGGCACCATCAACGACGACGACCGCACCATCATCGGCGATCCTAACCCTGACTTCTACGGCAACATCTTCACCACTGTTGCTTACAAGCGCCTCAAGCTCGACGTCAACTTCACCTACTCCTTGGGCAACGACGTCTATAACTACCTCCGTCAGCAGCTCGAGAGCGGATGCCGCTTCCTCAACCAGACCACGGCCATGAACCGCCGTTGGCAGGCAGAGGGGCAGCAAACCGACATGCCGCGCATCACCTTCCAGGATCCCATGGGTAACGCCCGCTTCAGCGACCGATGGATTGAAGACGGCAGCTACCTCCGCCTGAAGACGGTCACCCTCTCCTACGACCTTCCTCTGCGCTCTGAGTTTATCCAGGGTCTGCAGTTCTGGGTTCAGGGTAACAACCTGCTGACGTTCACCAAGTACCTTGGCTCCGATCCCGAGTTCTCCATGACCTCAGCCGTCATCGGCCAGGGCATCGACATGGGTCTCGTAGGCCAGAGCCGCTCCATCGTAGCTGGCGTGAAGATCAACCTCTAAGCGCTTCCGTATGCAGCGGCATCACCGCTGCCAACAGCGAAATGGACGCCGCCCACACAACTCCTCCCAAGGGGAACCAATGTGGACCAACTTTGCAAAAGCATTTTCATTCATTTAAACATAAAAGTCATGTTTTTATCACACAAAGATATTTCAGCAAAAGCCTGTAGATGGTGTTTATCTATCTTAGCCCCCCTCACTTGGGGAGGGGTTGGGGGTGGGTTACTTACCTCCTGCTCTGATTTCTTCGACCAGGAGTCCGACCACGTCATCTACGCCGAGAACGAGCATCTCAACAATGCCGTCGACAGCGTCTATTCCATGACGGGCATCCTCAGTAAGCTGCAGACCATCGCCGACCGTACCATCCTTCTCGGTGAGCTCCGAGGCGACCTTGTCGACCTGACCTCGTATGCCGCCTCCGACCTGCGCGACATCGCTGACTTTAACATCGGCAACGACAACCCCTACAACCAGCCCAGCGACTACTATGCCGTCATCAACAACTGCAACTATTTCATCGCTCATGCCGACACCGCCCTGCGCAACAGCCGCAACGAGTATGTCTTCATGCGCGAATATGCTGCAGCCCGTACCATCCGCGCATGGACCTACCTCCAGCTGGTACTCAACTACGGCAGCGTGCCCTTTGTCACCGACCCCATCCTCAGCAAGGAGTCGGCCGACGTCGCTGAAAGCGGTACCCGCTACAACCTGCAGCAGGTCTGCGACTACTTCATCTCCGACCTGGAGAGTCTGCGCGGCCAGTACACCAATGCCGAGATTGACATTGCCAACGCCTACCCGGAGTACGGCAGCATCGGTGGCTACAACGTGCGCTTCTTCTTCTTCCCGCTCGACATTGTCCTCGGCGACCTGCACCTCTGGCGCGCCAGCCTCAATGGCAACCGCGAGGAGTTCAAGACGGCAGCCCAATGCTACTACCGCTACATCAACGAGCGCAACGGTGAGAACTCGGCCTATCCCGTCGGCGACAACTATGTACGCTGGCAGCAGGGAACCACCACGTGGATGTCGATGCTCGATTCTTGGTCAACCACCTTCGTCAACTACCCAGCCTTCACCACCACGTCGGAGATCATCACGCTCATTCCCGGCGGAACCAGCCGCTCCGACGGTAGCTACAGCGAACTGCGCGACCTCTTCTGCTCAACCCTCGACAACGACTACCAGCCCTCCATCATGCCCTCGCTGGCCATGCAGGAGATCAGCGAGTCACAGGCCTTCTGTGCGCCTGACAACACGGGCTTCAATGTCTCTTATGCCCCCACGGGTCTCACCGACCATCAGTCCGGTGACCTCCGTCTTGCGGCAGTATGGACCGAGGACGAGCATGGCGCCACCGACCAGGCCACGGGCGAGTATATCGAGACGTCGAGCATCGCCAAGTATGGCATTGTCCAAAGGGGCATGACGACGAAGAGCGTCTACAACGTCCGTATCTACCGCAAGCAGATGCTTTACTGGCGCATGGCCGAGGCCTTCAACCAGGCCGGCTACCCGCGTCTGGCCTTCAAGATTCTGGAGACGGGCCTCAACAACGAGGTGTTGCGTGAGACGGAGGCTTACTACGCTGAGCAGGACACCGCCTTCTTCCGTAGCTTCGACTTCCCCGCCATTCGCTACGGCCTCTACACTACTGAGGACTGGATAGGCACGTCGACCATGGCTGCCAACCACAACACCATCGGCATGCACACCCGTGGTTCCGGTTGGACACCCATGAACGACTTCTACCGGCTGCCCAACGACACCATCGAGCCCGATGCCGCCAAGCGCAGCCAGCTCATCGCTGAGCAGCAGCAGTTTGTCGACAGCCTCCTGCTCGATGAGAATGCCCTGGAGTTCGCCTTCGAAGGCACCCGCTTCTACGACCTGATGCGCTTTGCCATCCGTAAGGGCGACCCCTCTGTCCTCGCCGATCGCGTCTATGCCCGCCGCGGGCGCAACGCCGCTGCTGGCCAGAGTGGCATCACCGTCAACCTGCGCGACCAGCGCAACTGGTACCTGAACTGGAACAACAAGATTGGACTCTGATCCCCTCATCCCCCCCTTCGGGGGAACCGTGGGGGGTCATCCCTATCCCCCTTGCCCCCAACTCATCATCAATGGGTTGGGGGTCATTGAATAGGAACGATTGTCGTATAGATACAGTGATGAGATTATTACGCTACCTCTTCTTACTGGCCATGTGGTTCGTATGGACAGCGGACGCAAGCGCACAGGACACCAATGAGTTCCAGCGCATTGCCAAGCGTATCATGGACGCCTACGACTCGGATAACGAGCTGCAGCACGCCCCTGACACGGCCCATCTTTATGGTGGTGCCTATCTGGGTGCCAGCAGTAATGGGCGCGCCATGCCTTCAGCCTATGTCACCTATTTGAAAGACAAGCTGCTGCTCACGAGTCAGCTCTCCGTTGACTTTAGCGAGCTAAACACAGAGAAGGACGTCAGCACCAGCTTTACGAGCGGTGCGGACCGACTGACCAGCACGAACGTCCTGACGCGATACGAAAAGCAGGACTTCTCCACACGTCTTGACTATCAGCCCAGCAAAGGCCACATCTTCAGTATCGGCGTCTTGGAGAGCTTCAATCACAATCGTGTAGATGAGAACACCATCAAGAACGGGCACGAGGCCGACGGCACGCTTCAGGAGTCTTTCTATGAGGAGCAACGCCGCTCCAATCGCGACTTGAAGCTGGGTGGTCTCATGCAATATATCTGTGACTTCGAGAAGCTGGGGCGACTCACGACCCGCCTGAACCTGAAATACAACTATAAACCCACCACCGTGGCTTCCGACACGTGGGCTGCCCATTCCGATGCCTCGCTGCGCCACCAGCAGCAGACGCTCTACAACTTCGACCCTTATGCCATGGTACGCCTGCAGTCGAAAGTGTGGAACGGCTTTAGGTTCAGTTTGGAGGAGAAGTACACCCTCGAGAACATGCGCATCAACGATACGGAGACGACGTTCAACTTCGACACCCGCTCCGCGCTGTCGTCGCTGTCGGCAGCCTATTCCTACCGTTGGCTGGCCCTCGACGCGACATTCCGCTACGAGCACTTCGTCAATGATATCGATGACCACCGCCCAACAGTCAGCACAAAGCATTACAACGACTGGATGCTGGCGGCCAGGGCCACCGTGAAATGGGGCGCAAAGAACAAGTTCACGTTGAGTCTCGACCGCGACATCCAGCGGCCCACTTACACGCAGCTCTACCCCTTTGTCCACATTGGCAGCAGCATCGGCGTCATGGTGGTCGGCAACACGGCACTTGCCCCGTCGAAAAGCACTCAGCTGAAGGGCAGCTACACTTACTCGGGCACTCATTGGACCCACACCCACAGCCTAGCCTATAAGCACATCAGTGATGACATCTCACAGGTATCGTCCTACGACGAGACTTCACAACGTTCGGTGAAGACTTGGCTCAACGATGCCCGTTACCGCTACCTGCGCTATGCTGCAGAGGGTGAGATGCGCTACGGGATGTTCACGATGACGATGGGATTTCATGCCCAGTGTCTTGACTATGACGGCCAGAACGTATCGTCAGACAATGCCTGGTCATACAGCTTCAAGGCACGTCCCCAGCTCAAGCTGCCCCACGACTGGACCTTGGCCACCGTTCTGCTCTATACGGGTCGCGAGACGCATCGCTACTACTACAATCAGTCGAACCTCTACTGGTCCTTCCGTGCCGTGAAGCAACTGGGCAGCTGGGCTCTTTACGCCTTCGTTCAGGACATCCTTCAGCCCGACCAGAAGCAGATGCTCACCAACACCGACCAGACAACGATGACGCTGACCCGGCCCAACACCCGCTGCCTCATCGTAGGCTGCTCTTACTCTTTCTAATAGTAAGGTGTAACCAAATCGTCTCCGTATTTCTTAGTCACGAACAATTGCTGAAATGCGGCGGCTGACAGTATGCTGCTCCTAGAAGTCTCCGACTTTGCTCGGAGAAGAGTCGGAGACTTCTAGGAGCAAAGTCGGAGACTTCTAGGAGCAGAGTCGGAGTCTGAAATGAGAGGTAAGTAGTGACCTTAGACGGCCATTTCAAGCTAACCCGAATGCTTCATGAGGCCACTCAGTTGGCCCGATGGTTGTTGATTGACAGGCCTGGCCAGTCGTCAGTGCGGAAGGGCACGGCAGGCAGCCCTTCGGCATTCTGCAGGTTACAGATGGGGTTGACGTGCCAGGCATAGCGCACAGCGACGGGAGCCACGACTTCAGGACAGCTGACGACCACCGTCTGCCCTTCGATGCGAGCTTGTGCCCAGTGCCACTGGCGGTCGCTGCCAGCAATGGCAAAGCCCTTCAGGACACCACCATCGGCCGTGCGAAGACCTTGGGCATGGTCGAAGAGTATGCGCATGGCCCTGCCTTCAATGCGATAATCACGGTAGAGGGGACCCGAAAACGCCACCGACTGCTCACCATAAGTGTTGGCGAGGGCAATGAGTGCCAGTCGGCGGCCTACCTCTTGCTTGTTCTTGGGGTGGATGTCGCCTGCGTCACCAATGTCGATGGTGCATGCCAAGCCAGACTTTTCCACATGACGCGCTGCAAGTGCCTGCGCCTCACGCACCTCGGCCCACTCATCGTCGCCGGGAAGGGTCTGCTGCTGCTTATAGTTGGCCAGCTGAACAATGTAGAAGGGGAAGTCATAGCCCCACTGATGACGCCAGTCGCGAATCAGCAGCGGCAACAGCTCGCGATACTGGTAACCTTTGTGCTCGTTGTTACAGCCCTGGTACCAGATGGCACCGCGGATGGGGAAGCCCACGAGGGGATGGATCATGGCATTGTAAAGCACCGTCACCTGATTGGGCGAATTGTCGTCGGCCTTGGGCAGGACGGCCAGCTCGTTAAGCTGTGTCGACGGCTTGTAGTGCCACGCCCCGTCGAGGGCGATGCGCTGACCCTTGGCATTGGCGACGTAGAGGTTCTCGGCATCGCTGTATATACCACCGTCGCCACCCGTATCGATGACGCTGACGGCCAGCACGTTGCGACCGCTCTTGACCAGGCGCCCGGGGATGCTGTAAGTGCGGTTGGCCCCGAAGGTGAGCGTCTGCCCCACTTCCTCGCCGTTCCAGCAGGTGAAGTCAAGGTCGTCAATCCATCCTAACGAGAGCGTCAGCGGTTTGCCAGCCCATGATGAGGGCACATTGACCTCGCGCATCATCCATACGACGCCGTCGAAGCCCGGCAGGCCAGCATTCTCCCAGCGCACGGGAACCGTCATCGTGGGCCACGTGCTGAAGTCCTGCCGTGCAAACGTCGGCAGCCCATCGGCGTCGTAACCACCCACGACGCCCTTCTCGTGTGCCTTCCAATCGGCAGCGCGCTGGTCGTAGAAGGCTTTCCGCGCGGCCTTGTCGGCAGGCACCAGCGCTATCTCGTCGAGTGCCTCCTTCATGTCGGGGTGCTGTCGCAGTGCGCCGGCACTGGTCCAGGGCTCGATAAAGGTTCCGCCCCACGAGCTGTCGATGAGTCCCACGGGCACGTTCAGCGACTTGTGGAGGCTACGCCCGAAGAAGTAACCCGTTGCCGAGAATTCCTTGACGCTCTCGGCTGAGCACACTTGCCAGCCACCGCCCAAGTTGGTCTCGAAGTCGGCAATGGGCTGTGGTGACGTGTTCTTACGCACCTGCAGCAGGCGGATGTTGGCGTACTGATTAGCTTCCTGCTTTTCCTGTTCGTAGTTCATCACATGGCCCCAGCCCTCAATGGGCATCTCCATGTTCGACTGGCCAGAGCACAACCACACCTCACCGACCATGACGTTATGGAGCACGAGCTTCTGGCCATCGCTGATGGTGACGGTGTAGGGGCCACCTGCCTGGGGGGTGCGCAGCGCGGTGCGCCAGTTGCCCTGTGCGTCGGCGATGGTTTCGACGGGCGCGGCAGCCCACGAAGCGGTGACAGTGACTTTCTTGCCAGCCTTCGCCTGACCCCAGATGGGGGCGTCGACTTGCTGCTGGAAGACCATGTTATCAGTAAACAACGGCGGCATGACAGGCCGTGCACTGAGCTGCAGCGAGCCCCCAACCACCATGAGGAGCGAAAGAATGATTTGTTTCTTCATGACGTCTTTTTGTTGATGTTTCATTCCCTATTTCTCAATTGGTTTATGACAATGGTTCATCCCAGGGTCACCCTATATGAGTTTTGCAATCTCCTGAACACTTCGCTTCAGGTGACCGGCAATCGTCTCAAGATCCATGCCCATGTCTATGAAGGTCTTAACCGACATACGCAACATATCTTCCTGCTCTGATAGTTGAGCCTTCTGCTCGGTCAGTTGGGCCTTCTGCTCGGTCAGTTGAGCCTTCTGCTCGGTCAGTTGAGCCTTCTGCTCTGTCAGTTGAGCCTTCTGTTCTGTCAGTTGAGCCTTCTGCTCTGTCAGTTGAGCCTTCTGCTCGGTCAGTTGAGCCTTCTGCTCTGTCAGTTGAGCCTTCTGCTCTGTCAGTTGAGCCTTCTGCTCTGTCAGTTGAGCCTTCTGCTCTGATAGCTGGGCGT
The DNA here is from genome assembly GCA_017417465.1 of Prevotella sp. GTDB lineage: Bacteria > Bacteroidota > Bacteroidia > Bacteroidales > Bacteroidaceae > Prevotella. The sequence goes on along the minus strand of JAFPZD010000019.1, from coordinate 117 downwards.
TCTGCTCTGATAGCCGAGCGTTCTGCTCTGTCAGTTGAGCCTTCTGCTCTGATAGTTGAGCCTTCTGCTCTGATAGCCGAGCGTTCTGCTCTGATAGCTGGGCATTTTGTTCTGCCA
>JAFPZD010000177.1 GCA_017417465.1 Prevotella sp. | reverse complement strand
CGTGCCGTAGGTACGCGACAAGGGTTGAATGCTGTCGCGTACCTACGGCACGCTCTTCTATCGCCCCTTTATACCAGCCATTTAAATGGCTGGCTACCACTGTCATGCCCCTACGGGGCTGGCTGCGCATCGTTTTCATCGCTTGCGAAACTTGAATTATATTACCAAACTGAAGGAAGTGGGACTCATCGTCCGTGTAGGCAGCAACAAAACAGGACATTGGGAAATAATCAGAAAGGAGAGAGGTATCGGATTTTAACGTGAAGCAAGGTTATGGAAGAGAACAAAGTCGTAATATATAAGGATAAAAATAATTCTATTCAGCTTGAGGTAAAGTTGGATGGAGATATGGTATGGCTTACTCGTCAGCAGATTGCCACATTGTTTGGGAGAGACTATAAGACGATAAGTAAGCATATAAACAATGCGCTAAAAGAAGAATTGGCTGATGAAGTGGTAGTCGCAAAATTTGAGAATACCACCCAACATGGTGCAATCGAGGGCAAAACCCAGACTCATGAATTGGAATATTTTAATCTGGAGATGGTGACATCTGTCGGTTATCGTGTTAAGAGCAGTCGAGGAATACAGTTCAGGAAATGGGCGAACAAAATCTTAAAGGATTATCTCGTCAAAGGCTATGCCGTAAACGAGCGCATCCGAAAAGAGCAGATTGGCGAACTGCGCCAACTCGTAGCGATGCTCGGACGTACCATGCAGAACCAGCCTCTTCTCTCAACCGACGAGACCAATGCCCTCTTCGAGGTAGTGACTGACTACACCTATGCGCTGGACACACTGGACAATTACGACTACGAGCGTCTGACGATTAATAAGACCACGAAAGACGAACCCTTCCATGCCACCTATGAGAATGCGATGGAGACCATCGACAGGCTACGTGAGAAATTTGGAGGTAGCAGTCTCTTTGGCAACGAGAAGGACGACTCGTTCAAGAGCTCGATAGGACAAATCTATCAGACCTTCGGAGGTAAGGAACTATATCCCAGTGTGAAGAGAAAGCAGCGATGCTGCTCTATCTCGTCACGAAGAACCATTCGTTCAGTGACGGCAACAAGCGTATTGCCGCCACGCTGTTCCTTTGGTTCCTCAACAACAACCGCATCCTCTACCGTCCTGACAGAAGCAAGCGCATTGCTGACAACACCCTTGTGACCCTAACACTGATGATTGCTGAAAGCCGAACAGAAGAAAAGGATGTAATGGTAAAAGTCGTTGTAAATCTGATTAACCAGCAGAATTAGAGTATGAGTGAGTGGAAAGAATATAAGCTTTTTCATGCCTCATTGGGGCTTTGAATAGCCCCCGGAAAGTGAACGGGTATGGGGCGGATTACGCAGGCCGACGATGTCTACGCAAAGTTTATGGGTATGGTGAGCCTCTGCCAGTGCCTACCAACGGGCGATGAGGGCTGCGTCGGACACCCGTTCGGAAAATGCGCGGAAAGCCGGACGATGATTCGGAAACGACGAAAAAATCTTTGGGCAGTAAATACATTTTGCCTACCTTTGCATCGGCAATGAGGGAAAAGAGTGAGGAGTTAGGAGTTCTTGCGTCCCTTCGGTAGCAAGCGAGCAGAGCTCGAGCGAGGAGTTAGGAGCGAGGAGTTAGGAGTGAGGAGATAGGAGTGAGGAGTTAGGAGTTAGGAGGAATGAAGAAGGGATTCCGAAGCGTGGATGCCTCGGAACCCCCTTTGTAATCGCGCTAAGTGCTTACTTCTGCGCCTCGCGTCCCAGTTCCAGCGCCTTGATGTTGGCTTCGACGACAGCGTCGCCCTTGCGGCCGAAGACGCGTCGGATGGCGTCCTCGAGCTTCGTGTACTCGATGCCGAGGGCCTTCTGAGCTGCTCCAAGGAGGATGACGTTGGCCGAGCGGCTGATGCCGTTGTCCTTAGCCATCTGCTCGATGTCGACGACGATGACGTTTTGAAGCTTGGCAAGGTCGGCCTTGATGACCTCCATGTCAGGGTAGTTGGGGATGTTGACGAACGGGGTGCTCGAGGTGATGATCCAGCCTTCCTTCGAAAGCCAGGGCAGGTAGCGCAGTGCCTCCATCGGCTCCATCGAGATGATGACGTCGGCAGCGCCCTTGGCGATGAGGTCGCTGTGGATTGGTTCGGAAGAGATGCGCAGGTTCGACTGCACGTCGCCGCCGCGCTGGCTCATGCCGTGTACCTCGGCCTGCTTGATATAGAGGTTCTCGTTCATGGCGGCTTCGCCAATGATGGTGGCGATGGAGAGAATGCCTTGTCCTCCCACGCCGCAAAGTATAATGTCGGTCTTCATAATTTACAATTTGACGATTTACGATTTACTATTGGCGGCAGCCTTCTTCTGTTTCAGATGACGTTGGAGTGTCTGCATGCATTCACGACGGGGTATGATGACCGATGTGCCCTTGTAGTTTATCTCGTCGCGCAGTATCTGGGTGATCTCGGGCATGTTCTTCGGCAGGGGCACGACGACCTTCAGGTGCTCATTGTCCAGTCCCAAGCCACGTACGATGGCCTCGAACTTGTTGGTGCCAGCCGAATCCTGACCGCCCGTCATGCCCGTGGTGAGGTTGTCGGAGATGATGACCGTGATGTTGGCGTTCTCGTTGATGGCATCGAGCAGGCCCGTCATGCCGCTGTGGGTGAACGTGGAGTCGCCGATGATGGCCACGGCGGGCCATTGACCGGCATCAGCGGCACCCTTGGCCATGGTGATGGAGGCACCCATGTCGACGCACGAGTGGATGGCACGGAACGGCGGTAGGAAGCCCAGCGTGTAGCAGCCGATGTCGCCGAAGACGCGTGGGTTGTCGTACTCCTTCAGCACCTCGTTCAGGGCAGCATAGACGTCACGGTGGCCACAGCCCTGGCAGAGGGCAGGCGGACGCGGAGCGACATCCTCGCAGGGGGCGTAGTTCTCGCCCATCTCCATACCTAAGGCTTTCTTCACCACGTCAGGATTCAGTTCGCCCGTGCGTGGCAGCTCTCCTGTGAGGCGTCCCAGCACCTTGGCATTGCCGTCCATGACGCCGCGTAGCATGTCCTCGATGAAGGGCTGGCCCTCCTCGACGACCAGCACGCTGTCGCACTCGTCGCACAGCTGGCGCACCAGCTGCTTGGGCAGCGGGTATTGTGAGATTTTCAGCAGCGGGAAGGGACAGTCGGTGGGGTAGCACTCGCGCACATAGTTGTAGGCAATGCCGCTAGCGATGATGCCCATCTTCTTGTCAGGTCCTTCGAAGTAGCGGTTGTAATCCGACTTCACGGCGTCGGCCTCCAGCTCGGCTTGCTGAGCCGTCACGATGTCGTTGCGGCGGCGGGCATTGGCAGGCAGCAGCACCCAGTTCTTTGCCTCGGCGTTGTAGTTCAGGGCGTTCTGCTGACGTGGTGTGTCAATACACTCGACAACGGCGCGGCTGTGAGCCATGCGGGTGGTGACGCGCATGAGTACAGGCAGCTTGACGCGTTCGGAGTAGTCGAAGGCGACAGCCATCATGTCGTAGGCCTCTTGCTGTGAGCTGGGCTCGAAGGTTGGGATCATGGTGAACTTGCCATAGAAGCGCGAGTCCTGCTCGTCCTGTGACGAGTGCATCGACGGGTCGTCGGCGGCCAGCACGACGACGCCACCGTTGACGCCCGTCATGCCACTGTTGACGAAGGCATCGGCGCAGACGTTCATGCCGACATGCTTCATGCACACCAGGGCGCGCTTGCCCATGAATGACATGCCGAGTGCCTCTTCCATGGCTGTCTTCTCGTTTGTTGACCAGAGGCGGTGAATGCCTCGTTCCTTGGCAATGGGAGACATTTGGATGTACTCCGTAATCTCTGTCGAGGGCGTGCCTGGGTAGGCATAGACACCGCTGAGACCAGCGTCAATGGCTCCCTGGGCAATAGCCTCGTCGCCTAAAAGTAGTTTTCTCATAGAATTGATGATTGGTTTGAAACAAATTATTTATTCAACTTTCTCAAATTGAGTAGTGAGAAGTAGTGAGAAGTAGTAAAAGTAGTAAGAAGTCGATAGACTTTACGCTACGATACACCTGAGAGGGCTATGCTAATGACTTCTCGCTCGAGCTCTGCTCGCTTGCTACCAGAGGGACGCAAGAACTACTTCTAACTACTTCTGACTACTTCCAACTACAGAAGTTCTTCGCAGAGCGAAGCAGCAAAGCCGAGCGGAGCGAATGCGAAACTTTATAGGATGATTACTCCACCATGACGGGCTTGTACTTCGGAACGAGTGCCTTCATGATGCACCAGCCGATGAGATAGGCCACGGCACAGATGCAGAACACCACCATGTAAGCGGCAGGCTTACCCTCGAAACCAAAGAAGGTGAAGTTGGCACCCTGGAGGGCTGCCCAGTCGAAGAACTTACCGCTGCCGAGGTTGATGCTCATGGAGCCAAGACCACCGGCCATGGTTCCCAAACCGACGATGGTACCAATGGTTGACTTGGGGAACATGTCGCCCACGGTAGAGAAGATGTTGGCTGACCAAGCCTGATGGCCGGCACCCAGCAGGCCGATGAGGATAGCGGGCCACCATGCACTGTAGGCTCCGAGCGGCTGCGCGAAGAGTCCTAAGACGGGGAAGCAGGCAAAGATGAACATGGCGTGCATGCGTCCGGCATAGGGGTTCATGCCCTTCTGCTCGACGAAATACTTGGGCAGGTAGCCGCCACCGATTGAGAGGATGGTGACGATGGCATAGAGCGTGAAGATGAGCAGAATGCCCATGGTGGAGTCGCTGGTGTAGCCATACTGGTCGCTGAAGTAGGCAGGAGCCCAGAAGAGGAAGAACCACCAGACGCCGTCGGTCATGAACTTACCCACGAGGAAAGCCCACGTCTGCTTGAAGGTGAAGCACTTCATGAAAGGAATGGTCTTCTCCTCCTTCACGGCGTCGCGGTCTTGCACGTTTGCAAGGTCGTTGTCCTGCTCGATATAGTTAAGCTCGCACTGGTTGACGCGCTTGTTCTTGGCAGGCTTCTCGTAGAGCCACATCCACAGGCCCATCCATACGAAGCCGAGGGCACCGATGATGATGAAGGCCATCTCCCAGCCCCAGGCACGTGCCAGCAGGGGAATGGTGGCAGGAGCGGCGAGGGCACCCACGGAGGCACCGCTGTTGAAGATGGATGTAGCGAAGGCACGGTCCTTCTTGGGGAAGTACTCTGCAGTGGCCTTGATGGCGGCAGGGAAGTTGCCAGCCTCACCGACGGCAAGAATCAGACGGCAGCTGAGGAACAACCACACTGAGATGGTGGCTATGGCGACGGCGGCATCGCTGCCTGCCTGCACCATGCGCAGTGCCTCAATAGAGTCGTAGCCCTCGACGGTCATGGCCACCCATCCGCAGCCGGCATGCAGCACGGCGCCCAGCGACCACACGAAGATGGCAATGAGGTAGCCCTTCTTTGTGCCCATCCAGTCGATGAACTTGCCAGCGAAGAGGTTGGCGATGGCATAGAACAGTGAGAACATACCCGTGATGGTGCCATAGTCACCATCCGTCCAGTGGAACTCTGGGGCGATGAAGTCTTTCCATGTTAGTGACAAGACCTGACGGTCCATGTAGTTGATGGTGGTTGCCAGGAAGAGCAACGCACAAATGACCCAACGGAAGTTGGACATTTTAGTGGTTTGAATGGGTGTCATAATAAAAAGCCTCCCCAAGCCCCTCCCAAGGAGGGGATGTTTAGATACATAACTGGGGCGTTATTTTAAAGATTAAACATTAAAGATTAAAGATTAAAAATTAAAGATTAAACATTAATTATATATTCATTGTCAGCCATACAGCCTCCTTGTCTATTCAGACATCCCCTCCTTTGGAGGGGCTTGGGGAGGGCATTAACGGATGTCGATCACTGGGATGTTGTCCTTGTCGTTATAGTACAGGTTCTCGCCAGCCATGCCCCAGATGAAGGTGTAGTAGTAGGTGCCGGCGGCAGCGTGCATCGACCATTCGGGCGACATGATGGCCTGCTCGTTGTGGAGCCAGACGACGCGGCTCTCCTGTGGCTCACCCATGATGTGGGCGATGGTCTGACCCTCAGGCAGGTTGAAATAGTAGTAAGCCTCGATGCGACGGCCGTGGGTGTGGGGCGGCATCGTGTTCCAGGCAGCGCCAGGGTTCAGCTGTGTCAATCCGAGCTGCAGCTGGCAGGGACCTTCCTCGAGCACATCGTTGACGATGAGTTTGTAGACGGTGCGGTTGTTGCACTCTTCGAGCGAGCCGACGGGTCCCCATACGGCAGCCTTCAGCGAGCCCTTGCGCCCGTCGAGGGTGATCCACTGCGTCTTGTAGTGCTGGTGGGCAGTGGCCGAGTTTAGGTAGAACTTGGCGGGCTTCGAGGCATCCTTTGAGCGGAAGAGCACTTCCTTGTTCACGTCCTTGTCCTTGCCGATGTGTCCGCGGCCGATGTAGAGAGCCTCCTTGGGCGAGAGGGCGTACTCCTTGCCGTCGACGATGACCCAGCCATCGCCCTCGCCGCAGTTCACCACGCCAAGCTCACGGTTGTAGAGGAAGTACTTCTCCTTGATGCCTGGGTCGACGTCGAGGCCCAGTTCGAGGAAGTTCTCAAGCTTCAGGTCTTTCGTTACAGGCATGGCGCCGCCGAAAATGAAGCGGTCGTAGTGCGAGTAGGTCAGGTTGATCTTGTCGGCTTCCATTACTTTCTCCATGACAAAACGCTCACGAAGGGTCTTTGTGTCGTAGCCTTTCACGTCCTGCGGGTGACAGGCGGTCTGGAAACTCACGGTCTGCTGAGCCTGGGAAGCGAATGCCACTGCCAGCAGTGCTGTTAAAAGAATTGTTCTCTTTTTCATCCTTTATACTTTAAATTAACCTATTAATTGTTTTATTTGAAAGAAATCGGCAAGAATTATGTTTTATTTGAAAGAAATCAGCAAGAATTAGAATAATTATGTACAACAATGAGAAGAAATAATCAGGAATCGGATATGAAGTTTTTGTAATTGTCTTGCGTAAGTAAAACAAAGTCATCTTCTGCGGGCAAATACAAGTAACGCTCTGAACGTAAGTATTTCTCACCGAAATTTAACAAAATCCCACGATGTTGTCCTGTGATGCGCATATAGTTGAACAACTGTGCGCGATGGTCGGAAACGACTTCTGACACGGACTTCATTTCTATGATAATGCCTTTGTAATAAAAATCAGCAAAATACTTCTTCTCCAATGGCACACCTTTATATAGAAGGCATAGTTCTTTCTCCCGCTCAGCTATCATGTTCCGTTTCTTCATTTCCACAGCAAGAGCTTCCTGATAGATAGATTCAGCCATGCCGCGACCTAAGGTGTTATGAACCTCAATGGCAGCACCCACTACATCATAAATATCCTTATATTCTTGCTTTGTCATCAGAAGAACGAATTGTTTCTCATTGTTGGGCGTCATTATTTCTTATTCTTTCTCATTTCTTTCAGAGTGTTCTTTTGGATGCGTTTTCCTCGGCGACGATGCGCATGCGGTTCCACGCCACCATGCCGATGGTGATGAGTGTCAGCAGGCCCATGCCTATCCACTGGATATACTTCACGCAGGCATAGATGATGTAGCCGAAGAGCGACGAGGCGAAGTCCATGGCTCCAGCCTGGAAACCTTCAGGAATCTGGGCGGCCTTGTCTTGTGTGGCCTCAAACACGGCGTTGGCGGCATTGGTGAAGGCAGGGGCCATGTCAGTGACGAAATAGAGGCCGATGGTGACTGCCACCAGTCCCACGATAAAGGTCTTTACCACATTGCCCTTTGTGTAGGGCAGCACCATCACAAAGACATAGAACATGCCAGCCAGCGATGCCAGCGGCAGGAACTGGTTGCCAGCTTTCGACAGGGCGATGGCCAGAATCAGTGTCACAGGAATGAGCAGCAGCGATACAACGAGTGTCGTGGGATGGCCGATGACGAGCGCAGGCGACATGCCGATATAGACCTTCTTGCCCTTGAACTTGCGCTTAACCACTTCCTGCGTCTTCTCAGAAATAGGCATCAGACCGTCGATGAACAGGCGTGTGATGCGAGGGATGAGCTCCATGACGGCACCCATGGTCACTCCCAAGAAGAGCACCGACTTCACAATGCTCATCACAGCATCGCTCGTCGTCTCGAAGCCAGCAGCATAGGCAGAGAAGTTGATGAAATGATCGAAGTGGGCAGCGGCTCCGATGAGTGCGCCAACGATGACACCCAGCACCAACGGCTCGCCCAGCACGCCGAATTTCTGCTTAAGTCCCTCAGCGTCGATGTCGAGCTTCGAGAAGCCAGGAATGCGGTCGAGCAGCCAGTTGATGGCAATGGCGAAGGCGGTGAAACTCTGGCAGAAAGGCTGTGGGATGGAGATGCCCTCCATATTGTCGTAGTAGCCCTGGAACCGTTCGGCTGTCAGGTCGGCCATTACCAGCGTGATGATGTAGCAGACGATGGCGGCAAAATAGCCCCACAGCAGGCTCTGCCCCATGACGAAGTAGGCCACGGCACCAATGAAGGCGAAGTGCCAGTAGTTCCACAGGTCGATGTTCACAGTGCGGGTGCACTTGGTGATCAGCAGTAAGAAGTTGATGCCCAGACAGATGGGAATGATGAGGGCGCCGACGGCAGTGTTGTAGGCAACGGCAGCAGCGGCAGGCCATCCCATGTCGAAGACTTTCAGGTCGAGGTTGAAGATTTTGGAAATGGCATCCAGCGGGGTGTTGAAGTTGGTGGTGAGCAAGGCTGTCACGATGCCCAGGCCTACGAAACCGACGCCGACGTAAAGGCCGCTCTTGAGCGACTTTCCGAATTTCATGCCTATGCACAGGCCGATGATGGTAAAGAGGATCGGCATCATGACCGATGCTCCCAAACTGATGATGTAGCTAAAGACTTGTTCCATTTTTATGTAGATTGTTGCTTTGTTGAGTTTGCTGCGTGCGTAACGTTATCGCCTCTTATTCTTTAAAGGCGGTGCAAAATTAAGCATTTTTCTTCAAAAAACCATACGATTTAAGAAAACTTTTCATTTTAGTCTTGGAAGTAGACACGCTTCACCCGATTGGAGACGCTGGTGAGCACCTCGTAGGGGATGGTGTCGATGGCATCGCTGAGCACTTTGACGGGCAAGTTCTTGCCAAAAATCTCCACGGTGTCGCCTTCACTGCATGCAATGTCGGTGACGTCAATCAGTGCCACGTCCATACAGATATTGCCTACGTACTCAGCTTTTTGCCCATTAACGAGGCAGTAGCAGTGGCGATTGCCGAGCCGTCGGTTCAGTCCGTCGGCATAGCCGATAGGAATGGCCGCAATGATGCTGTCGCGATGAAGCACGCCCTTGCGGCTGTAGCCCACCGTCTCTTCCTTCGGCACATGGCGAAGTTGTAGAATAGTGGTCTTGAGGGTGCTGACAGGCTGCAGTGGAGCGTGAAGACACGGTTCAACGCGGTTTGAGACGGTGGAGCATGAAGTGTTTAGAGGCTCCACCCCATAGAGTCCGATGCCAAGGCGGCACATGTCGAGCTGTCGCTCAGGGAAGTGCTCAATGGCGGCCGAGTTACAGATGTGACGCAGTATCCTGTGTGGGAATGCTGCCTGTAGCTTGCGGCTTGCCTCATCGAAGAGCCTGAACTGGTGGGCCGAGAAATTGTCGAAGTCGTCGCTGTCGCTACCCACGAAATGGGTAAACACCGAACGCGGAATGACGGCTTGCTGGCGCTTCAGCTTGTCGATAAGCGTATCGAGTTCACTATTTGTCAATTGAACGATTTCACTATTTGACGATTTCTCTATTCCACTATTGGGCTGCGCAGCACAATTGTCAAATTGTGAAATAGTTAATTTGTCAGCTTGTGAAATAGTCGAATTGTCAAATACATTAAACCCCAATCGGTGCATGCCCGTGTCGAGCTTGATATGCACGGGCCAGCCCGTAATGCCTTGTCCACGAGCAGCTTTGACGAGTGCGTCCAACAGGCGGAAGGAGTATACCTCAGGCTCCAGATCGTAGTCGAAGAGTGTCTTGAACGACGACATCTCTGGGTTCATCACAATGATGTTTTGCGTGATGCCGGCCTTGCGGAGCGTCACACCCTCGTCGGCCACGGCCACGGCCAGGTAGTCTACGCGGTGCTCCTGCAGCGTCTTTGCCACCTCGATGGCTCCTGCGCCATAGGCATCGGCTTTGATCATGCACACCATCTTCGTCTCAGGCTTAAGGAATGAGCGGAAATGGTTCAGGTTGTTGACCACGGCGTTGAGGTCCACCTCGAGGATGGTTTCATGCACCTTCTGCTCCAACTCCTCCGTGATGCGCTCAAAGCCAAAGCTTCGCGCACCTTTCAGCAGCACCACCTCGTCGTGGAGCGAGCGATAGACGCCGCTTGCCATGAATTGCGACACGCTGCTGAAGAACCACTTCTGCCCCAAGTCGAACTTGTCGGATTGTGCCGAAAGGTCAGGGCCAATGCCGATGAAACGGTCGATGCCACGCTTGCGCACCAAGGCAGCCACCTGCGTGTAGAGCTCGTCCTGCGATTCGCCGCTCTGCAGTATGTCGCTGAGTATCAGCGTTCGGCGTCGCCCTTGTTGGTCAGGTCGACGGTTCATGAAGTCAAGGGCAATGTCGAGCGACTGCAGGTCGCTGTTGTATGAATCGTTAATCAGCGTCATGCCTCGCTGCCCCTCTTTGACCTCCAGGCGCATGGCAATAGGCTCCAATAGCAGCATGCGCTCGGCCACCTGCTCAGGCGTCAGTCCCAAATAGAGCGCCGTGGCGGCACACGTGATGGAGTTCTCGATGGAAGCCTCGTCAATATAGGGAATGGTGTAGCTTCCTCGCGTTCCTTTATATATATACTTAATGAGTGAAGAGTGGTTGGTGAAGAGTGAGGGCTCCACATACATTTCCGCCCGCTGGTCGTAGCGGCTCCAGCCGATGCGCTCGCCCTGATACTGGGAACGGCGGACGCAGCGGCTGACAACATCGTCGTCGCTGGGATAGACGATGGCCCGTGTGTCGCGGAATAGTTGCAGCTTCTCCATGCACTTCTCGTCCATCGAGCGAAAGTTCTCTTGGTGGGCGGTGCCGATGGCAGTGAATACGCCAATGGTGGGCTGGATGATGTCGTGGAGCGTCAGCATCTCGCCAGGCTGGCTGATGCCTGCCTCAAAGATTCCCACCTGCGACCGCTCGTTGAGCAGCCAAACCGACAGTGGTACGCCTATTTGTGAGTTGTAGCTACGCGGCGAGCGGGTGACCTTCATCGATGGCCTCAGCAGCTGGTAGAGCCACTCCTTGACCCATGTTTTGCCGTTCGAGCCCGTGATGCCAACGATGGGGATGTTGAACTCATCGCGATGGCGCTCGGCCAGTCGCTGAAGGGCAGCCAGGGGCGAGGGCACAACAAGGAAATTGGCTCCCTCCAGCTTTCCCCAACTTGGGGAGACTCCTTTTGACGTAGTGTCTCCCTCGCCTGTTGGCGATGGAGTGGGGGCGAGGCTTGCACTCTCGACGACGAAGTTGCGCACGCCACGCCGATAGAGTTCGTCTATGTAGCGGTGCCCATCGTTGCGCTGCGTACGCAGTGCAAAGAACAATGTCTGTTCAGGGAAACACAGTGAGCGGCTGTCGGTGAGCAACCAGCCAATGGTGGCATCGGCGTGCCCATATCGGCGTGCCCCAATAAGTGTGGCTATCTTTTCAATTGTATAGGTCATGGTCGTTTGTCGTTAATTAGGTGCAAAAGTACAAATAAAAAACAAAATAAAAAAAGATAAAACGGGAAAAAACACAAAAACACCTGTTTTTATCTTGCTTTTTCCCGTTTTGTCTTGCTTTTAAGGTGCGAAGCGTGCCACTTCGCACCTGTTGTGCCAGTGCTTAGTGCCAGCCGTGACCGCCTCCGCCACCGCCAGGCCCACCCTGGTTGCCGCCGCTGTATGCCGACAGCGTAATGCTGTTGCCACCTGAACAGCTGCTGTAGCCGTTGCCGCTCCAGAAGGTGGTGCCGCTGCCAGTGACGCCCGACTTCAGTGCCGCTGTGCCCGTCGAGGTGTAGGCCACCATGGGTGTGCCCATGTTGCTGTTCGACGGTACCTTAAAGGCGAAGGCCACGTCGTTGCCGCTATACAGTGCATACCATGCTCCCTTGGTGTAGGACGATGCCTGATAGGCCGTGCCTGTCACGTTGGCGCCACGCTCCAGTCCGCCGATGGCCACAATGTTGCCGCCCGTGATGCTGAGTGTCTTGCCTTCGGCATCGTCGATGGCTACCTCAGCTCCGCTGGCCGAGACAGCGACGATGTTGCCGCCCTTGATGGTCATGTTGCCGTTAGCGTCAATCCCGTCGTTGCCGCTGGAGACAGCCATGATGTAGCCACCGCTGATGGTCATGTCGCCAGCAGAGTTGATGGCATCATCGCTGGACTGGGAGTAGACGTAGCCCCCACTGAGGGTGAACGTGCTCTTGGTCTCGATGCCCTCATGGCTGCTGGAAGCGGCGTTGATGGTGCCGCCCGTAATGGTCATGGCGCCGTCGCTCTTGATGGCCTTTGCCGATGCGGTATAGCTGCCGTACGAGAACTTCGAGCCCGTCGAGGTGGCACTGATAGTGCCCTCGCTGACAGTCAGGGCTCCGTCGCACTTGATGCACTTGCCGCCCGTGCCCGTGCTGGTCAATGTCAGCGTGCCGCCGCTGATGTCCATGTTGCCATCGCTCTTCAGACCTGCACAGCCCTTGGCGTCCTTCTCGCTACTGTCATAGGTGCCATTGCCCGTTGTCTTCACGGTCATGTTGCCACCGCTCACTTTCATGTCGCCACCAGCTTTGACGCCTTTCGTGGCAGCGCCCGTCACGGTGACGCTGAGTGTGCCGTCCTCCAGATAGACATTGGCCGAATTCTCGTCCTCGTGGTCTGTGGTCTCGCCTGTTGTAGCGTCGTCGCTTTCAAAGTCGGCCTGTATGCCGTCGTCGCCCACTCCGCTGATGGTCACCGTGCCACTCTTCATTTGGAAATACTTGTTGCAGTTGATGCCATCCTTAACGGCTGCCGTAATGTTCAGCGTCAGGTTCTTGATGCTCACGTAGTCGCCGCTCTTGATGGCGTGCGCCGTGTTGCCTGCCACGTTCAGCGTACCCTTGCCCTGCAGCTGTATCTGGCCTTTGCTGTAGACGCAGCCCTTCTGCGAGCCGTTGGCACCATCGGTCAGCGTGTTCACTGTTCCGCTCTTGGCACTGAGCTGAATGCGCTTCTTGTTCTCGATGCTGATGGCCGCACCGTTGGGGTTGGTCAGCGTCACACCAGCCAGCGAGATGGTGCATTTGTACGAGCCGTCAAGCGTCAGTGAGCCGTTTGTCGACGTGCCGCTGAGCTGGTAGGTAATCTCGTCGTCGTCAACGGCATCGGTGTTCGACTGTACGATGCTCACGTGGGCACCGCTGACGGTGGCCTCCACATACTGGGCCACGTTGCCTGCCACGGTGACGGTAGCCGACGTGCCGTTGTAGCCAATGGTGACGAGGTTGTCGGTCACTGCCGTGTCGTCGACATACATCTCGTCGATGTCTGTCAGCGTGAAGGTCTTGCCGAGAATGGAGAGTGTCGTCCCACTGTCGTAGGTCATCTCGCCAGCTTGAGTTGCTGGGAACTGGTAGGTCACACTGCCTACCACGACGTTCATGGTCTGAGCGAAAGTGCTGGCTACCAGCACCATTGCTATTATCAAAGAATAAGCCCTTTTCATTGTAGTACGATTTTAAATGTCTTGTCGTTGGTCTTCATCACATAGATGCCACGCTTCAGCGTGCCCTTGGCCTCCGCTAAGGAGTCGTAGCGTCCTACCAGCACGCCGCCAGTGGTATACACTTCCACGGCGCCGTCGTTGGGCACTGATACAATGTCGGTTGAGATGTCGCTGGCATTGTTCGAAAAGTACATCACACGCAGCTCGTTCAGTGGGAACGTCACACTGCCGTCGCTGTTCGTTGCCACCAGTTGGCCATTGCTGACCGTCAGGCGCAGTTTGTCGACAGCCATTGGCGTCTCTCCGCCGTCGGCTGTGCGTAAGGTCAAGTAGATGTAGTCGCCGGCTATAGCCAGGACCGTACTTGCCATCACTAACAGAATTAAAAACAATCTTTTCATACGTTATGCAATATTTTGTGGAACAATAAGTGAATAAACATGCTGCGAAGGTAGCCTTTTCAGACCACCTCTACAAAATTATTCAGTCAAATGCGGGTTTCGTTCAGCCAACGAAGCCTCGAGACAGACCCAGTGGGCATGCTTCAAGAGGGCATGCCTCGAGGCCGCTCCGAGCAGCCCTGCCAGCCTGCTCCGAGAAGTCTGGCAGTCCTCTCGGAGAAGTCTGGCAGTCTTCTCGGAGAAGTCTGGCGGTCCTCTCGGAGAAGTCTACCAGTCCTCTCGGAGCCGACTGCCAGCTAAGTGCGTGTTGCGTCTGAAATAAGAAAAAGCGTGCATCGCAAAGAGCGGTGCACGCCTTGATGATTACATCCTGTTTCTTAGTACAAGTGGAACATGCGCTCCATCAGCTGCCACTTCTCGTCGCTGGTGGCTTCGGCAGCGCACTGCTGGAACTGTGCGACATGCTGTTCCCACTCCTGCTGGCGTGGCAGCGTAGCCAGACGTGCCATCGCCTCGTCCCACTGGAAGTCGAGGGGCGTCTCTACGATCATCACTAAGCGGTTGCCAAGGATGTAGATTTCCATTTCGAGGATGCCCACCTGGCGGATGCCGTCGAGAATCTCCTGCCAGGCCTCCTCGCGGCTGTGGGCCTTGCGATAGAGTGCTATCAGCTGTGGGTCGTCCTTCAGCTCCATGGTCTGCACGTAACGTTTCACTGGACCGTCGTATGTCCGTACTCTTGTTCCTTCTGTCATGTTTCTTTCGTTTTAGGTTGTTTTATAGAATTAACGAAAAACAAGCCGTTTTATTTGTTTTATTGACCACTTATTCGTACCTTTGCAGCCAAAGACCGACAAAATGAATACACTACCAACACTTTCAGCCATCGTAGCCCGTTTCGCTACCGAGGGTACTGTAACTGCCATCGAGCCGTTGGGCCATGGCCTGATTAACGACACCTACAGGGTGAGAACCGAGGATGCCGGCACTCCCGACTACGTGTTGCAGCGCATCAACGACAGCATTTTCACTGACGTCGCCCTGCTGCAGCACAACATTGAACTGGTGACCAGCCATCTGCGCCGCAAGCTGGAGCAGCAGGGCACGGCCGACCTGGCGCGTCGCGTGCTGCAGCTGGTGCCCACAACCGCTGACGGCCATACCTACACCCGCGATGCCGATGGCAACTACTGGCGCATGACCGTTTTTATTGCTGGCGCCGTCACTGTCGAGACTGTCGACACACACTACAGTCGCGAGGCAGGCCGCGCCTTTGGCGAGTTCGAGCTGATGCTGAGCGACCTCAGCGAGCCCCTGGGCGTCACTATCCCCCATTTCCACGACATGGAGTTCCGCCTGTCGCAGCTGCACGAGGCTGTCAGTCGTGACGTGGCAGGACGTGCCGCCTCGGTGGCCGACCTGCTGGCAGCCATCGATGCTGATGCCGAGCGCATGTGTCAAGGTGAGCGTCTGGCCCGTGAGGGACGCCTGCCACAGCGCATCTGCCATTGCGACACGAAGGTCAACAACATGCTGTTCGATGCCCAAACGGGCGAGTGCCTTCTGGTTATCGACCTTGACACAGTGATGCCAAGCCTCTTCTTCAGCGACTATGGCGATTTTTTGCGCTCTGCCGCCAATGCCACTCGCGAGGACGATGCTGACCTTGGCAATGTGCGCTTCCGCGACGACATTTTCAAGGCTTTCACTGAGGGCTATCTGCTGACGGCCGGTCAGTTCCTGACACCACTCGAAACCGAGCTGTTGCCCTATGCAGCCGAGCTGTTTCCTTTCATGCAGGGCGTGCGTTTCCTCTGGGACTACCTGTCGGGCGACCACTACTGGAAGTGCCAGTATGCTGACCATAACCTCGACCGTGCCCGCAACCAGCTGCGCCTCTATCAAGAGGTCTGTGCCCATGAGACGATGATGAAAGAAACTGTGGCGCACTATGCGCCGAAAAAATAACGACGAACGACTATGATCATTCCATTTGTTACGTCAAACGACGAATTTGAACAGTGTGCCCTCCCCCTGACATTGGCTGAGGCCCCATGGCGTGCTCAGTATCCCTACATGCCTGAAGTGCATTTGCGCATCGCACACAACAACCAGGAACTACTGCTCGCCTGGCATGTCCGCGAAGACTGCATCCGTGCTGAAGCCACTGCCGACGGTGGTCCCGTCTGGGAAGACTCTTGCGTAGAGTTCTTTCTCCAGCCTTCCTCCCAGTCTGACCGCCCTTCACCTTATTATAATATAGAGTGTAACTGCGCTGGGCGCCTGCTGGTAGGCTATGGCAAAAACCGCCATAACCGCGAGATGGCCCCCGCTGACATAATGGCCGCTATCAGTCGCCATTCGTCGCTGGGCAGCGGCATTCGGCCCCTCACTGACGGCGACTGTGCGTGGGAACTGTCGATGGCCATTCCCATCGCAACCTTCTTCCACGACGACCTGTCGTCGCTCAGCGGACGGCATGCCCGTGCCAACTTCTACAAGTGTGGCGACCGACTCACGAAGCCCCATTTCCTCACCTACTTCCCCATTGGCCTGCCGCGACCTGACTTCCACTGTCCCGACTTCTTCGGCGACATTGTCTTCGAATAGGAAACGATGAACTGCATGCTTCGAACTGCGCTTCTGCTGTGCGCTTGTCTGGCTTTTTCCCCAGTTGGCGCCCAACATCGCGACGACACTGTCGACGACCTGCTTCAGCATGTGCCGATGGCCACCGTGTTTGCGTTGAAAGTCTGTGGCGTCGACAACCGTGCGTCGTGGGTCGAGACGACGGCCACCGCCTTGGCTGCCTATGCGCTCTCAACAGCCGTTACATATAGCGGGAAGCAACTGGTAGGCGAGCGCCGTCCAGACAAGAGCGATCGTCGCTCGTTCCCGTCGGGTCATGCCACCTTTGCCTTCGCTGGCGCCACCATGCTCTGCCATGAGTATGGGCACGTCTCGCCCTGGGTCACTGTAGGCGGTTATGGCCTGGCCACGCTGGTTGCCGCCGACCGCCTGCGTCTCGACCGCCACTATCTGCACGATGTCTGTGCTGGTGCTGCCATCGGCATTGGCGCTACCGAGCTTACTTACTATGTGAAGCGCAAGCTGCTGAAGGACCGTCCACTCGACGTCTCGTTCACTGGTAGCACCGTCTCGCTGAGGCTTTACCTTTGAACCAGAATTGGTCGATTGACTGAGCATGTTGTCTCTGTCATGAGCTTTGTTGCGATGGTATGTGTTGTCTTCAAACCAGACTAATCCCTTGTTGTGAAGGCTAATGGGCGTTAAAAAATGGTAATTGTGCCGTTTTCTCATCAATAATGCGTAATTTTGCAGCCCGAAAGTCGAGAACGTCCTTCGAAAAGCCCCCCACAAGCCCTCATACGCGCGTATATATAATAAGGTGTAGCACGTAGGTCAGGGTAGGGTGGCGATGAGAGTGTATTTTAGAGAATAGTTAATAGTGATAAGAACCAAGTAAAGATGAACATTCAGTTTGAGTGCGCCGACAAGGTGAACGGTCTGATGACCATTACCGTTGAGCAGGCTGACTACCAAGAGCAGGTAGACAAGAAGTTAAAGGAATATCGTAAGAAGGCCAACGTGCCTGGCTTCCGCCCAGGCATGGTGCCGATGGGACTCATCAAGAAGCAGTTTGGCACAGCCGTGAAGGTTGACGAAGTGAACCGCGTGCTGGGCGAGAAGCTCTATGGGTATATCCGTGAGAACAAGATTCAGATGCTGGGCGAGCCCCTCCCCAACGAGGAGAAGCAGCAGCCACAGAATCTGGAGGGCGACGGCCCCTTCGAGTTCGTCTTCGACATTGCCGTGGCTCCCGAGTTCAAGGCTGAGCTGACGGGTAACGACACTGTGGATTACTACGACATCAAGGTCGACGACAAGATCATCGACGATCAGGTGCAGATGTTCGCCTCGCAGGCCGGCGAGTTTGTCGAGGCTCAGGAGTGGAGCGGTAACGACACACTGAAGGGTGACCTGCGCCAGCTCGACGCCGAGGGCAACACGCTCGAGGGCGGCATGGAGGTCGAGGGTGCTCTCGTCATGCCCAGCTACGTGAAGGACGACGATGAGCGAAAGAAGTTCGACGGTGCTAAGCCTGGCGACATTATTATATTCAACCCGAAGAAGGCCTATCCTGACAACGATGCTGAGGTGGCTGCCCTGCTGAAGGTGCAGAAGGACGACGTGAAAGAGCTCACCAGCGACTTTAGTTTCCAGGTCACTGAGATTCGTCATTTCCAGCCCGCCGCCGTAGACGAGAAGCTCTTCGAGCGCGTGTTTGGTGAGGACTGCAAGACGGAGGCCGACTTCCGTCAGCGGATTGCCGACAGCATCCGTCCTCAGCTTGTTGGCAACAGCGACTACAAATTCATGCTCGACGTCCGTAAGTACGTGGAGGATAAGGTCGGAGAACTGACGTTCCCAGAGGCTATCCTCAAGCGCGTCATGCTGCACGCCAACAAGGACAAGGGTGCCGACTATGTGGAGCAGAACTTCGCTGGCAGCATTAAGGAGCTGAAGTGGCACCTGATTAAGGAGCAGTTGGTAGCCGCTACGGGTATTAAGATTGAGGACGCTGACCTGAAGGCTATTGCCAAGGAGGCCGTGCGCCAGCAGTTTGCCCAGTATGGCATGTCGAATGTTCCTGAAGACGTGTTGGAGCAGTATGCCGAAGAGCAGCTGAAAAAGCGCGAGAATGCAGAGAACTACGTGGAGCGTGCCATCGACATGAAGCTTACCCAGGCCCTGAAGCAGGTGGTGAAGCTCAATCGGAAGGAAGTGACGCTCGATGTGTTCAACACGATGATGCGCGGCGAGTAAGCCCTGACGCTCTCTACCGTCATAGATGGGGACACTATAGGCCCATCCGTCAGTACGGCAGGAGTCTGCCGTCACGACACTAACAACAGCTTTGCGCCCTGCCCTGCCTGTTCCGTAACAACGGACAGGCGGGGTGGGACGTCGCTTTTCTTGCAACCCTTCACATTTTGCGTACCCGACTCATTACAAGCTTTTTATGGTGAAGGATTCTTTAGTGTTGTCCCTATCATTGATGTTGTCTTTATCGTCTATGTTGTCTTCAAAAAAAAGGCAATGATATAGCAGTTGACCTATTTGTACACTCTTCTACACGTTTCTGGGCAACCGATGCCGTAGGCATCAGATAGTGGTAGCCAGCCATACAGCTACCCCGTAGGGGTTGCGAAATGACTGGGAAGAAGACGGGACGGTGGAAGCGTGCCTTTAGGTACGCGACAAGGGCGCAATGTTGTCG
>JAFPZD010000176.1 GCA_017417465.1 Prevotella sp. | reverse complement strand
GTGGTCGCGATGGCGGGCTTGCCTGTAGCCAGATTGACGATACGGACGGTCTTGCCGAGCGGGATGTTCTGACTGCGGTCTGCCAGAGGCTCCTCGACGGTGAAATTGTCGAATTCGGCATAGCCGCCTTTCAGGCCTTTGTGGTTGAAGGCAAAGAGGGCGTGACGCGAACCCTGGAAGGAGATGAGCTGATAGCTCAAGGACATCTCACGACCCAGCTGCTGATATTGCGTGCCGTCAAGCGAGTATTCGTAGTGGGCACGGTCGTTGTCGTAGTCGCCCACCATGCGGAGGTAGAGTTTAGAGGTGAGTGGTGAGAGGTGAGAGGTGAGAGATATGTCTGTGGTGTCGTTGGTGGCCTGCTCGAAGCAGCGTAAAGTATAAACTTCTTCACCTTTTGACCCTTTCACCTTTCCACCTTTAACAATGCCGATCCAGGAACAGGGCACGTTGATGTTGCCCAAGCCAGCGACGTCGCCGTCCTTCATGCCTTTCATATAAAGCTCGACAGTGACGATGCTCTTGGGGCCGATGACGCGCTGGGTAAGGGTGTTACGGGCCCACATCAGCTGTTCGGCAGGCATCGACTGAAGGCGCAGACGACCGTTCTTCAGGCTCCACTTGCTGTCGTCGGGGTTGTGGTTCCACTGCCAGATGGGCTTGAGAGATTTATCGGTGGCGCGGTGGTGCGAAGGTGCGGTGGCGCGAGAATACTCAAAATCATCACAGCGGTCGTATGGGGCAAAAGAGGTATTCTCGTACCCTCGTACCCCCGTACCTCCGTTCCCCCGAATATTCGGTTTGAACCAAGTGCGAGGCGCACGGCCGAGGTTACCTTCGAGGCCGAGCATGGGCCAGCCGTCTTTCCAAGTGATGGGCGCAAGGGTAACGGTGCGGCCGATGCTGTGGAAGTCCATCATCAGCAGCGCCCACCACTGTCCGCTCTGATCCTCGACGATGCCGCCTTGATGGATGTTGGTGCAGGCCGTGGCATCACGATCCACCTCCGGAATGCCGAACTTCGTTCCGTCCTCGCCGATGCGGTATTTCACATCGCAAGGCACCTGGGTGAGCGGCGCAGCATGATAGCCGAAGGTCTCGTCGGCAGTGATGGTGATGGTCTCGTAGGGACCCCAGATGCTCTTGGAACGGGAGCAGAGGGTGCGACCGTTGGGCATGTAGTCGGTAGAGATGAGGTAGTACATGCCACCTATCTTATACATGTGATGGCCCTCGCCGACGGCATTGCCCTCAGGGATGATGGTGCGCTCCGTCTCCTCGATGGGACCGCTCATGTCGGGCTTCAGCTCCGTACACTTCACCTCGCCATAGCCGTGGATAGCGTAGATCTTACCGTCGTCGTCGAAGAGCACACTGAGGTCGTAGATACGTCCCTGCATGTTGTGGTGCTCCCACGGTCCGCGGATGTCCTTCGAGGTGTAGCATTGCAGACCCTTGCCGTTGATATTGGTGAACACATAGAACTGGCCGTTGGCATAGCGGATGGCCGGCGCCCAGACGCCCTGGCCGTAGATCTCCTGATGGTTCTTCAGCGAGAAGGCATCGTCAGCGAAGTCGAAACGGTCGAAGCAATAACTGATGTTCTCCCAGTTGACAAGGTCTTTGGAATGGAGGATGACAAGTCCTGGCACGGTGTGCATCGTCGTGCCGGCGAGATAGTAGTCATCGCCTACTCGGAGGATGTCGGGGTCGGAGAACTCGTCGTAAAACAACGGGTTGGTGTAAGTGCCATTGCCGTTGTCAGCCGTCCACGAACGCTGCTGGGCGTTCGCCATAGGTGAAAAGGTGAAAAGGTGAAAAAGTGAAACACCTATCACCAAGCCCTTTGTCTTTACTCTTATATCTTTCATCATCATTCCTTATTTATTACTCTTTCAC
>JAFPZD010000175.1 GCA_017417465.1 Prevotella sp. | reverse complement strand
CAGCATTCAACCCTTGTCGCGTACCTACGGCACGCTCGCTACCCCAGCCCTGTGTACCAGCCATTAAAATGGCTGGCTACCATTGTCTGATGCCTACGGCATCGGCTGTGCAGAACTTACGCAAAACTTGCGAAACTTGAAGAGATTAACCAAAAAACATCCTACACTTCCTACACTTCCTACACCCAAATTTAGGTGTAGGAAGTGTAGGAAGTGTAGGATAATTTTCGGTTTATCCTGTTATCGCGTCACGATGTAGTTCACCACGGGATAGATCTCGCCGTTGGCGTCCTTGACGTAGTACCAGACAACGTTCCAGAAGAACGAGGGGTACTGCTGACTGTCGACGCCGGAGGGCATACCGATCACCTGGCCTTCCACCGACAGCTCCTTGCCGATGGTGTGTGACTTCTCCATGGTGTGGCCGTAGTTGAAGCCCACGCCGACCTTCGTGCCGCCTGCGGTGGTGACGAGTTCCGTCTCCACGCCAATCTCTACCGACGTGGTATTGGTGCCGCTGCTCGACAGGCTGATGGAGCGTGTGGTCTTGAGGCCGCCCGCGACAGCATTCTCGTTGACGTCGGCGCCGTTCACGGCCTTTCCTTTCAGGAAGGGATAGGCATCGTCGTTACGGATGATGCGCGGCACGTTGTCGTAGTTCGTGGGATAGGTGAAGGGCTGGCCGGGCGTTGACGTCAGGTGGTCCTGCGGACGGCCCACGCCCCTCTGGTCGGCCGTCAGGCGCACATAGTCCTGAAGTCCGAGAGCGATGAAGGTACGCTGGCGAGGCATTGCCACGACGAACTCCGTGCCTATCTCGTCGGGGTCGTCGGTGCCGATGATTTCGTAGGTGTAGACGTCGTAGGGCGTGGCCTGCATCACCACGCCATGCTCCGTCGTCGTGCTGTAGGACTGACCGTATGAAATGGTTTCCTCGTGCTCGGTGGCAATGCTGGCCGAGGCGCTGACCTTGGTCGTGAACTCCACGCTCACCCCTGCCGAGCTGAAGAAGGGCATGCTGAAGGAGTGCTCGAAGCCGGCAATGACGGAGCCACCCCATGTGTCGGACTTCAGTGTCTTGTCAGTGGTCGAGGAGGTCTTGCCCCAGGTGGTTTCTGCACCTTGCATGCTCGGCAGGCCCTCATAGTAAGGTGATGCGGCAATGGCGGCATAGATGCGCGGCTCACTGAACGCTACTTCGTATTTGATGAACTTGAAGCGCTTGGCTATGTCGCGATCGGCAAACTTGCAGAGCACGGGATGGCTGTTGAGGTCATTACCACTGCTCATATTATAAAATGCTGTTGTTTCAAAGTTCTTGTCATCGTAGTTTGGCCCAACATTGCCCCATCCAAAAACAGTAGTGGCAAAATCATACCTGCCATCTAATGTAGTTCCATCATCCGTTAACCATCGTTCGCCCAACTGTGATTGCATAACTGGGCACCCATTCTCAGAATCACGACTTATAGGTCTGTTCCAAATGAACAATAAGAGTTCTTTATCTTTATCGCGGGTTTGCACTGCTGCAATAGCATCAGCGGCGATTGTGCGAAAATCTTTTGTTTGGGGCAACACCTGAACTCTGTATGTGGGCTTTTGCTGAGTTTCATCCCAGCGCCAAAGTCCGTCGCCGACAATGAGGTCTTGGGTGTATTCGTGCCCACGGAAATAGCCGAACACCAAATCCATATTGCCCAAATGGTGGCACTTTACGTCATTGTTGGCAAAACAATCAACGGAAGTCTTGGCCAGAATGATATTTTCCTTCAGTTTCATGTCATTATTATCGAACATCAAGCGTGACACATAGAGGTAACCTTGCTTTTCCAGTTGTACGTTCGAGTTACTCCTCAAGCCTCGCGTCAAGATGGCAATCTCGGGCAGGTCGCTATTGCTCAAATTGCCGACCTTCACGTCGCAGAAGAGACTGTTTGAGCCAAGGGCTTTGGTGAAGATTGGCTCCTCGTCAATGTGTCCTTGACTGTAAACGCGCAGACTACCGACGTCGTTGGTGTTGACCACCATCACGATGTCCTCGTAGCCGTCGCCGTTCACGTCGGCCACGTCATACCGCAGGTTGGGGGTGCCAATGTAGCAGCCCTCATCGGCATAGACGCGCTCACGGAGGCAACGGAGCGAAACACCGTCGAACACGGCAATCTTGTTGCCCACGTTCATCACGATTTCCTCCACGCCGTCGCCCGTCTGGTCTTGGATGCAACGGAGGTTGAAGGCACGGGCGAAGTACTCTCTCCTGAGATCCCCGATAAGGTTGTCGTTATATATCATCCATTTGAGTTTGTCTTTTCCGTTGAAAGTCGGCATAGTCCATAGATATTCTTTGCCGTCTTTGTCAAGTAGTGGACGTGTGGTATAGCCGTCGAGGGTTGCATGGTTCTTGATAGAGTCGCCAAAGATGGTAATGTTCACTACGCCCTCGCCCATCACAGCGGATTGCTCGGGGATACTGCCTTTAGTCGTGCCATCGAAGAACACGCGGAACTCCTTGCTCCACGATGCATAAATTACATTCTCATAACCTTCAGCATTGCTTTGGGCAGCCACTTTTCTGAGGATGCGTTGCGGATCGTTCCCGTTTACATCTAATGGTACAAGGTTTTTGGACTCAAACGTCCAGTCTGTATCTTGGTTCTTGTTCTTCTTAAAGAGTACTCCAGAACGCTGTTCGGTGCCTCCGCCCTTCTGATTGCTTGAATAATCAAAGAACACGCTCTGTCGGTCTGCTCCGTAGGTGTAGTAGCTGCCAAGCGGACCGTTGCTGTTGACCAACTGCATGGGCAGCTTGCGGCGCGAGGAGGCGGACTCGATATCTGCGAACCTCTCCTTCAGCATCTCGTTATAGGCGGAGGGCGCCATGCGGCAGCCGCGGACGGTGAAGCCGCAGCACTTGTCGTGGATGACCATGGGATAGAGAGTGGAGGTACGTTCCTCTATTTCGAAGCTGACGGGGCTGCCACGGTGGACGGTGTTGCGCGTGAGCCATGCGCCCATAGCCTCGTACCTCATGAGCGTGCCGTTCTGGTCAACGTAGCCGTTGGGCTGAAGCTGCAGGTGGAGCGTGTCGAGGCCCTCAAGCAGCATGCGGTCCCACTCGTAGCTGCGGTCCTTGAGGAAGTCGCCCAGCAGCAGCGTGTCGGCCTGCAGGTCGTTGACGAAGGCATACATCTCGTCGATGCTCGGCATCTGCCAGCCCTTGGGCATGGCCTTGCGTGCACCGTT
>JAFPZD010000174.1 GCA_017417465.1 Prevotella sp. | reverse complement strand
CGAAAAACATCCTGCACACCCTGCGCAGGGTATGCAGGGTATGCAGGATGTTTTTCAGTTAAGAACAGAAATAATGATAGCAACGAGCCCTTGTCAACTACCCAGAAGCCACTTATTCACCAAGGGCAGGACATACGAAACGAACCCTTCACCACATTCGCCTGATACACAGACGTATACACCAAAAGTGAAGGATTAAAACCAAACGCAGTCTCTTGTGCTAACGACCGATTTCCTCTATAAATAGCAACTTTTTATTCTACTGGTGTAAAGGAAATGCTTTATATGGGTTTGGGTTTAAGCCGCATGGCTCCGTGCCGGCCCATTAGCCTGCAAAGCCAATCACCTCCCCCAAAAACCGCGGACACCGTTATCAATCCATACGGTCGCGATAATCCTCGTAGGTAAACTCACGGAGCATCTCAAGGCGGCCGTCGGTATGGAGCATGGCAATGGAGGGATGACCAATGCCATTGAACATCGTCGTCTTCACCGTCGTATAGTGTATCATGTCTTCGAAGATGACCTCCTCGCCCACCTGCAGCTCATGGTCGAACTGCCAATTCCCCATGAAGTCGCCACTCAGGCAACTGTTGCCGCCAAGACGATAAGTGTGAGCACCCCCTTCGCCTCCCGAGGGGGCTTCTACAGTTTCGGCTCCCCTCACCTCCGGATAGTACGGCATTTCGAGGCAGTCGGGCATGTGGCAAGTGAAGCTGACGTCGAGGATGGCAGTACGAATGCCTTTGTCCTCAACGATGTCGACGACATGACTGACGAGAGGTCCCGTCTGCCAGGCAAAGGCACTGCCCGGCTCGAGGATAATCTTCAGCCACGGGTAACGCTGGTGCAGTCCCTGAAGGATGGAGATGAGCAGCTCCACGTCGTAGTCACGGCGCGTCATCAGGTGTCCGCCGCCGAGGTTTAGCCATTTCAGCTGGGGGAACCAGCGACTGAACTTCTCCTCAATATGCACTAAGGTGCGCTCGAGCACGTCGGCACCGCTCTCACAATGGCAGTGGCAGTGGAAGCCCTCGATGTCGGGTGGCAGCACGTCGGGCAGCTTGTCGGCAGTCACGCCGAAGCGTGTCCCCGGTGCACAGGGGTTGTAGAGCAGCGTTCCCACCTCACTGTATTCGGGGTTGACACGCAGTCCAATCGAGCACTTCGCCGCCCGCTCATGATACCGCTCATACTGCGTCAGCGAGTTGAACGTCAGATGCGACGAGCAGCTAACAATCTCGTCAATCTCCCCGTCGGTATAGGCCGGCGAATAGGTATGGGCGAGCGCCCCAAACTGCTCGACAGCCAAGCGTGCCTCGCTAAGCGAGCTGGCCGTCGTGGCATGGATATACTCGCGGAAGATGGGAAACGTCTTCCACAACGCGAAGGCTTTGAACGCCAGGATGATCTCCACGTCGGCGCGACGTGCTACGTCGGCTATCAGGCGAAGGTTGCGCCGCAACTTAGCCTCTTCGATGACATAGAGCCCACCACCTACCCCTCCCCAAGGGAGGGGAGATTGGTTAGTTTGGTGGCGATGGGAATCTGGAGCGCTATTTGTATTTGATACTATTGGCATAAAGGATATTTAGACTTTTAAACTGCTCAACATCAGGCTTATTCTATTCAAGTTTCGCAAGTTTTGCGTAAGTTCTGCACAGCCGATGCCGTAGGCATCAGACAATGGTAGCCAGCCATTTTAATGGCTGGTACACAGGGCTGGGGTAGCGAGCGTGCCGTAGGTACGCGACAAGGGTTGAATGCTG
>JAFPZD010000173.1 GCA_017417465.1 Prevotella sp. | reverse complement strand
TCGAAGGAGTTTGCCGAGACCATCACGAAGTATGGTGCCGTGATGATTGACAACAGCAGCGCTTTCCGCATGGACGACGATGTGCCCTTGGTGGTGCCCGAGTGCAATGCCGAGGATGCCTTGAAGCGTCCCCGTGGCATCATTGCCAACCCCAACTGCACCACTATTATGATGGTCGTGGTCCTGCAGCCCCTGGAGAACATCAGTCACATCAAGCGCATCCACGTCTCTTCTTATCAGAGTGCCTCAGGTGCCGGTGCCGCTGCTATGGCAGAGCTGCAGCAGCAGTACAAGGAGATGGTGGAGACCGGTCAGGTGAAGACCATCAAGAAGTTCCCCCATCAGCTGGCCTACAACGTCATTCCGCAGATTGACGTCTTCCAGCCCAACGGCTATACCAAGGAAGAGATGAAGATGTATAACGAGACGCGCAAGATTATGCATACCGATGCCAAGTGCTCGGCCATGTGTGTTCGTGTCTCTTCGCTGCGCAGCCACTCTGAGAGTGTGTGGATTGAGACGGAGAAGCCCATCAGCGTCGAGGATGCACAGAAGGCCATCGCTGCCGCTCCTGGCTGTACACTCGTCGATGATCCCAGCACGCTGACTTATCCCATGCCTTTGGACACTGCCGGCAAGGACGATGTCTTCGTAGGCCGTGTACGCAAGGACCTGAGCGACGAGAATGGTCTGACCTTCTGGCTCTCTGGCGACCAGATTCGCAAGGGTGCAGCCCTCAACGCCGTACAAATTGGTGAGTACTTAATTAAGGTGGGTAACGTGAAATAAGTACGACCCGAGTGCAAAATAACTACTATTAGGTATTGCCGGTGTCGGCGAAAATGTGTACTTTTGCACCGTCGAAAGTACACATTATTAATATAAATAAAACGCTTATGAAGAAATTATCTACATTCTTTCTGACGTTGACAGCCCTTCTGACGCTGCCCATGACGGCCAGCGC
This sequence comes from Prevotella sp., assembly GCA_017417465.1. Lineage (GTDB taxonomy): Bacteria > Bacteroidota > Bacteroidia > Bacteroidales > Bacteroidaceae > Prevotella. The sequence continues at coordinate 3,910 of JAFPZD010000173.1, read as the reverse complement.
CCAGGATGTGGAAGCTGCCAACATCGCACAGTTCAATGCCGTTGAAGACGGCAAAGTCGTGAAACTGACACTCACTGACGCTCGCGTCAATGCCTCGCTGTATAACGTGTTCTACGTGGAGGACGCTTCAGGAGCTACAGCTATCAAGGGTGTCAACCTCACCGTGGGAACGAAGCTCAATGGCTATATTGTCGGAAAAAAAGGTACTGAGGATGTTGACTATGTCAACACACCCTCGCAGGGTTTGGAGTATTCTCTGACTGTAGAAGACCCCTCGCTGTCGTCCTATACAAGTTCTGCTGCCGAGATGGTAGGCACGCCGATGACCATTGCTGAGGCTTCTGTACAGGCTAACTACGGCAAGCTGGTCACTATCAGTGATGTTACCATTACCCAGATTGGCACTGGCTATAACAAGCAATTGAAGGATGCAGCTGGCAACACCATGAGATCACGCGACTTGTTCGGCGTACTTCCCGACGGTTACACATGGCCCGAGGAAGCCAGCAAGATAACTGGCGTCGTCTTGTTCTACATGACGGGCTGGTTCTTGATACCCATCTCTCAGGACGCTATCGTGCCAGCTGGCGCACAGCCTACAAGCGTGACCTTCGACTTCACCACCGATGCCCTGCATGCCGTGGGTACAAACATCAACGACAAGGCTGGCTGGATACTCAACGATGAATTCCTGGTTGACAACGTCCTGCTGCAGATTACCGCAGGCTCCGCTCCTTCGCGCATCTTCAAGGACACAAACCGCGGCAACTGTCTGTCGATGTATAAGGAATACTCTACTCTGACCTTCACGGCTCCCTCAGGCTATGCCATCGTTAAGATTGACTTTACCTATGCAGGCACCGGAACCCTCAACTTTACTGCTACACCGGCAGGTCTGGAGGGCAACACCTGGACGGGCAATGCTGAGGGCGTGCGTTTCTTGAACAACGCCACACCTTATCTGGCTAATGCCGTCGTGACGCTGGCTCCCAAGAATGATGCTACGGTGGCATTCCCCGCCATTAACTATACCGAGTGTGCCAATATCGCTGCCTTCAATGCCTTGGAGAATGGTGCTTACGCTAAGGTCATGCTGACCGATGCCGAGATAACGGGCATGTCTGCTGATGGCTACTCTACCATCTGGCTGCAGGATGCTACGGGTGGCTGCTGGATGCAGTACACCACGCTTATCGAAAAGTATCTGCAGGAAGGCAACAAGGTCAATGGCTTCTTCTATGTCGTGAAGCGCACGGCTTCTGGCAATCCGCAGATGAAGGAAACCGAGGATACTCCCAAGAGCGAGTTCACACAGACTCCTATCGGCGAGCCTGCCATCATTGAAGGCACCCTCGCAGAAGTGAACGTTGCCGCCAACCTCAACAAGGTGGTGAAGATTAGCGGCGCTAACCTCGCAGAGACGAGTGCTACTGCCGGTACACTGACACAGGGCGATGCCACCATTGCTGTCAACAACGGCACCGCTACGGCCAATCAGCAACTGCACAAGATTGCCGAATGGGCTAAGGACACCAACTTGGAGAACATCGATATGGTAGCCATCCTCGTGGCTAAGTCAACCACCGAGAACCAGCTGCTGCCCATCAGCATCACAACCGGAGGCACGGGAATTGCCGAAGTCAATGCCGCCAATGCCGAGCAGGTAGTTATCTACAACCTGCAGGGCGTTCGCCAGAGCCGTCTGCAGAAGGGCATCAATATCGTTAATGGTAAAAAAGTTGTCATCAAATAAATAATGAAGAAACTCACACTTATCGCCATGGTCTCCCTCCTTACGTTGGGAGCCATGGCTCAAAATACGCAGACCGCCACCTATCGCATTGACGACATGCATTGCCGTAAATGCTCCGACCGCATCCAGAAGAGCCTTTCCCAGGTGGCAGGTGTTGACACCGTGGTGCCCCGCATCGGCAAACATACCGTGGCCGTCACCTATCAGACTGCTAAGACCTCACGCGACGCCATTCGCCAGACCATCACAGAGGCCGGCTACACCCCCAGCAACTACCTTCAGGGCAGTGAGGGCGGCTATGCCTATCTCCTGTTGCCTGCCGAGCAAGCCACCCTGCAGACCGAGAAGACCGTGATGCTCATTGATGGTGTTGCCGACGTCAATGTCAGTGCCCGTCGCAAGGCCATGTCCGTGACCTATCATGCCGATCGCCTTACTGCCGACCAGCTCCTGGCTGCCATCCAGACTATGGGCATCAATGCCAAACTCCCCAAGCCCCACGTCTGCAGCGAAGAGGAAGAAAAGAAATAGTGTTTTTCCCTAAGTATATGAAAATGGTGCTGAGCGTATTGCTTCTCGGCACCATTTTTTTATTGCTGGTGCCGACCGCCACGCTTGGATTTTTGGGGCCCAGAATGACGGGGAGCTCGGGGACAGAGCTCGCGGATGAGGTCGGGACGGCCTAAGCGGCGCAGGCTTTGCTCGATGGCACGACGCGCCTCGGGCTTGTACCAGAAGAAATACTGGCGCTGGGCGAGCTTGTCGTGCTGGCTCTTGGCACTCTGAACGGGCTTCAGGGTGTAGGGGTCGAAGCCGGTATACCAGGTCTCGGTGGAGATGGTCATGGGGGTGGGGGTGAAGTCCTGCACCTGCTCCAGCTGGAAGTCGAGGCGTTTGGTGATGACAGCCAACTCGGCCATATCGGCCTCCGTACAACCGGGATGGCTGGAGATGAAATAGGGGATAATCTGCTGGTGGAGGCCTTCCTCACGACAGATGCGGTCGAAGCGACGCTTGAAGTCGTAGAACTGCTGGAAAGAGGGCTTGCGCATGAGGTTGAGCACATGGTCGCTGGTGTGCTCTGGAGCGACCTTCAAGCGTCCGCTGACATGGCGGGTGATGAGCTCACGGGTGTACTCCTGGGCGCTGCGGTTGGCATCCTCGTCCTTGCTATGATAGAGCAGCAGGTCGTAGCGCACACCACTGCCGATGAAGCTTTTCTTGATGCCAGGCAGAGCGTCGACGGCATGATAGATATCGAGCAGCTTCTGGTGACTGGTGTCGAGGTTGGGGCATATCTGCGGATGGATGCAGCTGGGGCGCTTGCACTTCTCGCAGATATTGCGATTGCGGCCCTGCATGCCATACATATTGGCAGAAGGTCCGCCAAGGTCGCTGAGGTAGCCCTTGAAACCATCCATCTGGATGACCTGCTTGACCTCGCGGAGTATGCTCTCCTTGGAGCGGCACGTAATGAACTTGCCCTGATGGGCGGAGATGGTGCAGAAGGCACAGCCTCCGAAACAGCCGCGATGGATGTTGACAGAGAACTTAATCATCTCGTAGGCCGGAATGCGCTTGCCCTTGTATTTGGGAGGGGGCAGGCGGGTGTAGGGCAGGTCTAAGGAGGCGTCAATCTCGGCGGGGGTCATGGGGGGATAGGGAGGATTGACGACGACGGTAGATGGATGATGGTTGATGGATGATGGATGATGGCTGAGGGATGAGGGATGAGGGCCTAAGGGCTGGAGGATGCGGTGGGCATGCATCATGTTAGACTGCTCCTCGATGTGGCGATAGTTCTCGGCCTGGGCGCGCTTGTTGCGGAGGCATTCCTCGTGGCTGTGGAGCACGATGTCGTCGGGCTCGGGGGTGACGGAGGAAGAGAGGTAGACGGTCTGGGGGATGTCGTGTATTTCTCCGATGGCATAACCATCGGAAACACGACGGGCTATCTCGACGATGGGCTTTTCGCCCATGCCGTAGATGAGCAGGTCGGCAGGGGCATCGCAGAGAATGCAGGGGCGCAGGCAGTCCTGCCAGTAGTCGTAATGGGTGAGACGGCGCAACGAGGCCTCGATGCCTCCCAGCACGATGGGCACATCGGGATAGAGCTCGCGCAGTATCTTGGAATAGACAATGGTGGGATACTCAGGC